>NZ_SPHX01000006.1:0-409890 GCF_004535805.1 Cellulomonas sp. HD19AZ1
TGGGGTACACCGTCACCGACCAGTTGGACCGGCCGGTCACGGTGTAGGTGACGTTGAAGCGGTCGCCCCAGCTCTCGCCGCGGGTCCAGCTGACGGTGCAGCCGTTGGTGGTGTTGCTGCCCGAGTCGCCGCCGCCGGTGTTGCCGCCGCCGTTGTTCCCGCCGCCGTTGTCGCCGCCGCCCGTGGTCGAGCCGACCGTGATGTTCGACGAGCCGGACGACTGGTACCCCTCGGTCGCGAGGATCTGGTAGTTGTGCGTGCCGAGCTGCATGCCCTTCGACGCCCACGCGTTGAAGTGGTTCTGGGCCGTGATCGTGCCGCCCACGCGCTTGGACTGCCGCACCGACCAGAACTGCTTGAACGTCGAGCTGTTGCCCTCGATCGACGGCGCGTTGTACCGCGTCGTCTCGTAGATGTCGTACGTGCCGCCGTCGGACGTGACGGTGCCCTTGAACGTGCCGGTCGGGCGGTACGTGCCCCACGAGTCGACGATGTAGTACTCGACGAGCGGGCCGGTGGTCCAGCCGTACAGCGTGAGGTACGCGTTGCCGGACGGGTTGAACTGGCCCGAGTAGGAGACGGCGCGGCCGGTGCCCTTCTCCCAGCCCTTGCCGATGACGAAGTTGCCCGTGTTGGACCACTGCGTCGTGTAGTTGCCGCCGTCGTTCAGGTTGGCGGACACCGTGCCGGGCGAGTCGGTCCAGAAGGAGTACCAGTAGCCGCCCTGCGTGCCGGTCTTGTTGCTGTTGACGTACTCGGCGGCCGCCGGCGTGGCGAGCGCGACCGTGCCGGCGAGCAGCGCCGCCGAGGCGACGGCGCTCACGGCGGAGCGGAACGACCGGCGCTGACGGCGCCGAGCCGGGACGAAAGTATCGGACATCTCGCGACTCCTTTGTGCGTGCGATCCGGAGGGCCGGGGGAGGGTGGCTGCGCCTGCGCTGCGGTCCGGCAGGTGCGGGTGGCCGCCCCGGGCGGTGCCACGCGGGACGTCGTCGACCCGCGTGGATACCGTTATCGAGCGAGTCTGCAACGTGGGAGCGCGACCGCCGCGCCCCGTTCGGGCGATGAAGCGTTTCAGTCGGGAGCGTGCGGCGTCGTCGCCGACGCACGCCGGTGAGGAGCGCGGAGACGTCCGACGTGCTCGAAAGTTGCGAGGCACGTGCGGGGTAGTGCCCGCACACGACTACCGTCGTCCCGTGGCGGAGCACGCAGGCGTCGTGACGATCGACGGCGGGGACCTGGGCTGCGCGCGCCTCCTGCTGCTGCTGCGCGACCGCGTCACGACGCTCGCCCCCGGCACGGTCGTGCACCTCGTCACCACCGACCCCGTGGCACCCGTCGACCTGCCGGTGTGGTGCCACATGACCGGGCACGTGTACCGCGGCGTCGTCGCCGGGCCCGACGACCGACCGACCTACGCGGTCGAGGTCGCGGAGCGTCCCGCGGCTACCGACGCGCGGCACCCGTGGCGGCTGGGCCAGGGCTGACGGTTCGTCGTCGCGCCGCCGGCCCCGCGCCCGTCAGCCCAGGACGACGACGAACCCCAGCACGGCGCTCACGACGCTGACCGCCAGCAGCGCGACCGCCGGGCCCACCGGCTCGCGCCGCCGCACGTGCACCACGACCGCCCCGACCATCGTGACCGCGAGCGCCGTCGCCGCGACCGGGGCCAGCACCGGTGCGATCCCGGTCGCGAGCGGCAGCACGAGGCCGAGCGCCCCGAGCAGCTCCGCGAGGCCGACGAGCTTGACCGCGGCGGGCGAGAAGTCCTCGACCCAGGCGAGCCCCGACGTGCGCAGCGCCTCGCGCGGGCGCACGAGCTTCATGACCGCCGCGCCCGCGAACGCGAGCGCGAGCAGGCCGTTCACGATCCAGAGCGCGACGGTCACGGGGTCTCCCCGGGGTGGGCGGTGGCGGGGGTGCTCGCGACGAGCTCGACCTCGAACCCCTGCGCGTCCTCCAGGTAGGCCGCGTAGTGGTCCGGGCCGCCCGCCCACGGGTGCCGGTCGGCGAACATCAGGGACCAGCCGTGCGCGAGGGCCTCGGCGGTCAGCGCGTCCACGTCGGCGGGGGTGCCCGCGTGGAACGCGAGGTGGTTGAGCCCGGGGCGGCGCCGCTCGTGCGCGCCCGCGACGACGTCGGGCCCCGCCTCCAGCACGACGTACGTGCCGCCGCGGCGCCACGTGCCGCCCGTCGGCCACGCGTCGTCGCGCGCGTACCCCAGGCGCTCGAGCAGCCACCCGAGCGAGGTGGTGGCCGTCTCGAGGTCGGCCACCCACAGCTCGACGTGGTGCAGGGCCCCGGTCTGAGTCACGCGGGCCAGTGTGCCGCGTCCGGGCGGGGTCGCGGGCGCGTGGCCGTCGCGCGCGGTCGTTACCCTCGGTGGCCATGCCGACCGATCCGCGCGCCCGCGTGCGCCGCCTCGTCGAGGCCCGACCGTTCCAGCGCGCCATCATCGGCCTCATCGTGCTCAACGCGGTCGTGCTGGGCCTGGAGACGTTCCCGCGCGTGATGGCCACGGCAGGACCCGTGCTGGAGACCGTCAACCACGTGGTCGTCGGCGTGTTCGTCGTCGAGGTCGTGCTGCGCATCTACGCGGACGGGCGGGCGTTCTTCCGTGACCCGTGGAGCCTGTTCGACCTGTTCGTGGTCGTGGTCGCGCTGATCCCCGCGAGCGCGGGGTCCGAGGTGCTGCGCGTGCTGCGGCTGCTGCGCGTGCTGCGCCTGCTGTCGACCGTCCGCTCGATGCGCATGGTGATCTCGGCGCTCGCGACAGCGGTGCCCGGCATCGCCGCGATCGGCGGGCTGCTGGTGATGGTGGTCTACGTGTTCGCGGTGAGCGCGTCGACGCTGTTCGCGGCCGAGGCGCCGGAGGCGTTCGGCGACCTGTCCCGGTCGGTGACGTCGCTGTTCCGCATCATGGTCGCCGACGGCTGGGCCGACATCGCGGTGCCGATCGCCGAGCGGCAGGCGTGGGCGTGGGCGTACTTCATCGGGTTCACGGTCGTGTCGACGTTCGTCGTGCTCAATCTGTTCGTCGCCGTCACGGTCGAGGCCATGAACCGCAGGCATGACGAGGAGCGCGAGCCCGGCCCCGACGCGGACGCCCGGGTGCTCGCCGAGGTCGTCGCGCTGCGCGCGCAGCTCACTCGGCTCGAGGAGCGGCTCGCGACGACCCCGGCGCCGCGGGACGGTGCCTGAGCCGGTCGCCGTCGTCCGTCGTCGGGCGCGCCGTCCCGGCGTGCGGCGTCGGTGCGGGCGGTGGTGCCGGACGTCTCCGCGCTCGGGAGCCGCCGGCACCGTGCGGCGGGCGGGCGTCAGTCCCCGTGCGCGGGAGCCTCGTCGACCGCGCTGCGGAACGGTGCCGTGAGGGTCGGCAGCAGGTGCCGGCGGTGGTAGGTCGCCGCGGCCGCCGCGATCACCAGGTAGACGCCCGCGAGGACCAGCCGCCCGTGCGTGCCGGTGACCGGGAACTGCACCGCGAACAGGGCGAGCAGCGCCCACGCCGACCAGCGCGGGAACCGCAGCGCGAGCAGCACGGCGATCCCCATGAGGGTCTGCGCCGCGGTCAGCAGCATCTCCTCGGTCTGGCGGGCGTCGAGCACGAGGCTCGCGGTGCCGCCGCCGGCGAGGTACGCGATCGGCAGCGACCCGACCAGCAGGGTCCACTGGTTGATCTTCGAGGAGATGAGCGTCGCGATCGCCGCGGTGCCCTTGCCGCGCCACGCGAACAGCACGGCGACGATGAACTCCGGAGCCTCCGAGGCGAGCGGCGCGAGCCACTGCACCAGCAGGAACTCGTCGACGCCCAGGCGTGTGCCGGACGCGACCAGCGACTCCGCGAACGGTTCCGCGGACGCGAGGATCACGCCGGCGGCGAGCACGAACAGCGCGACGACGGTGATGCGGCGCGCCCGCCGGGGGAGCGCCCCGACGGCGGCGGCGGTGCCGATCAGGTCGGGCTCCTCGGCCTCGCCGCGCGTGAGGCGGACCATGTAGAACGCGAACCACGCGATGAGCGCGAGGCCCAGCACCAGGTGGATGTGCCCGGTGGCGGGGATGACGAACGCGACGAGCCCCGCGACCAGCAGGAAGCCGAGCTCCAGGCGGTTGCCCTGGTCGAGCGCGAGCTCGCGCACCGGCGCTCCGGTGGTGCGGGAGGCGACGAACAGCGCGACGAGCACGACGAGCGGCCAGCCCAGGCCCAGCAGCAGGCGGTTGGAGCCCGTCATGTTGGCCGCCGCGTACTGCACGTACGTGGGGTCGCTGCCCGCGGTGTAGGCGTAGTACAGGTCGACGGCGTACTCGGGGAGCACCGCGATGAGCGCGAGCACGGCGATCGCCAGCCCGCCGGACACGTCGACCTGCGCGGCCTCGGCCGCCCACGCGAGCACGAACGATGCCGCGACGACCGCCACGCCGAACACGGCGAGCTGCACGAGCGGGTCGAGGTGCGCGCCCGAGGCGCGCAGCACGAGCGCGGGCAGTACGAGGACGACCGCGATCGTGGCGGACCGGGCGAGCGTGCGTACGGCGGCGCGGTCCACCACGCGCGAGGGCGAGCCGGGCGGCGCGGCGTTGTCGAGGGGTGTCTGCACGGTGCTGCCTCCACGTCGGGCGTGGTCGGGCCGTGCGACGGTCAGGGGTCGACGGCCTCGACCAGCGGTGTCCACTGGTCGAAGGTCTCGTCCACCGTCGTGGCGCGGTGACCGGGCGTCACCGCCAGCATGTCGACCACCGCTGCCGGCCTCGCGGCCGACCGGACTACTCCCCTTCGCGACCGCCACGCTAGGCGAGGCGTGGGACCGGGCGGAAGTGCGGGGCCTGTGAGGCTGATCTCGGAAAATCCGGGTGCCTGACCTGCGAAGACGAGGTTTCGGCGACCCGTGCTCCCGGTCGCCGGACGACCACCGCGCGGCACCTCGGAGACACGGTGCGGGGAGTTGCGGCGGCCTGGTGGCCGCGTCGCCGCACACCACGTCGAGCGTCGGCGGCGGAGGCCGACGCCGGGCCGCTCGGACCTCGCTCAGCCCTCGCGCAGCACGTCCGCGAACGTGATCGGCGGCGCTCCGGTCACGTCCTCGACGTCCTGCGTGACCTGCGCCATGACGTCGCTCGCGATGGCCGTGTACGTCGACACCCACGCGTCGACCTGCCAGTCCGGGGCGCCGTAGGACGCGCGCGACGCGTACGCCTCGTCGAGCGTCTCGTCGACGAAGCGCACGGGGCGCCCGCGCACGTCGGAGATGACGCGCGCGACGTCGGTGAGCGTGAGCGCCTCGGGGCCCGTGAGGTCGTACGTGCGGCCCGCGTGCGGTGCCGGGTCCCGCAGCACGGTCGCGGCGACCCGTGCGACGTCCGCGCGGGCGACGAACGCGCAGCGCCCGTCACCGGCCGGGCCGCGCAGCGCACCGTCGGCGCCGACGAAGTCCTCGAGCACGTCGAGGTAGAACGTGTCCCGCAGGAACGTCCACGCGACGCCCGACGCGCGCAGGTGCTGCTCGGTCGTGAAGTGGTCCCGCGCGAGCGTGAACGTCGCGTCCGGCGAGGCCGCCGCGAACGACGTGTAGACGATGTGCCGCACGCCCGCCGCGGCGGCGGCGTCGACGAAGGCCACGTGCTCCGCGACGCGCGTCGCGCTCTCCGACGCCGAGACCATGAGCAGCGCGTCCACGCCGTGCAGCGCGTCGGTGCACAGCGCGCGGTCGGCGTAGTCGACACGGGCCACCTCCGCCGGCCGGGCCAGGTGCGGGAGACGTGCGCTCGTGGGGTCGCGGACCAGCAGCCGCTGCGTCGCGCCCGCCTCGTCGAGCAGCCGCGCGACGCGCGCGCCGACCTGCCCGGTCGCCCCGGTGACGCCGATCGTGACCGTGCCCATGGTGCCTCCTGCGCGTGCCGCGTGGTCGCCGTCCATCCTCGCGCCGCACGGACGGCGGGGCCACCGGCGCCGGTGCCGGTGGCGGTCCCGCGGGGCGGTCCGCGGGCGCGGGCGTGGGCGGGTTGCCGGTAACGTCACGGTCCGCAGACGCGCCCGCCCACCCCCTCGCCGCGCGTCCCGCCCGTCCCCCGAGGAGCTCGTCCATGAGGATCGTCCGCACCGGCGTCGCGCTGGCCCTGCTCGGTGCGCTGGGGCTGACCGCGTGCTCGTCGGGGGCGTCGGGCACGGGGTCGCCGGGCACGGCTGCGCCCGTGGCCGACGCGGTGACGACGCCGGCCGCCCAGCCGACGCTCGCGCCCGTGGCCCAGGCGCCCGAGGAGTGGCGGACCCTGCCGCTGGGCCCGGTCGTGCTCGACGTCCCGGGCGGGTTCGAGATGGTGCAGGAGCCGGGCGACGACGACGCGCGGACCGCGTCGTGGGTCGTGCGCCGCGGCGACCAGGACGGCGCGCGGGCCGCGATCTCCGTCGCGCGGGACACCGACCCGACGCGCACGCCGGCGCAGAGCGCGGAGGCCGCGCTGCGCTCGGAGGAGTCGCAGCGCGGCGCGCACGACGGCGAGCGCACGCCCCTGACGTGGCCGGGCGTGGCGGACGCCGAGCACCTGAGCTACCTGCAGGACGTGCTGGTCGGCAGCCGCACGGTCGAGCACCGCGCCGAGTGGGTCTACGCCGACCTGCCGGACGGCTCGCAGGTGGCGGTCGGGGTGGTGGCGCCCGTCGAGATGTTCGACGAGCTCGACCTGCACGAGGTCCTGGAGACCTGGCGCCCCGCGTGACGGGGTCCGCGCGCCACCGAGGCGCGGGCGGTCCGCGTCAGACGAGCCGGACCAGCCCGGCGGCGGTCGGTCGCAGCCCGCACGCGTCCTCGTAGAACGCCACGAGGTGCGGCTCGTCGTCGGCGTGCACCCAGCGGCACCCGGCGGCGCGCGCCTGCTCGACCGCGGCGGCGACGAGCGCACGGCCGACCCCGCGCCCCCGCACGTCGGGTGCGACGCACGTGTCGAGGAGGATCGCGTGCACGCCGCCGTCGCCGACGACGTTGACGAAGCCGACGAGCCGGCCGTCGTGCCGCGCGGTGACCCACGTGAGGCTGTGGTCCGCGAGGCGGCGACCCCAGGGCGTGGCGCCCGGGTCGTGCCCGAACGCGGTCGCGTGCAGGGCCTCGAGCTCGGCGTCGGTCAGCGCGCCGCGGACGTGCAGCGTGGGGGCGGGGTCCATCACGTCATCCTGCCTGCGACGTCACGTCGACTCCCGTGCGACCGGCCCCACGGCCCGCCGTGGGCTCAGGGTGCGGCGGCCGGCCCGGCGGGGACGACGGGCGTCGCGTCGTCGTCCCGCGGCGCACCCGCGACGAGCACGCGCCCGACGCCCGCCACGACGACGCCGGCCGCGACGACGGCGAGCAGCGCGACGCGCAGGCTCGCGGCGTCCGCGACGACGCCGATCAGGGTCGGGGACACGAGGAACCCGACGCGCAGCAGCCAGCTGACCACGGTGAGCCCGACGCCCGCGGGCAGCCCGGGCAGCTCGTCGGCGGTGTGCATGACGGCCGGGACGAGCGTCGCGACGCCGAGCCCGGCGAGCGCGAACCCGACGAGCGTGGTCGTGAGCGACGGCACCGCGAGCGCCAGGCCCATGCCGCCGGCGATGAGCACGCCGCCGACCCGGGCGACGCGTCGCTGGCCGAACCGGTCGACGACGCGGTCGCCCGTGAGGCGTCCGACCGTCATGGCGACCTGCAGCGCGACGAACGCGAGGCCCGCGGCGGCGGCGCCGGTGCCGACCTCGCCGCGCAGGTACAGCGCGCCCCACGACGAGCCGGCGTCCTCGACGAACGCGGCGGCGGCCGCGAGCACGCCGAGCGCCGCGAGCAGCGCGACGGTGCGCCCGGCGACGTGCCGTAGCGAGCGCGCGCCGGGGTGCTCGTCGGCGGGGGCGGCGTCGCGCTCGGCGTCCTCGGGGCCGCGGAGCAGGAACCGGTGGGCGACGACGGCGACGACGCTGAAGACGACGGACGTGACGGCGACGTGCAGCGGCAGCGGGACGTCGAGGCCCGCGGCGACGGAGCCGAGCAGGCCGCCGAGCACGGCGCCGACGCTCCACAGGCCGTGGAACGCGTTGACGATGGACCGCCCGTAGAGGCGCTGGACGCGGAACCCGTGGGCGTTCTGCGCGACGTCGACGACCGCGTCGAGCGCGCCGGCGAGCAGGAACAGCCCGGCGAGCGCGAACCAGCTGCCGGACAGCGGGATGACGGCGACGGCGGCGGCGAGCGCGACGAGCCCGAACGACGCGACGGCGGCGGACCCGAGCAGGCGGATGAGCAGCGGTGCGAGCAGCCCGGCGAGCAGCGCGCCGAGCGGCATCGCGGCGATGGCGGTGCCGAGCGCGGCGTTGCTGAGCCCCAGGCCGTCCTTGACCTCGGGCAGGCGGGGCACGAGGTTGGCGTAGAGCACGGCGTTGACGAGGAAGACGGCCGAGACGGCGACGCGCGCGCGGCGGGCGGTGCGCGTGACGGGGGCGGGCATGGGGCTCCGGGTGGTCGTCGACGGGAGGTCGGGGGGGCGGGCGCGCGGTGCTCGACGCCGATGCGGTCGAGCGTACGCATCGATGTGTACGATCGTCCACATGACGACGCGCGACCACTTCGCCGACGACCCGCGCACGAACCGCGAGCGCATGCTCGCGGGCGACCTGTACATCGCCGACGACCCCGAGAACGAGCGCCTCGCGCGCCGCGCGTTCGCGCTCGCCGACGCCTGCTACCGCGCGACCGTCGCCGGCGACGACGAGGCCGCCCGGCAGGCGCTCACCGAGCTGCTCGGGTCGCTCGGCGAGGGCGCGTACGTCAAGCCGCCGCTCGCCGTGGACTACGGTGAGAACGTCCACGTCGGCGCGCGCACGTTCGTCAACTCGAACCTCACGGCGCTCGACGTCGCGCGCATCACGATCGGCGAGGACTGCCAGATCGGCCCGAACGTCCAGCTGCTCACGCCGACGCACCCCGTCGACCCGCAGCCCCGCCGCGACAAGCTCGAGGCCGCGCTGCCCATCGTGCTGGGCGACAACGTGTGGCTCGGCGGCGGAGTCATCGTCTGCCCGGGCGTGACCATCGGCGACAACACGGTCGTCGGCGCCGGGTCCGTGGTCGTGCGCGACCTGCCCGCGAACGTCGTCGCCGTGGGCAACCCCGCGCGCGTCGTCCGCGAGATCGCCTAGGCCCCGCGTGGCCGAGCGGCGTGCCCGACGGCACGACCCCCAGCGGCGCGACCGCATCGTCGAGGCGTGCCTGCGGGTGATCGGCGAGGTCGGCGTGGCCGGCGCCTCGACGCGCCGCATCGCCGCCGCGGCCGACGTCCCCCTCGGGTCGATCACCTACCACTTCGACGACGTCGACGCGCTGCTGCGCGAGGCGTTCGAGCGCTTCACCCGGCGCGTCAGCGACCGGTTCGAGCACGCGATGGCCGCCGCGCCCGACCGCGCCGCGGCCCGCGACGCCGTGATCGCGCTCATCAGCGTCGACGTGCTCACCGACCCGCACGAGCTCGTGCTCACCCACGAGCTCTACACGCTCGCCGCACGCGACCCCGGCTTCCGGCGGCTCACGCACGACTGGATGTCACGCAGCCGCCGCGCGCTCGAGCGGCACGTGGACCCGCAGACCGCACGCCTGCTCGACGCGCTCATCGAGGGCATGACGATCCACCGCGCGCTCGACACCGAGCCGCCCGACCCGTCCGACGTCGCGGTCGCCGTCGACCGCGTGCTCGCGGGTGCACCGTCGCCGTGACCAGCGGCGCGGCGCCCGGCGCGACCACCGGCGCGACACCCGGCCCGGCGGACGACGCCACGGCCGGCCGCACCGCCGGCGCCGACGCGGGTGGGAGGGTCGCCGCGACGACCGCGCTCGGCACACGACCTGTCGGGCGGCTGCTGTGGCACGCGTGCACGCAGACCACTCTCTCGGTGGGCGTGTACGGCGTCTACGCCCTCACCAACGCGTGGTTCGTGGCACGCGGCGTCGGGCCGACGGCGGTCGCGGCCGTCAACCTCGTCGCGCCGCTGCTGCTCGCGCTCGGGGCGCTCGCGACCGCTCTGGGCGTCGGTGCCGCGTCGGTCGTGTCGCGGCGGCTCGGCGCGGGCGACCCCGCCGGAGCGGCACGCGCCACCGGCAACGCGTTCACGGTGTTCTGGCTCGCGGCGCTCGCCACGACCGGCGTCGGGCTCACGTTCCTCGACCCGCTGCTGCACGCGCTCGGCGCGCGGGGCGCGACGCTCCCGTACGCGCGTGACTACGCGGTCGTGGTGCTCGCCGGCGCGATCGTGTCGACCGGCTTCTCGGCCGTCGTGCGCGCCGAGGGGCGGCTGCGGTTCTCGGTGCTGCTGTGGGTCGTGCCGGTCGTCGTGCAGATCGTGCTCGACCCGCTGCTGATCTACGGCGCGGGGCTCGGCGTGCGGGGCGCCGCGCTCGGCACGGTCGGCGGGCAGGCCGTGTCCGCGGCCATGAGCGTGTGGTTCTTCTTCCTGCAGCGCGGCCGCCCGTACCGCGTGCGCGCCGCCGACCTGCGGCCGCACGCGCCGACGGTCGGCACGCTGCTGGGCATCGGGTCGCCGTCGTTCCTCGCGGGCGCGGGCACGACGCTGCTCGTCGTCGTGGTCAACACGGGCCTGGCCCGTACGGCCGGTGCGGCGGCGCTCGCGGCGTACGCGATCTGCGCGCGGCTGCAGACGTTCGTGCAGATGCCGCAGCTCGGCATCAGCCAGGGCATGCAGCCCGTCGTCGGGTACAACGCGGGCGCGGGCCTCACGGCACGCGCGTGGCGTGCCCGTGTGCTGACGCTGCGCGCGACCCTGCTGTACGGGCTGCTCGCGGGTGCCGCGACGGCCGCGCTCGCCGAGCCCGTGGTCGCGGTGTTCGTCGACGCGGGGCCGACGCGGACCACGGCTGTCGACGCGCTGCGCGTGCTCGCGGTCGGGTTCGCCGCGGCGGGTGTGTCCCCGCTGGTCGCGGCGTACTTCCAGGCTCTCGGCCGGCCGCGTCCGGCCTACCTGCTCACGCTCGGCACGCTCGTGGTGGTGAAGGTGCCGCTGGTGCTCGGGCTCGGAGCGGCCGGGCCGACGGGCACGTGGGTCGCGCTCGCGGCGGGCGAGGTGGTGGGGGCCGTCGTCGCGCTCGTCGTCCTGCGGCTGCGCGACCCGTTGCGGGGCGTGGCGGACGAGCCGGACGGGGGACAGGGCCGCGGGTGACGAGCCGGCGGGTGACGAGGCAGCAGGTGACGAGCCAGCAGGCGACGAGCCGGCTGGCGACGAGCCGGCGGGGGCGACGGCGTCGGTGTGACGGCCGTGCGCCGTCAGGCCCGCCCGACCCGCCACGCGACGCCGACCTGCACGGTCGCCAGCGCGGTGAGCACCAGCAGCGCGGGGCGCCACGACCCGGTGGCCTCGGTGAGCACGCCCGCCGCGACGGGCCCCGCCGCCGCGAGCAGGTACCCGAGCGACTGCGCCATGCCCGACAGCCGCGCCGTCTCGCGCTGGTCCCGCCCGCGCAGCGCGACGAGCGACAGCGCGACCACGAGCGCGGCCCCCTGCCCGAGCCCTGCGACGACGACCCACAGCACCACGAGGTCGGGCGCGAGCAGCAGCCCCAGCAGCGCGACGAGCGCGGGAGCGCTCGCGGCGACCGCGCCGAGGCGCTCGTCGGGGCCGCGGTGCAGGAGCGCGGGGACCACGAGCCCCCCGACGATCCCGAGGCCCTGGTAGACGAACAGGTGCACGCCCGCGGTCGTCGCCGTCACGCCCTGCGTGACCTCCACGGTCGGCAGCCACGTGACCAGCACGTAGAACACCGTGGACTGCAGGCCCATGAACGCCGTGAGCCACCACGCGGTGGCCTGCCGCCACACGCTCGTCACCGGGGCCGCGTGCGGGTCGACGACGTGCGGCGCGGAGGGCCGGGCCCGCCACGCGCGCGGCGCCCACACGGCGGCCACGAGCACCACGAGCCCCGCGGACGACGCGAGCGCGACCCGCCAGCTCGTGGCGTCCGCGAGCGGCACCGCGAGCGCCGACGCGGTCGCCGCGGCCCCCACGATGCACGCGGTGTACACGCCCGTCGCGAGCGAGACGCGCCGGGCGAAGTCCCGCTTGACCAGGGCGGGGACGAGCACGTTGCCGACCGCGATCGCCACCCCGATCACGGCGGTCGCGAGCCACAGACCGGCGGTGCCGGTGAAGGGGCGTGCGAGCGTCGCGACGCCCAGCGCGAGCAGCGCCGCGAGGATCGCGCGCTCGGGACCCGTGCGCTCCGACAGCCGGTGCACGAGCGGCGACGCGGCCGCGAAGGCCAGCAGCGGCAGCGTGCCGAGCAGACCCTGCGCGCCCTCGCCGAGCCCGAGGTCGGGCCCGAGCTGCGGCAGCAGCGGACCCACGGCCGTCAGCGCGGGGCGCAGGCACAGCGCGACGAGGAAGACGGTCGCGGGTGCGAGGGTGCGGACGAGCGTGCGCTCGGTGGTGCTCATGCGGGGCGGCTCGTTCCGGTGTGCGCGACGGGGTGCCGCACCTTCCTACACCCGCCCCGGCGCGGCGCCGTCCGAGGCCGCGCCGGGGCGGTGTGTGGCACGCGTCATGATGGGCCGGTGGACGGCTCGACAGTCATCGAGGACCCGCCCGTGCTGACGGACGGCGTCGTGACGCTGCGCTGCCTCACGGCCGACGACGTCGACGCGCTGCTCGCGGGCGAGGACGACGACCAGGTCCGCTGGCTGAACGAGGGCCACCGCTCCGAGCGCCCGCGCACCACCGCGTGGGTCGCGCAGAACCGCGCGCAGTGGCGCGACGGCGGGCCGCGGCGGCACCTCGGCGTGCTCGACGCCGCGACGGGCGAGCTCGCGGGCACGGTCGAGGCCCACCTCGCGCTGCCGGACCTGCCGGACGGCACGGCGAACGTGTCCTACGCGGTCCTGCCCGCGTGGCGCGGGCGCGGCTACGCGGTGCGCGCCGTGCGCCTGCTGCGCCGCTGGCTCGCCGAGCGCACCGACGCCACGAGCGCCGTGCTGCGCGTCGACGCCGCGAACGTCCCGTCGCTGCGGGTCGCGCGCGACGCGGGCTGCCTGCCGCCCGAGCCCGGGCCCGACGGGCTGCTGCACCACGCGCTGCCGTTGCGTGAGCCCGCGCGGGTCGTGCTGGTGTGCGGGCCCGCGGGCTCCGGCAAGTCGACCCACGCGGCGCGGCTCGCGCGCGCGGGCTGGGCGCACCTCGCGTTCGACGCCGCCGCGTGGGCGGCCGGGCACCGCGAGCACCCGCTCCCGGCCGACGTCGCGGCATGCGTCCACGAGGACCTGCGGGCCCGGCTCGTGGGCCTCGTGGGCGACGGCGTGGACGTCGTCGTCGACACGTCGTTCTGGTCGCGTGCCTCACGCGCGTCGTACCGCGCGCTGCTCGCGCCGCTCGGGGTCGTGCCCGTCACGCACCACCTCGTCACGCCCCGCGCCGAGGTGCTGCGACGCCTGGCGGCGCGCACGGGCGCCGGCCCCGACGACGTCGTCGTGCCGCCGGACCGCGCCGCCGTCTACCTCGACGGATTCGAGGACCCGACGCCCGACGAGGGTCCGCTGGTCCGCGTCCCGCCCGCCTGACCCACCTCGCCCGACCCGCCCCCGTCGCGACGACCCGCCCCCGTCGCGACGGACAGCGGTACGGCACGACGGACACGAGCGTGCGGCTGTCCGTCGTGCCGTGGGCCTGTCCGTCGAGGTGGTGGCGGGGCGGCGCCCTCCGGGGCGCGGCGGGGTGCGGACCGGGGGCGGTACCGTGGCGCGCGCCGAACCGACGGCGGCGCGCGCCGAACCGGAGGAGACCCGTGACCGAGCCGACACCGACGGACGCGCCTGCCGACGGCACGCCGCCGACCGCCGACGCGACCCGCACCGTCGACGCGCCTCGTCCGGCCGACGCGCCGCAGCGCACCGGCGCCGCGTGCCTCGAGATCCACGTGCTGCCGTGGAGGCGACGCACGCGGATGGTCGACTTCGGGCCCATCGGCGGCATCCCGTCGGTCGACGACGACGTCCTCGGACCCGTCGTCGCGACGCTGTTCACGGTGCTGGGGATCCTGTTCACCGTCGTCGTGGTCGGGTCGGTCGTGCTCGTGCTGCTCGAGCTGTGGGTGCTGCTCGCGCTCGCGGTCCTGCTGCTTCTCGCGCGGTTCGTCGGGCTGCTGCCGTGGGTCGTCGACCCCGCGACCGGCGGTCCGCGCGAGCGCTACCGCTGGCTGCCGAACGCCGTGCGCCGCGTGCGCGCGCTCAACGGCGGCGGCCGGGTCCGCGTCCGCTGGTCCTGGGTCGGTTGACGACGACGCCCGGGCGGCCGCGCGGTCGGTGAGGCGGTCCGCCGCCCGCCGACGCGTCGGTCCGCCCCCCCGGCTGTGCGGCGGTGCGGCACCTCACGGTGCGGTGCGGGAGGTGAGGTCAGGCGTCGCGCAGGGCCGTCCAGCGCAGGTGCACGTCGAGCGGCAGACCGTCCTCGGTGCCCGCGTCGTCGACGAGCTCGCCGGGCACCGCGCGGCGCATGACGTCCGGCACGGGCCGCGACACGGGTGCGCCGTAGTCGTCGGTCCAGTCGATCTCGTCGTCGTCGGTCGGGTCGAACGCGATGCCGTGGTCGGCCCAGAACCCGGCGGCGTACCGGTCCTCGATCGTGCGCAGCAGCGCGTACGTGCCCTGCTCGTCCTCGGGCACGTCCTCGACGCGGGCGTAGCGCGCGTAGTAGCTCGCGCCGAGGATCCAGTACGCGCTCAGCGCGGTCGCCCGGTCCGTCGTCGGGTCGTCGAGCACGGCGCGCACCAGGTGCTCGCCGCGGTCGTAGTCCGCGCGCCGCACGAACGTGTGGCGCTGCTGCGGGGTCGCCGCGGCGAGGAACTCGCGCAGGAACTGGTCCGGGTCGTCGGTCGCGGGGGAGCTCACCCGGCGATGCTAGACGCCCGCCCCGAGCCGTGCCCGTGGCCGGCCGCAGCCCGTGCCACCCACCCTGCCACCCGCCTCGCCGGTCACCCCGCGACTCACCAGGCGGCGCGCACGTAGTCCTTGAGGAAGCACCCGTACAGGTCCTCGCCGGCCTCGCCCCGCACGATCGGGTCGTAGACGCGCGCGGCGCCGTCCACCAGGTCGAGCGGGGCGTGGAACCCCTCTTCGGCGAGGCGCACCTTGGTGTGGTGCGGGCGCTCGTCGGTGATCCAGCCCGTGTCGACGGCGGTCATGAGGATGCCGTCCTGCTCGAGCATCTGCGCGGCGCTCGTGCGGGTCAGCATGTTGAGCGCGGCCTTGCTCATGTTGGTGTGCGGGTGGCCGGGACCCTTGTACCCGCGCGAGAACACGCCCTCCATGGCGGACACGTTGACGACGTAGGTGCGGCGTGCGGGCGACGCCGCGAGCGCGGGCCGCAACCGGCTGATGAGGATGAACGGCGCCGTCTGGTTGCACAGCTGGACCTCGAGCAGCTCCATCGGGTCGACCTGCTCGACGGTCGCGACCCACGAGTTGCTCTCGGCCACGTCGGGGATGAGCCCGCCCGCGTCGATCGACGTGCCCGCGACGAGTCGCTCGAGGCTCGCGGCCTGCGCCGTGAGCGACTGCTCGACGAGCTCCTGCGCGTCCCGCGCGGCGCGCTCGATCGCGAGCGCGGGGCTCGTCAGGTCGCTCACCGACCCGGCGAGCGCGCGCGGGTGGGCGTCGCTCGTGTGCCCGAACGCGGTGATCATGCGGTCCCCGTCGTCCGGCAGCGGGGACAGCTCGGCGTCGACGAGCCGCGAGTACGCGCCGGGCGAGCGGCGCACCGTCTGCGCGGCGTTGTTGATGAGCACGTCGAGCGGACCCTGCGCGGCGACGTGGTCGGCGAGCTGCACCACCTGCGCGGGGTCGCGCAGGTCGATCCCGACGACGTGCAGCCGGTCCATCCAGTCCGCGGAGTCCTCCATGGCGCCGAACCGGCGCACCGCGTCGCGCGGGAACCGGGTCGTGATGGTGAGGTCGGCGCCGTCACGCAGCAGCCGCAGCGCGATGTACATGCCGATCTTGGCGCGCCCACCCGTGAGCAGCGCCCGCCGACCGGTGAGGTCGGTGCGCGCGTCGCGCTTGGCGTGGTGCAGCGCCGCGCAGGCGGGGCAGAGCTGGTGGTAGAACGCGTCGACCACCGTGTAGTCCTGCTTGCAGACGTAGCAGGGGCGCGCGCGCAGCAGCGTCCCCGCCGTCGCGCCCGTCGCGTTCGACGTCAGCGCGATGCCGCGCGTCTCGTCGTCGATGCGGCCCGGGCTGCCGGTCGCGGTCGCGGCGACCACGGCCGCGTCGGCCTCGGCGATCGAGCGGCGCCGCTCGAGCCGGCGGTGCTTCTTCGCGGCCTTGAACAGCGCGGACGCCGCACGGCGGGCGACGGCGTGCTGCGGGTGGTCCTGCGGCAGCGCCGCGACCTGGTCGGCGACCCGCAGGAACGTCGCGAGGTCGGCGGGGTCGACGCCGGGGAGCGTGCCGTCGGGCGCCGTGCCGTCGGGCGGGGTGGCGTCGTGCACGCTGCCGTCGGCGGTCGCGTCGTCGTCGGTCGTCGCGGTGGCGTGCACGCTGCCGTCGGCGGTCGCGTCGTCGTCGGTCGTCGCGGTGGCGTGCACGCTGCCGTCGGCGGTCGCGTCGTCGTCGGTCGTCGCGGTGGCGTGCTCCGCGGGGGCCGTGGTGTCCGCGCTCATGCGCCGTCCGTCCTGCGTGGGGAAGGGCCCGTCCGGTCACGAGGGCCCGGAAGATCGTACGCGCTGCCCCCGCGTCGCCCCCGGCGCTAGCGCCCGTCCCCGCACCGCGCGCGCCTGCGTGCTCCAGTCGTCGGCGGACAGCCCGACGGTCCCACGGACACCGGCGCGCGCGTGCCCGTGGGACCGGGGCGCTGTCCGCCGGTGGACGAGGGTGCGGCATGGCTACGGTGGTTCGTCGCGTCCGACCGAAAGGAGGCCCTCCTTGCCCACCTCGCCCGTGTCGTCGCCGGCGTCGTCGTCCGAGCGGACGCTGCTCGAGACGTTCCTCGACGGCTGCCGGACCGCGCTCCCGGCCACGCTCGACGGCCTCGACGAGGAGCAGGTCCGGCGTCGGCTGGTGCCGTCCCGTACCACGCTGCTCGGGTTGCTCAAGCACCTGACCTACGTCGAGGTGTTCTGGTTCCAGCACGCCGTCACGGGGGCGTCGCTGCGTGACCTGGGCGTCGCCTCGACGCCCGACCGCTCGTTCGTGCTGCGGAAGGACGACTCGGCGGCCTCGCTGCGCGCCGCGCACGCGGCGGTGGTCGAGGCGTCCCGCGCGGCCGTGGCGGGGCGTCCGTTCGACGATGTCGTCACGGGTCGCGGGCGGCCCGTCAGCGTCCGGTTCGTGCACCTGCAGGTGCTCAAGGAGTACGCGCAGCACACCGGCCACGCCGACATCCTGCGCGAGCAGCTGCTCGCGGGCTGACGGGCACCGGCCGGGGCGGACCCCTCAGCGGCGGCGCGCGACGAGCGTCGTGACGACCGGGGCGAGCAGCGCGACGGCCGACGCGACGAACGCGGCGTTCGCGACGGTCGCGTCGACGAGCGGGCCGTTGGTGCGGCCGAGGCCGATCCACGCCAGGCCCCACGCCATCGCCAGGCCGATCGGCAGCGCGACCGCGGGCCGCACCCGCGCGAAGACGGCGTACGCGACGGACAGCGCCGCGCCCGCGGCGAGCACGACCACGGCCCACGTCGTGGCGCCCAGGCCGAGCTCGCCGACCTCGGCCACCGTGAGGAACGCGGCGACGTTCGCGAGCGTCGCGACGCTCACCCACCCCAGGTACAGGCCGGTCGTCACGTCGGTCACCGCCGACGGCAGAGCCGCGGTGTGCGGCGTCCGCACGAGTCGCACGAGCACCACGGACAGCACGACGACCAGCGCGACGATGACGAGCACGCTGCCGCCCACCGACCCGGCCTGCACGACGCCGATCCACAGCGCGTTGAGCAGCATCGACGCGAGCAGCCACCACGACACGGCCCGCAGCCGCGCGTCGGACGCGTACCGCGGCAGCGCCTGCACGACCGCGAACACCAGGAGCGCGGTGTAGATGACGGACCAGATCGAGAACGCGGGGGTGTCCGGCGCGAGCGGGGTCGCGCTCGCGGACAGCGCACCGCCCGCGGCGTCGGCGGTCGACTGCCCGCCGAACGCGCCCGACCCGTACGCCGCACCGAGCGCGGCGACTAGCGACCCGACGAGGACGACGACCTGCCGGACCCGGTCGCGGGTCGTGGCGGTCCCGGTGGTGGCGGTGAGGGAGGTCATGCCCCCAGCGTGCGCTTCCTCAGCGTGCTGAGCATCTTGAACGCCCGCCCGGCTCCCCGGCTGCCTAGGCTCATGCCGTGACCACCCCCGCACCCGTCCCCCTGGCCGCGACCGTCGTCGGCGACACCGGTGCCCCGGTCGTCTTCCTGCACGGCCTGTTCGGGCAGGGGCGCAACTTCACGCAGATCGCGAAGGCCCTCGCGCCGGACGCGCGGTCGCTGCTCGTGGACCTGCCGAACCACGGGCGTTCGGCGTGGACCGAGCGGTTCGACTACCTCGAGGTCGCCGACGCGGTCGCGGCGCACCTGCGCGGCGGGTTCGCGGCCGACGGTCCCGTGCACGTCGTGGGACACTCGATGGGCGGCAAGGTCGCGATGGTCCTCGCGCTGCGCCACCCCGACGTCGTCGACCGGCTCGTCGTCGCGGACATCGCGCCCACCGCGCGCAGCTCGCTCGGGGAGTTCGAGCACCTGCTGGACAGCCTCGCGGCGCTCGACCTGCCGTCGCTGACGCGCCGCTCCGACGCCGACGAGGCCCTCGCGCGGCGCGTCGACGACCCGCGCGTGCGCGGGTTCCTGCTGCAGAACCTGCGCACCGACGGCGACACGTTCCGGTGGCAGGCGAACCTCGCGCTGCTGCGCCGCGACCTCCCTGCGATCGGCGGGTTCCCCGACCTGGGCGACGCGGTCGACGACGGCCCCGTGCTGTGGGTCGCCGGCGAGCGGTCCGACTACGTGCGCCCGGAGGACGGCCCGACCATGCGGCGGTACTTCCCGCGCACGACGCTCGTGACGATCAAGGGCGCCGGCCACTGGGTGCACTCGGAGCAGCCCGCGGCGTTCGTGTCGGTGCTGCGGACGTTCCTCGGGCTCGGGGCCTGACGGCGACGACACCGTGTTCGGTCGTCCCCAGGCGTGCGTCGGGGCGACGGATGACGGTGTCGGCGTGCGCTCGGTCGTCCCGAGGACGGGCGCCGTCGCGTGGCGCTAGCGTGCAGACGTGCCCCGACGCGCGCGTGCCACCCTGCCGTCCGTCGTGCTGCTGACCGCGCTGCTCGCCGCGCCGGTGCTCACGTCGTGCGCGGGTCTGCGCGCCGCCGACCCGAGCGGCGCCGACGACGCCCGCGCCGACGGCGGCTCGGCCGCGGACGTCGACGCGCGTCTCGCGGGGGCCGGCGTCGCGCGCGACCTCGTGCGCGTCACGCACGTCGACGGCCTCGCGGTGGCGACGCAGTCCGTCGGGGTGTCGGGCGACGAGGGCTTCGGCGCGGCGTACGTCGGCCCGGACGGGGCGCAGGTCCTGCTGCGGACGTCGCGGACCGCCGACCCGAGCGCGGTCGCGTGCGCTGACCTGACGGACGACGACGTCGACCCGCCGCTGTGCGGGGTCGAGCACGAGGGCGTGCACGTCACGTTCGAGGGCGACGGGGTCGACGCGGCGACGCTGCGGGCCGCGGGCGAGGCCGTCCGGGTGCCGAGCGGCGACGAGCTCGCCGCGCTCGTCGCGGACCTGCCCGAGGTCGGCGACCAGCCCGTCGAGCGCGGCGACCTGCCCCCGGGCGACGGCGCGCCGCGCGACGACGTCGGTGAGGGCGGCTGACCGGAGCCGACCGGCACCGGGCACGGCGGGTGCCCGTTCGGCCGGCTCGGTGCATGGCACCCGGGTCCAGGCGCACCGGGTTCAGCGGGCGCAGAGGGGATCAGCGGCTGCCGCGCGACTCGTCGCCCGGCGGGCCGTCGGCGGCCGGGTCGAAGTAGTCGTCGTCGTCCGCGGGGTCGTGGTGCGGCGCGGCCGGTCGCGGTGCGGCGGCCCGCGGTGCGGCGGCCGTGTCGTCGCTCGCGGCGGCGGCGTCGTCGTCGTCGTCAGGAGCGTCCGGGTCCTCGACCACGACGACGAGCATCACGTCGTCGCCCAGCTCGACGCCCTCGGCGCGGCGGGCCGCGACCTTGAGCGGCACCAGGAACCCGCCGTCCTTCGGGAAGATCGAGGTCGTGAACGTCGACGCGCCCAGCGTGACCGTCGCGGGGACGCAGCCCCACCCGTAGGTGACGCGCGACGCGACCGCCCGCAGGCGCTCGGCCTCGGGGCCGGGCAGCGTGACGAAGTGGTGCGGCACGGGCCCGCGCCACCACACGACCTCACCGGAGAACCGCAGCTCCACGGCACCGAGCATGGCACCGCCCGCCGACACCCCGCCCCGCCCACACCCCGCCCGTCAGCGACCCGCCCCGCCCACGAACCGCCCGCCCACGTCGCGCCCGCCGACGACCGCGCGGCGCCATCAGCCCGCGGCGGCCGTGCGGCGCACGTGCGGGCGGTACGTGAGCTCGAGCGTGCGGCCGTCGAGCACGCGCGAGTCCAGCAGGTCGAGGTCGAGGTCGGGGGCGCCGCCGAGCACGGGGTCGGTGCCGGTCACACCCGTGACCACGGGGAACACGGTCACCTGCACGCGGTCGATCAGCCCCGCGGCGAGCAGCGCGCGGTTGAGCGACAGGCTGCCGTGCGAGCGCAGCGGCACGTCCGACTCCTCCTTGAGGCGCGCGACCACGTCCACCGCGGCGCCCGTCGCGACCGTCGCGTCGGGCCAGTCCAACGGGCCCACGAGCGACGACGACACGACCGTCGCGGGCTGTGCGCGCATGAGCCCCACCCACGCGTCGAGCGCCTCCGACGGCACCGTCGTGGCCCCGAGCATCGCGACGAACTCGCGGAACGTCGTCGCCCCGAACACCATGCGCGTCGGCGCGGCGTACAGCGCGCGGCGCCGCTCCAGCAGCTCCGGTCCCTGCTTGCCCCAGTAGCCGCCCCAGTCGCCCGGTGCGCGGAACGAGCCGAACCCGTCGAGGCTCGTGAAGACGTCGTAGGTGTAGGTCGCGGTCACCTGGTGGCTCCTCGGTCGTGGTGGGCGGTGGTGTCGTGGTGGGCGACGGTGCAGACCGGGCCGGGGTGCGGGACTCGTCGGGAGGGAGGCGCGCGGATCGCACGCGGTGCGTCCGGCACGACGCCGCGCGCCCGTGCGCGGCCGGCCGCGGCGGCGCGGGTAGCGTCGTCGGGGTCGACGCGACGTCGCGTCGACGCGCGTGAAGGGTGGCATCGTGGCACGAGTCCCGACCGAGCGGTTCGACGCGCGCGGCCTGCCGCGCTGGCGGCTCGGTGAGCACCCGTGGCTGGCCGACGCGCCGCCCGTGCCGCCGCGGGCGCGCGTGATGGTCGACAACGACTTCGCGGGCGACCCCGACGACCTGTTCCAGCTCGTGCACCACGTACTGTCGCCCGCGGTCGAGATCCCGCTGGTCGTGTCGTCGCACCTGCGCCGTGACGCACCGGGCCCCGCGACGACGGCGGCCGACGGGCTGCGCGTGGTCGAGGACCTGTGCGCGCGCCTGGGTCTCGACGCGGCCGGCCGCCTGGTGGCCGGGGCCGAGGAGCCGCTCGTGGACGTGCGCACGCCGCGCGCGTCGGGGGCGGTCGACGCGATCGTCGCCGAGGCGCTGCGGGACGACCCGCGGCCGCTGTTCTACGCCGCGGGCGGCGGGCTGACGGACCTCGCGTCGGCGTACCTGCGGCACCCGGAGATCGCGCGCCGGCTCGTGGTCGTGTGGATCGGCGGGTTCGAGCACGAGCCGCTGCCGTGGCTCGACGCGTCGGCGCCCGTGACGGCCGAGTACAACCTGTCGATCGACGTGGCCGCCGCGCAGGTCGTGTTCGACGCGCCCGACCTCGAGGTGTGGCAGGTGCCGCGCAGCACGTACCGCACGTGCGTCATGTCGGACGCCGAGATGCGGGTGCGCGTGCGCGACACCGGGCCGCTCGGGCGGCACCTGTACGACGAGGTGCGCGCCGAGATGGTCAAGCACGCGCACCTGCGGCCGCAGGCCGAGGCGTACGTGCTCGGCGACTCGCCGCTCGTGCTGCTCACGGCGCTCGCGGACTTCTGGGAGGCGGGCCCGTCGTCGTGCGAGCACGTCGTGGTGCCGAAGCCCGCGATCCGCGACGACGGCCGGTACGCGCCGCGACCGGACGCGGCGCCGATGCGCGTCTACGGGCGCGTCGACGTGCGTCTCATGCACGAGGACCTGCACGCCAAGCTCGTGCTGTTCGAGCGGTGGCGGGCCGGCACCGCGTAGCGCGGGGCCGCGCGCGTCACTCCGCGACGCGGAACACGGGCCACCCGACCTCGGTGCGCCACGCGGCGGGGTCGGGCGTGTCCCGCGGCCCGACGACGTACGTCTCGCGCACCGGGCCGGCGACGGCGAGCGCGTTCTCGACGACCCACGCGCCGAGCGCGCCGTAGGTGACGTCGACGTCGTCGTGCGGGCCGACGTGCGTGGTGACCGCGAGCTCGACGGCGGGGAGCGTCGTGGCGTGCACGCGCCCCACGGACGCCGCGAGGTCGACGGGCCGGTAGACGAGCGCGTGCCCGCGGCCGTCCTCGAACAGCGCGTTGTCGTAGAGGCCGCCGGGGGTCCCGGCGGTGCCGACGACCGCGTCGAGCTCGGCCATCGCACCCGCGTACCAGGCGGTGACGGCGTCGTGCGTGACGTGCCCGCCCACCGCCGCGACGGGTGTCGCGGGGACGGCGCGCAGCTCGACCGCGAGCGGTGCGGGCGTGGGCGCCAGCAGCCGGCGCAGCGACGCGACGGCCGTGCGCGTGCGGTCCAGCTCGTCCTCGAGGCGGGCCAGGTGCTCGGCGACGAGCGCCGCGCGGTCCGCCGGGTCGGTCGCGTCGAGGATCCGCCGGACGTCGGCGAGCGGCACGTCGAGCTCGCGCAGCCGGTGCACGACCTGCGCGGTCGGGATCTGCTCCGGCCCGTACGACCGGTAGCCGGTGAGGTCGTCGACCGCCGCCGGCTCGAGGATCCCCGCCTCGTGGTAGCGCCGCAGCGTGCGCACGCTCAGGTGGGTCAGCCGGGAGAACTCGCCGATGGTCAGCACGGCACCATCGTCCCCCCTCCCGCCGGGGGAGACCCGCACGCTTGACCCTCCCGCGGTGCGACGCCGCAGCCTCGGGGCATGACGACACCGACCAGCATCGCGACCACCGACCTGCCCGCGACCGTGCGGGACTACCTCGCCGCCCACACGGCGCGCGACACCGACGCCGCCCTCGCGGCGTTCGCCCCGACGGCCGTGGTCGTCGACGACGGGCACACCTACCGCGGCACCGACGAGGTCCGCGGGTTCCTCGCCGACGCGGGCGGCGAGTTCACGTACATGACCGACCTGGTGGCGGCGCAGCGCGTCGACGCGGACCGCTGGACCGCGACCCTGCACCTGGAGGGCGACTTCCCCGGGGGTGTCGTCGACCTCGTGTACCGGTTCGTGCTGGCCGACGACCGGATCGCGGAGCTCGTGATCGCACCCTGACGCGGCGGCCGTGCTACCGCCGCACGGCCCACACCAGCAGGTGCGTGCCGTCCACGGCGTGCAGCTCGACCCCGGTCTCGAGGCCGCGCTCGACGTCGTACGGCTGGGCCGCGCCGACCTCCCACGTGCCGTCGGGCTGCTCGGACGTGAGCGCGGGGCCCGACGCGACGTCGGGCGCCACCGCCGTCGCCGTGTCGCCGGACAGCACGCACACCGACCCGTCGGTGCCCGCGTACGCGCTGGCGCCCCCGGGCAGGGTCGTGACCGCCCCGGCGGGTGCCTCGTCGCACGCGAAGGCGGGCGTGGGCAGCGGCGGCTCGCCCAGCGGGAAGGTCGCCGCACCGGCCCACGCGACCAGCGCGAGCGCGGCGACGCCGGGCAGCAGGCGCCGCGGGGCGGGCAGCGTCGCGCGCCGCGTGACGAGCAGCCCGAGGCCCGTGAGCCCCAGGCCGAGCACGCCGCCGATCGTGTTGAGCAGGATGTCGTTGACGTCGAACGCGCGCCACGCCCACCCGACGGACGCGGACACGACCAGCTGGACCGTCTCGATCGCGACCGTCACGGCGAGGCACGTGAGCACGAGCGTCTCGTAGCGCCACCGCACGACGAGCGGCAGCAGCACGCCCAGCGGCAGCGTCATGAGCACGTTGCGCTGCGCCTCCCAGCTGCCGAGCAGGTCGGGGGCGCGCAGAGTGAGGTCCCAGCGCGGGCCGTCGCCGTGCGGCACCTGCTCGAACGGCAGCGGCAGGAACGCGGCGGCCGCGAGCACCACGAGGTAGAAGGCGAACAGCACGGTCGCGACGACCCGGACGCGCGGTGCGCGGTGCGGACGGTCGCCGGCGCGCCGCGCGGGCGGGGCGCTCGGCGTGGTGGACGGGCTCGGCGCGGCGGTCGGTTCGGGGCGCTGCTCGACGGGCTGCAGGGTCACGGCACCAGCCTGGCGCGCTGACCTGCGTCGGCGCGTCCGCCGGGAGCCGGATCGTGCCTCCACCCCTGGTCGGAGGCGGACGCGGTCAGGCCCCGCCGCTGGGGAGGCTGTGCCAGGCTCGGCGACGTAGTCACTGCCCAGGTCATCGAGCGGGCACCGCTGCCGATGACCGGCCAGGCGCCCGACTACAGCGACGGCACCCCGGCCGACGCCGTGCGCCACACCGGGCGCGGCTACCTCGAGCGGCTCGAGGGGCGGGTAGACGTTTCCCGCATCGGCCTGGCAGGTGTGGGTGGCCGCTGGCGTCGGGCCAGGAGTCAGCAGGCCGGCGGTAGCGTGGAGACGTGGAGGACAGCGTCGCGGCCGCGTTGGCCGATCTGAAGGCAGCTGTGAGCATGGCTGCCGGCCGGGGGCGAGGTGGCCAGGTGCCCGTCGACGTGGATGTCGAGCAGATCCGTGCCAGTGTGGTGCGGGCGGCACACCTCGGGGCTCCGGCGGACACGATTGCGACTGAGGGGCACCTGTCTGTGAACTGGGTGCGAGAGGTGATCGGCGCTCCGGCAGAACCGCTCCACGACCGGTCTGGAAATGCGATCTGGGTGTTCTGGCCACATGGTCAGGTCTCCGACGCGTAGGCGTCGGAGACCTGACGGTGTCGGACCTAGGCGTTCAGGTCGCAGTTGACGATCGGCTCGTTGGTGTCGACGACGGGGCCGAACTGCACGCCGCGTCCGGTCGGCCACACGATCTGCTGGTACTGCCGGTTCCCCGAGGACACGCAGTTCTCGGTGTACGTGACGTTCGCGACACGACTGTAGCCCAGCCCGTTGTTGCTGCGGATGCGACCGGTCTCATTGCTGAAGATCAGGCAGAGGATGCCTGGGCATGTGCTGCGCAGTTGGTAGTCGATCCACTGCGGGTAGGCGCCCTCGGTGCACGTCTGGGTCGCCCCGGTCTGCAGGTAGCCCGCCACCCTGATGATCGGCGCGAACGAGCCGACGCAGCCGCTGACGTACTGCGGAGTGACCTCGTCAGGTGAGGTCACGTCGCTCACCGTCCACGTTCCGTCCTGGGAGAACACCATCTGCTGGTCGCCGATCGTCTGAACGATCGACCCATCGCTGAGCACCTCCACTGCCCCCTCGGCCTCGTCCAGCAGCAGCTGGTAGTCGAGTCCTTCGATCTGGTCCGCCACGGCAGCGGCATTGCTCGCTGCGTTCGCGGCGGGAGTTGGACTGGTCGCAGTGACCGCCGCGACAGTGGCTACAGCCACTCCGACGCTGACGATGGTTCTGACCAAACTCCGTCTCACGGATCCACCTCTTCTTCGAGTTGGTGTCATGCGTACATAAGAGTGGCTAGCGAAGACCCTCGGCGGCGGTCAATACTGGACAACTGTCTTTCACCGGGAAGTGCATCCCGCGCAACCACCACAGGCGGGATCGTCGCGGCGGCGCGACGGGGGGGCAGCGACTGGCTACACCGACAGGCGTGGGGTGCCCGTGCACCGTTCGCCCCTGGGAACTGGACCGCCCCGGTTCCATCGACACCGCGCGGTCCTTGATCGAGCGCGGCGTCGCGGCGCCCGTCGTCATCAATGAGCAGGAACCGACGTTCCCGATGCCCGCGTCCCCTACGACGAACTGGGCGACGTCGTCACCGCGCGGAGTGAAAGGATGACAAGAAGTGCCGTTCGTCGGGCACGACGCCATTTGCTGGGCCGTGCCGAGGACGCAGCCGCGTTGCTTGTCCGGCGCGGGCACGCCGCCGGCGACCTGGTCAGCGGCCGGTGGGAAGTCGTGATCGCGCAGGATGTCGACGGCGGGCTCAACTGTGGGCCGCATCTGCCACGTGTAGACGTCCGCCGGTCCGACGTCGTCGCGGACCTGGTACGGGAGGCCGCGCGCGTCACGGCCTGACGGCTACGGTCCTCGACCGGCCCCGACGAGTTCCGCCGCCGGGGCCGGTCGACACCCGGGACACCCCGAGCACGGAGGACCCGCGATGCCTGACGTCACCTACTCCCTGACCGCCTCGCTCGACGGCTACGTCATCGGCCCCGACGGCCGGTTCGACTGGGCGGCGCCCCCGCCCGACGTGTTCGCGCTCGCCACCGACGAGGTCCGCGGACTCGGCGTGCACCTGCTGGGCCGGCGCCTCTACGAGACGATGGAGTACTGGCAGGACGTCGACCCTGCGTCGCTCGACGACGCCGAGCGGGAGTTCGCCGCGCTGTGGAACGCGCTGCCGAAGGTCGTCTTCTCGCGCACCCTGTCCGACGTGCGCGGCCCCGCGCGCCTCGCGACCGGTGACCTGGCCGCCGAGGTCGCCCGCCTGCGCGACGAGGTCGACGGCGACATCGGCATCGGCGGCGCCGACCTCGCGCACCAGGCCGCGGGCCTCGGCCTGATCGACGAGTACCGCGTGCGCGTGCTGCCCGTGCTCGTGGGCGGCGGCACGCCGTACTTCGCGCACGACGCGCGGCAGGTGCGGCTGCGGCTCGTCGAGTGCCGCACGTACGACCAGGGCGTCGTCTACCTGCGGCACCGCGTGGTGCGCGACGACGCGTGAACGCGCGGACGGTCGCGCGTCGGGGACGATGAGGCATGCGCACCGACGCCCGCACGCCCGCCGTCCTGCCCGGCCGCCCGCACCGCCGCGCCCGTCCCGTGGTCGCCGCGCTGCTGCTCGTCGCACCGCTCGCGGCCTGCGGCGGCGGTGACGAGGAGGCCGACCCGGCCGCGTCGAGCACGCCGCCCGTGACGCCCAGCGCGTCGCCCGCCCCGACGCCGGAGCCCACGCCCACCGAGCCCGTCGAGGTCGGCGCACGCCTGGAGATCACCGCGCCCGGCGCCGTGCTCGGCGCCGGCGACGCGGCCGTGATCGAGATGCACAACGGGTTCGACCCCGCGGGTCCGACGTACTCGGAGGCGCAGGTCACGTCACGGTTCGTGAGCGTCACCGTCGCCGACCCGGCCGACCTCGCGGGCGTCGACCTGGACACGCCGGTCGACCCGGCCACCGAGACGGTCTACTACGTGCGCATGCAGCACACCCTGGAGTGGGCGCGGGGCCTGAGCCTCATCTCGGTGTCGCCGCCGCACGTGCGGGCCTGGGACGTCGACGGCGCCGGTGCGTCGGACCTCCTGGTGTTCGGGACGTTCCCCGCCTGCCAGTCGGGCCGGTTCACCGAGCACGCGCCGGGCGAGACCGTGGAGTCGTGCGACATCGCGGTGCTGCCGAGCGGGCAGCCGCTCGGGTACGTCGGGGTGCCGGAGAACCCGCAGGTCTCGCGTGACGCGCACGAGCAGTACGAGGTGCGGCCCGTACTCTGGCAGGTGCCGGCCGCGGGCTGACGACCCCGGTGCCGGCGGGCGTCAGAGCGTCCGGTAGTGGTCGACCGCGGGCACCAGCTCGACCGGCACCTCGGGCAGCAGGTCGACGAGCCAGCGCGCCATCTCCGCCATGCCCTGCTCCTCCGACGGCGTGTGCCCCACGACCACGAGCCCCGCGCTCACGCCCGCCGCGACCGCGTCGGCCGCGTACTCGCCGGTCTCCCACTCGTGGCCCTCGCCGATCACGACCACGTCGACGTCGGGGCGGGCGAGCAGGGCCCGGTTCTTGGCGAAGCCCAGGAAGCCGGGCTGCAGCGCCACGCTCGACACGCGGCTCGTCGGGTCGCCGACGTACCGCAGCGCGCGCGCCCCCAGCCGGTCGGCGACGTGCGCGGCGAGCTCGCCGAGCGTCGTCGGCGGCAGGTCGTAGACCCCCGGGTCGTCCGGGCGCTCGGCGTCGAGCCAGCCCAGCGCGCGCGCCTGGCCGGTGAGGACGCCGTCGGGCTCACGGTCGTGCCACTGGTCGTGCTGGCGCAGCACCCGCAGCCCGTGCTCGACGACGAACGCCGCCTTGGCGCGGTGCACCGGGTCGTCCTCGGCGACGAACGTCGGCTCGGACGTGCCCGCGTGGTCGAAGTACAGCGGCTCGTGCGTGAGCACCAGGTCCAGGCCGCGGTCGACGGCCGTGCGCAGCACGTCCAACGTCGCCATCACCGTCACGGCCACGCCCCGCACGGGCGCGTCGGGGTCGCCCGCGAGGAACCCGTCCACCGTCGTCGTCCGCAGCGGCACGCCCACGTGCTCGACGATCCGCTCCGCCACCTGCCGCGCCGTCACAGCCATCGCGCCACCCTAGCGACGCGGCGACGTCGGGGGAGCGTGGTCCGGCGGACGCGACGAAGCGTTTCGACGCCTGGTGCGCGCGCCCGCGCCGACGAAGGGTGCACGGACCACCCGTCGTCACCGAGGAGCACCCATGACCCGCACCCCGCCGCTGCGCCGCGTCGCCGCGGTGCTCGGCGCCCTCGCGCTCGGAGCCGGCATGGCCGCCGGCTCGGTCGCGCTGGCCGCCCCCGCCGCGGCGCACGGCGCCGTGTCCGACCCGCCCGCGCGCGTCTACGGCTGCTGGGACCGCTGGGCCAGCAACCACACGAACCCCGCGATGCAGACGCAGGACCCGCAGTGCTGGGACGCGTGGCAGGCCAACCCGCAGGCCATGTGGAACTGGAACGGCATCTTCAAGGAGGGCGCGAACGGCAACCACGAGCAGTCGGTGCCCGACGGACGCCTGTGCTCGGCCGACAACGACCTGTACGCGGCGGCCGACGACCCCGGCCCGTGGCGCACGACCGCCAAGCCGTACGACTTCCGGCTCACGGTCCACGACCCGTCGAACCACGGCGCGGACTACCTGAAGATCTACGTGACCAAGCAGGGGTACGACGCGCTCACCGAGCCGCTCACGTGGGCCGATCTCGAGCTGGTCAAGACCACGGGCCGGTACGCGCCGTCCAGCCCGTACGTGACCGACGTGAGCATCCCGCGCGACCGCACGGGGCACCACGTCGTCTTCACGATCTGGCAGGCCAGCCACCTCGACCAGCCGTACTACCAGTGCAGCGACGTGACGTTCGGCGGCACGACGACCCCGACGCCGACACCCACCCCGACGGCGACGCCCACGCCGACCCCGACGCCCACCCCGACCCCCACGCCCACCCCGACCCCCACGCCCACCCCGACCCCGACGCCCACTCCCACGCAGCAGCCCGTCGGCGGCTGCACCGCGACGGTCCAGGTGGTCAGCACGTGGACGGGCGGCTACCAGGCCACGGTGACCGTCACGGCGGGCACGTCCGCGATCAGCGGCTGGCAGGCCACCGTGGCCGGCGCGACCATCACGCAGGCGTGGAACGGCACGGCCTCCGGCAGCACGATCAGCTCGGCGTCGTGGAACGGCGCCCTCGCACCCGGGGGCACCGCGTCCGCCGGGTTCCTGGGCAGCGGCAGCCCCAGCGGGCTGACCGCGACCTGCAGCGCGACCTGACCGGTCTGCACCGACCGGCCGACGACGGGGCCGCACGTCCGAGGCGGGCGTGCGGCCCCGCCCGCCTGTCATGATCGGGCGGTGCTCGCCGACCGTCGTGCCCGCCACGACCGGGTCGCGGCCGCCCTCGCGGCGCTCGACGACGACGCGCTGGGCGCGCTGCTGGCCGACGGCACCGACGGCTCGGTGGGCGTCGGCGGCGGCACGTCGGTCGTCGACGTCGACGGGGTCGCGGTCTTCGCCAAGCGCGTGCCCGTCACGGCGCGCGAGCTCGCGCACCCGGGCAGCACCGCCGACCTGCACGGTCTGCCGATAGCCTGCCGGTACGGCATGTTCCCGCTGGCCGGGCCGGGCGTCGGCGCGTGGCGCGAGCTGGCCGCGAACCGGGTCGTCACCGCGGGCGTGCTCGCCGGCGAGGCGCAGGGGTTCGCGCTGCTGCACCACGGGCGCGTGCTGCCCGGCCGCCCGCCCGTCGCCGACGAGCAGCGCGACGTCGACGCCGTCGTCGCGCAGTTCGGCGGGTCGCCGGCCGTGCGCGAGCGGCTCGAGGAGCTCGCGGCCGCGACGTCGAGCCTCGTGCTGCTCTCCGAGCACGTGCCGTCGTCCCTGCTCGACACGGTGCCGGACCCGGTGGCCGCGGCGGAGCGCGTCGAGCGGCAGCTCGGCGACGTCGTCGCGTTCCTCCGCAGTCGTGCGCTGCTGCACCTCGACGCGCACCTGGGCAACCTGCGCGCCGACGGCGACCGGCTCGCCCTGGTCGACTTCGGCCTCGCGACGTCGGCCCGGTTCGACCTGTCCGACGACGAGCGGGCGTTCGTCGCCGCGAACGTCGACCACGACGCCGACTACGTCGCCATGCGCCTGGTGAACTGGCTGGTCACGACCGTGTGCGGGGTGCCGGGTCCGACGGCCGGGCCACCGGTCGAGCGCAACGCGTACGTGCGGCGGTGCGCGACGCACGGCGTCCCGCGCGACGTCCCGGCGCCCGTGGCGGGCGTCCTCGCGCGGCACGCGGCCGCGGCGGCCCGCATGAACGCGTTCGTCGCACGGCTGCACGACGGCGACCTCGACGCCCGGTACGCCCCGACGCGCCGCTGACCGGCAGCCCCGCCGGGCATCGTCCAGATCGTGGGACACGCCCCGCGCGAGACCGGGCTCGGTGGCCTCCTGCCGCCGGTGAGCGCCGTCAGCCCGGTCTCGTCGAGGGCGTCGTCCACGGGGTGGGACCTGTTGCCAGCCCCGAGGTGTCTCGTGCCCGCCAGCGCCGCACCCGAGGGGTGCGGTCGCGGGGCGCCGCATCGGGGTACGACGGGCAGCCGACGTCGAGCCCGCCGCCCCGAGGCGGTCCGGCCTCGTCCTGCGCGAGGGCCGAGCGGTGCCCGTGGCGGGCGCGGTGGTGCGCCCGCCACGGGCGGCCGGTCACGCGTCGTACTGCGCCGCGACCGTGTAGAGGCCCGGCCGTGCGCCGGCGATGGCGGCGGTGCGGGACGCGTACTCGGCAGCGGCCGGGTCGGCCTGCGTCGCCCGCACGTCGTCGGCGCTGCGCCAGCGGGCGAGGTTGACGACGCGCGAGCCGTCCGTGCTCGCGAGCAGGGTCAGGGAGACGAAGCCGGGGCGGTGCCGGATCACGCGCTCCGCGCCCTCCCGCAGCAGGGCCACCAGCTCGGCCTGCCGCGCGGGGTCGACGTCGACGACGTTGACGAAGGTGATGCCGTTGTCGGTGGTCATGGACCACGTCCTTCCTGCCGGGTGCGGGCCGTGGCCGGTCCGCACGTCGTGGGTGGCCGCGGGGCGGCCGTGCGCACCGCCGGGCGACGGCGCACACGCACGTCATGACGAGGCAGGACCCCGGGACGTCAGGACGGACGGGCCGCTAGCGTGGCGTGGGCACAGGTCCGCGCCCCGGGACGGGTGCGGCGACGGGACACGTCGAGACGCGACGGCAGGGGGCCGGGTGCACGACGACCGAGACGCACCGAGGGTGCTGCCGGACGGTGCGCCGAGCGCGACGCAGGTGGAGGAGCCGCGCCCCGACGACGACCGGCGGCTGCTCCTCGACGTCGCGTACCGGCTGCTCGGGTCGGTCGCGGAGGCCGAGGACGCCGTGCAGGAGACGTACGTGCGGTGGTTCGCGACGCCCGCGGCCGAGCGCGCCCGGGTCGTGACGCCCACCGCGTGGCGCGTGACGGTGTGCAGCCGCGTCTGCCTCGACGTGCTGCGATCGGCCCGCGTGCGGCGCGAGCGCTCCGCGGGCGAGCGGCTGCCCGAGCCGGTCCCGGGGGCCGCGTGGACCAGCCGCGCCGCCACGGCAGGGGCCGGCGACCCCGCCGACCTCCTGACGGCCGACGAGTCGCTGCGCACCGCCTTCCTCGTGGTGCTCGCGCGGACCACGCCCGCCGAGCGGGTCGCGCTCGTGCTGCACGACGTGTTCGGGTACGCGTTCGCCGAGGTCGCCGACGTGCTGGGACGCTCGCCGGCGGCGTGCCGGCAGCTCGCGTCGTCGGCGCGGCGCCGGGTCGGGGCCGAGCCCGCACGGCGCGCGCCGGTCGACCCGGCCGTGGTGGACGCGCTGCGCGACGCGTGGCGTCGGCGCGACGTCGCCGCCGTGGTCGCCGTGCTGGACCCGTCGTGCGTCGCCGTCGTCGACGGCGGCGGCGTGGTCAGCGCACCCGCGGCGCCGGTGGTCGGCGCGACGGCGGTCGCCGAGCTGCTCGCGGGCGTCGCCGAGCGGGCGCCCGGGCTCGCGCTCGCGCGGGTCGTCGCCAACGGCGAGCCCGCGCTGCTCGCGCACGACGGCGGGCAGGTGCTCGCGGTCGTCGGCGTGGGGGTGCGCGACGGGCGCGTCGTCGACCTGTGGGTCGTGCGGGACCCCGCCCGGCTGCGCGGCTGGCGCGTGCCCGCCTGACGCGCCCGCCGCGCCGGGGCGTGCGTGGCGTCCGGTGCGCCCGGTCGGGCCCTACGCGAGCGACAGGAACAGCTTCTCGAGCTTCGCGACGTCGAGCGTCGGGTCCTGGTCGGCGTCCTCGTCCGTGCCCGGAGGTCGCGTGAGGCACTGCTTCATGCCGGACGCGATGATCGCGAACCCGGCGCGGTCGAGCGCGCGCGACACGGCCGACAGCTGCACGACGACGTCCTCGCAGTCGGCGCCCTCGTCGATCATGCGGATCACGGCGGTCAGCTGCCCCTGGGCGCGCTTGAGCCGGTTGCCGACCTTCGTCATCTCCGTGGGGTCGAGCTCCACGAGGTTCTCCTGTCGCCGGTGGGGTGCCGCGTCAGCGGCAGGTGCACTGCTGGTCGCGGGGCACGTCGGCCATGACGGCGTCGACGTGCTGGCCGCAGCCGGTCCAGGTGACCTTGCCGCAGGTCTCGCAGGTGGCGGGGCTGCACATGAGGGGAGTCCTTCCGGTGGGGGGTGGGGTGAGGGTACGTCGTGGGTCGGGGGCGGGTCAGCGGCGGACGGCGCCGCCCGCCGCCTGCCAGGCGCCGATGCCGCCCGACAGGCTCGTGGCCGCGATCCCCGCGGCGCGCAGCTGCTTGGCGGCGGTGCGCGAGCGCATGCCCGACGCGCACATCACGACGACGGGCGTGCCCGCGGTGAGGCGGCGGGGTGCGTCGGCGACGTCGCCGAGCGGTACGTGCACGGCCTGCGGCGCGTGACCGGTGCGCCACTCGGCGCGCTCGCGGACGTCGAGCAGCTGGGCTCCCTCCCGCACGAGGGCGACGGCACGCGGGCCGTCGACCGTGGCGGGCAGGGCGCCGTCGTCGGGGGTGCGGCCGCGCAGGCGGTCGAGGACGTCGCGCAGGCTCATGAGCGGGCTCCTTCGAGGGGGCGGACGGCGTCGGGGCGGGTGAGGGCCGGGTGGGTGAGGACGAGGCTGAGCCAGCCGCCCGAGAGGTTGCGCGCGTCGAGGCCGGCGTGCAGCAGCACGCGCGTCGCGATGTGCGCGCGGACGCCGCTCTGGCAGTGCACCGCGACGGGCCGGCCGGCCGCGGCCGCGCGCACCTCGTCGAGGCGGTCGCGGAGCTCGGTGTGCGGCACGTGCAGCGCGCCGTCGAGGTGGCCGCGCGCGTGCTCGGCGGCGGTGCGGACGTCGAGCACGAGGTGCGTCGCGCGCACGGCGTCGAGGTCGGCGGCGTGCCACTGCGGCATCGTGCCGTCCAGGACGTTCTGCGCGACGAACCCGAGCATGTTCACGGGGTCCTTCGCGGCGCCGTAGGGCGGCGCGTACGCGAGATCGAGCTCGGCGAGGTCGTCGGCGGTCATGCCCGCGCGCAGCGCGGTCGCGAGCACGTCGATGCGCTTGTCGACGCCCGCGCGGCCGACGGCCTGCGCGCCGAGCAGGCGGCCGTCGGGCGCGAACGACGCGACCAGGTGCACGGCCTGCGTGCCGGGGAAGTACCCGGCGTGGTGCCCGCCGTGCACGCGCACGACCTCGTGCTCGATCCCCGCACGGGCGAGCGCGGCCTGGCTCGCGCCCGTGACGGCGGCGGTGAGGCCGAACACCCGGACGATCGCGGTGCCGAGCACGGGGGCCTGCGGCGTGGTGCGGCGGCCGAGCATCGCGTCGGCGGCGCGGCGGCCCTGCCGGTTGGCGGGGCCCGCGAGCGGGACGGGGCCGACGGCGCCGGTCACGGCGTGCGTCACCTCGACCGCGTCGCCGACGGCCCACACGTGCGGGTCGGACGTGCGCTGGTCGGCGTCGACGACGATCGCCCCGGTGGCGCCGAGCGTGAGGCCCGCGTCGCGCGCGAGGTCGCTCGCGGGGCGCACGCCGACGTTGACGACGACGAGGTCGGCCGGCACCCGGGTGCCGTCGGTGAGCGTGACGAGCGCGGCGCCGTCGGCGCCGGTCGTGACGGACCGGGCGGCGACGCCGAGGTGCAGCGCGACGCCGTGCGCGCGCAGCTCGTCGGCCAGCAGCGGGGCGAGCTCGGGGTCGAGGGGCGGCAGCACGTGGTCGGCGAGCTCGACGAGCGTGACGTCCAGGCCGCGGTGCGCGAGCGCCTCGACGGCCTCGAGGCCGATGAACCCGGCGCCGACGACGACGGCCCGGCGCGGGCGGTCCGCGGGCAGGGCCGCGACGCGCGCCGTGAGCGCGTCGAGGTCGGGGACGGTCCGCAGCGTGTGCACCGCGGGGTGGTCGAGCCCGTCGACGGGCGGCCGGACGGCCACCGCGCCGGGGGCGAGCAGCAGCGCGTCGTAGGGCAGGTCGTACGTGCCGTCGGCGGTGGCGACGGCGACGGTGCGGGCCGTGCGGTCGATCGCGGTGACGCGGTGGCCGGTGCGCACGTCGAGCGCGAGCGCGGCGTGCAGCGACGCGGGGGTGTGCAGCAGCAGGGAGTCGCGGCTCTCGATCTCGCCGGACAGGTGGTACGGCAGGCCGCAGTTGGCGAACGACACGTGCGCGGACTGCTCGAGGACGACGATCGACGCGGACTCGTCGAGCCGGCGGGCGCGGGCCGCGGCGCTCATGCCGCCGGCGACGCCGCCGACCACGACGAGGCGTCGTGGTGCGGGTTCCGGGGTGGGGGACATGGCTCCAAGATACCCCCGGGGGTATATCTGGCCAAGTGCGCAGGTCGCGCCGCGGACCCGCCCGCCGCTCGCGCTCAGTCCCGGGCGCGCACCTTGATGCCGCACCCCAGCCAGCGCCCGTCGACGTCCTCCAGCACCAAGTCGACGTTGCCGTAGTCGGTCAGGCCCGGCGCGCGCACCACCCGCACACCCGCCGCGAGCAGCTCGGCGTGCAGGCCCGCGGCGTCGTCGGTGATGACGTACGCGTCGTACCCGAAGCCGTACCGCTCGCGGTGCGGCACCACCGGCACGCCCGGCGCGGACGTCAGGACGATCTCGATGCCGTCCCGGTACAGGCACACGTGCGGCTCCGCGGCGTCCAGGTACTCGACGACCCGGAACCCGAGGCGGTCGCGGTACCAGGCGGCCGTCGCCGCGACGTCGGGGACGGGGAAGACGGGGTGGGTCGCCTGCAGCGTGGCCATGGGAACCTCCGGTCCGAGGGGTCGGTGCCGCCGACGCTAGGGCGGCCGTCGACCCTCTCACCAGGGATTTCGACGCGTCCGGCGAGGATGTGGGTGCTCGGTGCCGGCGGTCAGCGGCCCGTCGAGAGCGGGTCGGCGAGCACGTCGCGCAGCACGAGCTGCGCCGCGCCGACCGCGAGCAGGTCCGCGCCCAGCGCGGCCGTCACGACGCGGGCGTCCTCCCTGGCGCCCGGCAGCGCGCGCGCCAGGTGGGCGTCGAGCGCGGCGGTCCCGCGCGTGCGGACGAGCGCGGCGAGGAACCCGCCCAGCACGATCCGCTCGGGGTTGAGCACGTTGACGACCGTGCGCAGCGCGACGCCCAGGTAGCCGAGCTGCCGGTCGATCTCGGCGAGCGCCGTCGACGGGGTCGCCGCGACCACGCGCGCGAGCGTGGGCTCGAGCTCCGAGGCGGGCACGTCGCCCAGCGCCGCGAGCAGCCGGTCGCGCGACACCTCGGTCTCGAGGCACCCGTCGGCCCCGCAGTGGCAGGGGCGACCGTCGGACCGGACCAGCGTGTGCCCGATCTCGCCGCCGAACCCGTGCGCGCCGACGGTCAGCACGCCCGCGTCCGCCGCCGATCCGCCGATGCCCGAGGCGCCGCCGTTGAGGTAGACGACCGCCCGTGCGCCGCGCCCCGCGCCGAACAGCGACTCGGCGACCACGCCGCAGTTGGCGTCGTTGTCGACCGCGACGGGTGCGTCGAGCGCGGCGGCGAGCAGTGGCCCAAGCGGGACGTCGCGCCAGCCCAGGTGGGGTGCGACGACGACGGTCCCGGTGCGCCGGTCGACCAGCCCCGGCGCGGCCACGCCGACGCCGCGCAGCGGGCCGGTCGGCGCGAGCCGGTCGCGGAGCTCGCGCGCCGCGGCGAGCACGTCGTCGGGGCGCGGCGGTGCCTCGTGCGGGACGCGGGCGTGCGCGAGCACGCGGCCGCCCAGGCCGACCAGCGCGCCGTGCGTCGCGTCGAGCTCGGGGTGGAGCGTGAGCACGCGGGTCGCGTCCGTCGCGCGCACGCGCGGGCTCGGGCGGCCGACGCCCCCCGACGGTGCGGGCAGGTCCTCCGTGACGGTCCCCGCGCGCACCAGCTCGGCGACCAGGGCCCGCACGGTCGAACGGTGCAGGCCGGTCTCGCGCGTGAGGTCGGCGCGCGTGCTGCCGTCGCGCAGGTGCACGGCCTGCAGCACGGCGGCGAGGTTGCGTCGACGCAGGTCGTCGCGGTCGCTGCCGGACGGGTCGGACGCGGCGCCGGCGGGGTGCGCGGGCGGCGTCGGCGGGCGGGGGGTCATCGCGTCCGATCGTAGGTCGCGGTCCGGCGGGCGGGTCGTGGCACAGCGGGTCTTGTGGGACGGCGGTCGGCCTCCCTAATATGTTTTGCATGACAACAAATCGACGGGACGAGCACGTCGCGACGCTCGTGGCCCAGCACGACGACGTGCGCGACCAGTTCGCGGGCGACTGGATCCGGTACCGCGTCTCACCCGCGCTCCAGCGGCTCTCGTGGGAGACGCAGTCCGCCTGCGCCCGCATCAGCCGGATCTTCTACGACGACCCCGACGAGGCCCGCCGCCTGTTCCGCGAGCTCGTGCCCGGCGCCGGCGACGGCATCGACCTGCGCCCCCCGTTCGCGCTCGACTACGGCGTGGGCCTGAGCATCGGCGACCGCACCTTCATCAACAAGGACTTCCTCGTCACCGGCGGCGGGCGCATCACGATCGGCGCCGACTGCCTCATCGGCCCCCGGTGCAGCATCTACACGCCCAACCACGCCGAGGGCCGCGTGCGGCGCCTCGAGGGCTGGGAGCGCGTCAGCCCCGTGACCATCGGCGACAACGTGTGGATCGGCGGCTCCGTCACGATCCTGCCCGGCGTCACCATCGGCTCCGACGCGATCATCGGCGCCGGGTCCGTCGTGATGCGCGACGTGCCGCCCGGCGTCGTCGCCGTCGGCAACCCGTGCCGCGTGCTGCGCCCGATCACGGAGGACGACGAGCTCGCGCGCACCGCCGAGGTGCCGGCATGAGCTGCCACGAGTGCGCCGCACGCGGCGGCGCCCCGCGCCCCGCGACCGCCGTCTGCTCCGGCTGCGGCGCCGGCACCTGCCCCGAGCACACGCACGAGACCGTCGACGTCATGCGCGTCAGCAGCGTCGGCAACCCCGTCGAGCGCCGCACGCGCCGGCTGACGTGCACGACGTGCGCTCGCGCCGCAGCGGTACGCGCCGGCGGGGTGGCCTGACCGGTCGGTCGCGCGCCCTCGCCGGCCCGGTCCCGGGGACCGCAGGCAGAAGTGTCACCCGCCCGGCGTGGCAGACTCGGTGGGTCGTGCCCGCGTGAACGGGCCGGCAGGTCCGCGGCGAGCCGCACAGCGTGGGCCGACCGTCTCCGTGCGAGACGGCCCCGACGTCAGGCGTCGGCGACACTGGACGGCAGCACCAGCATCATTCGTCGAGGAGTCGTCATGCCCCAGGCCACCGTCCGTTGGTTCGACACCGAGCGAGGCTTCGGCTTCCTCGCGCTCGAGGACGAGGGCGACGACCTGTTCGTCCACGCGTCCGAGATCGTCGGCGACTCCTCGCGCGGCCTGCGCGAGGGCCAGACCGTCGAGTACGAGCTCGGCGAGGGCGACCGCGGCCCCGTCGCCCGCAAGGTCCGCGTCACGGGCGACGTCCCGGCCGACGCGTCGCTCGGGCGGCTCGGCACCGTCAGCTGGTACGAGCCCACCAAGGGCTACGGGTTCGTCACGCCCGACGGCGACGGCGCCGAGATCTTCCTGCACTCGTCCGCGATCGTCGGCGGCGGGGTCGTCACCGAGGGTCAGCGCGTCGCGTTCCTCGTGGTCCCCGGCGAGAAGGGCCCGCAGGCCGACCACCTGCTGCCGCTCGGCCCCGACGCCGCGCCCGCCGGCGCCGGCGGTGCCAGCAAGGACGACGGCGCCGACGGCACCGTCACGTTCTACGACGCCGACAAGGGCTTCGGCTTCGCGACGGTCGACGACGGCAGCGAGGACGTCTTCGTGCACGCCCGCATGCTGCAGGGCGTCACCGAGCTCGCCGAGGGCGACCGCATCAGCTTCACGGTCGTCGCGGGCGAACGCGGCCCGCAGGCCACCGACGTGCGCCTCGTGGGCGGGACGCGCCCGCGCCGGTCGTCCGCCCCCGCGGGTCGCGGCCAGGACCGTGGGCGTGCGGGCGGGTTCGACCGCGGGCGCTCCGACCGTGGCGGGTACGACCGCGGGGCCGACCGTGGCGGGTACGACCGGGGTTCCGACCGCGGCGGCTACGACCGCGGCGGGGACCGTGGGCGCTCCGACCGCGGCTCCGACCGCCGGTCCTCGGGCGCACCCGCGCGCGGCGGCGAGGGCGTCGTCGCGCGCTACGACGCCGACCGCGGCTTCGGCTTCATCCGCCCCGACGCGGGCGGCGACGACCTGTTCGTGCACGTGTCCGTCGTGCGCGGCGGCGAGGCGCTCTACGAGGGCGACCGCGTGCGCTTCAAGGTCCGCCAGAGCGACCGCGGCCCGCAGGCCGACGGCGTCGAGCTGCTCTGATCGTCCCGTCGGTGGGTGCCCTCGCGGCACCCACCGACGGCTCTCACGTCTCCAACTCGATCTCGACGGCGTACCCGGTCGGGTCTCCGTCGAGGTCCTCCCCGACGTCCGCACCGTCCTCTCCCGAGGGCGGGGGTGGCGGGGGCGCCTGCCGGGGGACGGGTCTCCTCCCGTGGGAGGAGAAGGGTGCCCCCGCGGTCTCCTCTCGCGGCAGGTGCTGGCGCACCCCCGCGTCTCCGTAGCGTCGCCGACGGACGCCCCACGAGGGGCCGGCACGGGCGAGGAGACGTGATGATCGAGGTCGAGGCGCTGACCAAGCGCTACGGGAGCACGACGGCGGTGGACGGGCTGACGTTCACCGCGCGGCCGGGCACGGTGACGGGGTTCCTGGGCCCCAACGGTGCGGGCAAGTCCACGACCATGCGCGTCGTCGTCGGCCTGGAGCGCGCGACGTCGGGGACGGCTCTCGTCGAGGGGCGTCGGTACGCGGACCTGCCGGCGCCGCTGCACGCGGTCGGCGTCATGCTCGACGCGCGCTCGGTCCACCCCGGGCGCACGGCGTACAAGCACCTGCTGTCGCTCGCGCAGACGCACGGCATCGGCAAGGCGCGGGTCCGCGAGGTCCTGGAGCAGACCGGGCTGGAGGCCGTCGCGCGCCGCCGGGCGGGCACGTTCTCGCTGGGCATGGGCCAGCGGCTCGGCATCGCGGGTGCGCTGCTGGGCGACCCGCGGACGCTCGTCCTCGACGAGCCGGTCAACGGTCTCGACCCCGACGGCGTGCTGTGGGTGCGCCGCCTGGTGCGCGAGCTCGCCGCGGAGGGCCGCACGGTGCTGCTGTCGTCGCACCTCATGCACGAGCTCGCGCTGTGCGCCGACCGCGTGGTCGTCATCGGCCGCGGGCGGCTGCTCGCCGACGCGTCGGTGCAGGAGGTCGTCGACCGCTCCGAGCGCGCCGGCACGGTGCGCGTGCGCACGACCGACCCCGAGCGCCTCGCCCGTGAGCTGCTGGCCGCCGGCGCCGAGGTGACTCCCCAGGAGGGCGGTGCGCTGCACGTGCGCGGCGCCACGGTCGACGACGTCGGCACGGCCGCGCAGCGCTGCGGTGCGGCGGTCCTCGAGCTGGCGGCCGAGCAGGTGTCGCTGGAGGACGCGTACCTGCAGCTCACGGCCGACGCGGTCGAGTACCGGGCCGCGGGGACCTCGGGCGGTGCGCGGTGAGCGCGGCGGTGGCGGCGGCGCCCGGCGGCGTCCGGTCCGACGCGCGTCGCGGGCCGACGTTCGCGCGCGTGGTCGCGTCCGAGTGGACCAAGCTCGTGTCGCTGCGCGCCCCCTGGTGGACGGGCGGCGTGACCGTCGTCGTGGCCGGGGTCATCACGTACCTCAGCGCGCAGGCGTCCTCGGTGGACCCCGGGTTCGACCCGGTCGACTCGCTGGGCACCGGCCTCGGGCTCGCCCAGGTGGGGGCGCTCGTGCTGGGGGTCCTCGCGGGCGCCGGCGAGTTCCGCACGGGTGCGGCGCGCACCACGTTCACGGCGGTGCCGCGTCGTTGGCCCGTCGTCGCGGCGCAGGCGCTCGTGACCGCCGCGTTCGCGGCCGTGGTCGCGGTGCTGAGCGTCGCCGCGAGCGTCGTGGGCATCCTGCCCCCGGCCGCGCGCCGCGGCATCGAGGTCGACCTCTGGGCCGGCGAGACCCCGGGCGTCATGCTCGGCATGGGCCTGTTCGTCGTCGGGCTGACGCTGCTGGGCCTCGCGATCGGCGTGCTGCTGCGCCGGACCGTCCCGGCGATGGTCACGACGCTCGTCGTCGCGCTGGTCCTCCCGGTGCTGCTGACGATGGTGGGCCCGCCGCCGCTCCCCGCCGACCCGGCCGTGCTGGAGCCCGTCGCGCAGGTGACGGTCGGCGGCACGCTCATGGTCCTGTCGCCCGGCGGCGCCGCGCAGCTCATGACGTTCCCCGCGTCGTCCGGCCCCATGGAGGGCGGCCCGGACATCGGCCCCGTGGGCGGTGGCCTCGTGCTGGCCGCGTGGGTGCTCGTGCTGCTCGTCGCGGCGGCGCTGCGGCTGCGGCTGCGGGACGTGCGATGACGGCGCTGGTCACCGCGCGACGTGCGGACGGGGGTGCCGTGTGCGGCGCCCCCGCCCGCCGCGGGCCCACGTTCCCGCGTGTGCTGCGCTCGGAGACGACCCGGTTCACGAGCCTGCGCACGAACGGCTGGCTCGTGCTCGGCACGGTCGCCGCCGCCGCGGCCGTCGCGTACGGGCTGGGGCTGTTCGTGCGGCCCGACGACGGCCGGTCCGGCTCGTGGGTGGTCACGTCGGGGTTCGTGCTCGCGCAGCTCGGGTTCCTCGTGCTCGGGGCGCTCGTCGCGACGGCCGACCACACGACGGGCACGGCCCGCACGACGTTCACGGCCGTGCCGCGGCGGCTGCCCGTGCTGCTCGCGCAGGTGGTCGTCACGACCGTCGTCGCGCTGGTCACCGGGGCGCTCGCGCTCGTCGCGTCGTGGGTCGCGACCGTCCCGGCGCGCGCGGCCGACGCCCCCGCGCTCGACCTCGCCGTGCCCGGCACCGCGCGGGCGCTGCTGGGCCTCGTGCTCGCCGGGGTGGGCGTCGCGCTGCTCGGCCTCGGCCTCGGTGCGCTGCTGCGACGCCCCGCCGGTGCGATCGTCGGCGGTCTCGTGCTCGTGCTCCTCGGCGACCAGCTCCTCGCCGCCAACCCGGGCCGCTTCAGCGACACGCTGCGCGCGTTCCTGCCGTCCGCGGGTGCGCGCCTGCTGCAGGACGACGCGGCGATCGCCGCCCTCGACGCCGCCACGCGCGGCCCCCGGCTGGGCGTGTGGGGCGGGGGCGCCGTGCTCGCGGTGTGGGTCGTGGTCGTGCTCGCCGCCGCCGGGTACCGCCTGGTGCGGCATGACGTCCGCTGACCGGGCGCGCCCGCCGACGGGCGGCGTGCCCGTCGCTCGGCCTGGCGTCGCGCCGGGCGTCCGCCGCGAGGTGGCGCCCGTCGTCCCGCCCGGGCACGACCCCGCGCGGGGGTGGGAGAGTGGGCGCGTGGTGGTCCGACGCGCGCCGGCGACGCAGCCCGTCGCACCCGTGTCGGCGCCGCTCACCGAGGAGCAGGTCGGCGACGGCACCGCGCTCGCGCGGCTCGTGCGCGCGCGGCCGTGGCTCGTCGACGTCGTGGTCGTCGTCCTCGTGGTGGCCGTCGGGCTCGTCGGTGCGGGCTTCGGGTGGGAGGGCGCCGCGGGGGCGCGGTACCTGGGGCTGTACCCGCGGGACTCGGAGATCGAGCGCACGGTCGCCGCGACGTGGGTGGCCGGGACGGTCCTGGGTGCCGCGGTGCTCGTGCTGCGTCGCACGCGCCCGCTCGCCGCGACCGTGCTGCTCGTCGGGCTGTCGATCGCGTCGCTGCTGGTCGCCGGCGTGCTCGGGGTCCTGGGGCTGTGCCTGGCCGTCGCGCTGTCGGGCGTCGCGGCCACCCGCGAGCCCCGCACCACGTGGGCCGTCACGGGCGGCGTGCTCGTCGTGGTCGTCGGGGCCGTGTGGCGCTGGCAGGACCTCGGCCTCATCGAGATCCTCGCGTGGGCGGGTTCGGTGCCCTCCCCGCTGTGGGAGCCGCAGCAGTTCCTCGCGCAGCCGAACTTCTCGCCCGGGCGCCGGATGGGCTCGGTGCTGCTGCTGCTCGTGCTCGTCCTGCTCGGCGTGGCCGTCGGGTCCGCGACGCGCTCGCGGCGGCTGCACGTGCAGGAGCTCGTCGAGCGGTACCGCGCGCTCGCGCGCGAACGCGACCAGAGCGCCGCGCTGGCCCGCGCGGCCGAGCGCGCGCACATCGCGCGCGAGATGCACGACGTCGTCGCGCACAACGTGTCGGTGATGGTCGCGCTGGCCGACGGCGCCGACGCCGCGTTCGAGCGCGCGCCGGACCGTGCGCGCGACGCGGTGCGGCAGGTCGCGCGCACCGGCCGGGCGGCGCTGGGGGACATGCAGCGCGTCCTCGGGGCCTTGGGCCCGGCCGCGACGGAGCCGGTGCCGGGTGGTGGCGAGCAGCCGCAGGACCCCGCCGAGGTGGGTCTCGCGACCGTCGTCGAGCGCTTCGGTGCGACGGGCCTGGCGGTCACCGCGACGGGCCTGGACACGCCGCTGCCACAGGACACCGCGGTGCGGCTCGCGGTGCTGCGGATCCTCGGCGAGGCGCTGACCAACGTGCTGCGGCACGCCCCGGGCGCCCCGTCGGTCGAGGTGACGGTGCGCCGCACGCCGACGGCCGTGGAGGTGGACGTGCTCGACTCGGGCGGCACGCGCCCGGGCGACGGGCCCGGGTCGGGCCGTGGCGTGCTCGGCATGCGCGAGCGCGCCGCCCTGCTCGGCGGGACCGTCGACGCGGGCCCGCGCCCCGGCGGCGGCTGGCGCGTGCACGCGGTCCTGCCGTGGCACGACGACGACGGAGGTGCGTGATGGCCGGCACGACGACGGGCCGCGACGGCGGTCCCGCGACGACGGTGCTGCTCGTGGACGACCAGGCGCTCGTGCGCGTCGGGTTCCGGCTGGTCATCGAGTCCGAGCCGGACCTCGTGGTCGTCGGGGAGGCGTCCGACGGCGGCGCAGCGCTCGCGCAGGTCGCGGCGCTGACGCCCGACGTCGTGCTGATGGACATCCGCATGCCCGGCGTGGACGGCATCGAGGCGACGCGGCGCGTCGTCGCCGAGCACCCCGGGTCGCGCGTGCTGGTCCTCACGACGTTCGACGTCGACGACCTCGCGTTCGCCGCGCTGCGCGCCGGTGCGAGCGGGTTCCTGCTGAAGTCCGCCGCACCCGGCGAGCTCGTCGACGCGATCCGCACCGTGGCGGCCGGCACCGCGGTCGTCGCGCCGCGCGTGCTGCGGCGCATGCTCGACCTGTTCGCACCGCACCTGCCCGCGCCCGGCGAGGTCGCCCAGCCGGGGGAGGACCCGCGCCTGAGCGTGCTCACGCCGCGCGAGCTCGACGTGCTGCGGCTCATCGCCGCGGGTGCGTCGAACTCCGAGATCGCGACCGAGCTGTACGTCTCGGAGACGACCGTGAAGACGCACGTGGGCAACGTGTTCGCCAAGCTCGGCGCGCGCGACCGCGTGCAGGCCGTGATCATCGCCTACGAGTGCGGGCTGGTCGGCAGCACGCCGCGCCGCGCCTGAGCCGCCGGCGCGGCGTCCTCTACGGAGGCCGCAAGACCACCGCAGACCATGCTGGTGCTGTGATTGTCACACCTTAGGCGTTACATTTGCAGCATGCGCACGTCCGATCTCGCGACGCTCACCGAGCTCGCCGCTGCGCAGTGGGGGCTGGTGACTACCGCCCAAGCGCAGGAGGTCGGGGTCTCGCGCATGACGCTGGCCCGTCTGGTCGACGCCGGCATCCTCGATCGGGTCGCGCACGGCGTGTACGCCACCCCGGCGGTCCTGGGCGACGAGCTGCTCGGGCTGCGGACGGCGTGGGTCGCGCTGCAGCCGCGCCGTGCCGTAACCGATCGCCTGGCGGACCCGATCGGCGCCGGCGTCGTCTCGCATGCCTCCGCCGCGCAGCTGCACGGGCTCGGCGACCTGCTTGCCGACGAGCACGAGCTCACCCTGCCGACCCGCTACCAGTCCACACGCCCCGGCGTGCGAGTGCACCGCGCGACCCTGGCGCCGGCCGACGTCACCGTGGTGGCAGGTCTGCCCGTCACCACAGCGGCGCGTACGGTCGCCGACCTCCTGGCCGCCGGCCACGACGTCGAACACGTCGGCCAGGTCGCGGCCGACGCCGTGCGTCAGGGATCGGCCGACGGCCGAGCGCTCGTGCGCGCGCTCGAGCCTGTCGCGCGACGCCACGAGTCCGGTGACGTTGCCGCGCTGACGACCCGGCTGCTGCAGGCAGGGGGTCTGGCCCCACGTGAGCTCGGGGACCGCCTGATCGGCTCCGACGTCGGCGTCGACCTGGTCGCCCGCTCCCTGAACGACCGCCTGGTCCTGTCTCCCGAGAGCGTCAAGCTCGTCGAGGACCTCGTCACGCTCGTCGGCGTCGTAGAGAGCAACCCCGAGGTGCGTGCCCGTCTGGCCAGCATGGCCGAGCGAACCCGAGCGAGGGTTGCGCCGATCAACGAGGCCATCACCGGCATGCTCCTGCCCGGCGTCGACGCTGCGCGCGCCCGGATCGCGGCCGCCCTGCCGAGCCCGGAGACCCGCCAGCGGATGGCGACCTGGTTCGAGGACCCGGAGAACCAAGCCGCCCTGCAGCAGATCCTGCTCGCGCTGCAGACCGCCGCCCAGACCACGGCCGCGGCTGCCGACGGCGACGTCCACGAGCACGACGACGACGAGCACGACGAAGACGAGGATCAGCTGTGAACGTCACCGGGTACCGCGACGGCGTCGCGATGTGGCGCGCCATCAGCGATCGCGCACGCGTCGCCTCCAAGGAGACAGGGCGCCCGACGAACGAGCTGGTCCGCCGGTTCGTCTACGACCGCTTCCTCGCCCGCGTGTTCGCCGACCCCGGCTCGCCCTGGGTGCTCAAGGGCGGCACCGCCGTGCTCGCGCGCGTGAACGACGCCCGGCACAGCAAGGATGTCGACCTCCTGCGCAGCCTCGGCAACATCGACGACGCGCTCGAGGCGCTGCGCGCGGCCGTGGCCGTCGACCTCGAGGACCACTTCCGGTTCGTGGTCGGCACCGTGCGTCCCGTCGGCGGGCCGGCCAGCAGCCCGACGTCGCGGGCCACCGCGTGCAGATCGACGCGTACTGCGGCACCCGCAGGTGTGAGGCATTCGGGGTCGACCTGGTCACCGGCTCGCTGATGACTGCCGAGCCGGAGGTCGTGCGCTCGAGCCTGCCGCTCGAGCTGCCGGGTGTGCAGGCGCCGACGGTGCGGGCCTACCCCGTCGTCGATCACGTCGCCGACAAGCTCGCCGCCACCGAGACCGTCTACGCCGACGGCGCCCGCTCCAGCCGCGCGCGCGACCTCGTCGATCTCGTCGTGTTCGCCCGGACCCAGGCCGTCGACGGCGAGGCGCTGCACAACGCGATCGTCGCCGAGCGCCTGCACCGGCGGCTGCCGGCCAGCGAGACCTTCGCCGTCCCGCCGGCCTGGGCGACCACCTACCCGCCACTGGCAGCCAAGACGCCTCACTGCGACGGGCTCCACGACCTCGAGGCAGCGGTCAGCCTCGTCGCGGCATTCCTCGAGCCGGCCCTGACCGACGCGGCCACAGGTCACCGCTGGGACCCGGACGGTCAGGTCTGGAGCCCGCTCGGCTGACACGGGGCAGGGGCCGCGGTTCAGCGGCCGCTGGCATCCCCGACGACGCTGCGCGGGTCGGTGTTCCGCGGACACTGCGAGGTCACGCGAAGCCACGCACGAGCGGCTCCGGCAGTCGGCCCGCGACGTCGGGTGTCTGGTCCACGAGGTCCCCGTCGTCGCGGTCACGACCCGCACGAACTCGCCTGCGGGTTCCGCCGGCCCGGTCAGGGCCGCGGGGCGGGTGTGTGGAGGTGCGCGACGTCGCCGACGGTGACGACCGCGCGGTTGTGGAAGAACCCGTCCTCGCGCAGCGTCGTGATGCTGCCCGACGGCACGGGGAACGCGACGTGCCCGGCGGACGCGACGGGCATGCCGATCCACGCCGCGACGAGCAGCCCGGCGGTGAAGCCGTGCGTGACGACCACGAGGTGGTCGACGTCGAGCGTCAGCAGGTCGGTCAACGCGGCGTACGCGCGCACGGCGAGGTCGAGGCGCGTCTCGGCGCCGGGCACGCCCTCGTCGTGGCGCAGCCGGTCGCCGACGGCGGGCGGCGGCACGAAGCGCGCGTCGAGCCACGCCTGCGGGCGGCCGCCCGCCTCGCCGTAGGACTTCTCGCGCAGCCGCGCGTCGAACGTGGGGGTCACGGCGAGCGCCGAGGCGACGACCTCGGCGGTCCGGCGGGTGCGCAGCAGGTCCGACGACGCGACGGCGACGCCCGCCCCCGCGGTGATGCGCGCCCGCAGCGCCGCCCCGATCGCCGCCGCCTGGCGCTCGCCCAGCGGTGTGAGGTCGGAGTCGAACTGCCCGCCGACCAGGCCGTCGACGTGGTGCGTCGCCTCGGGGTGGGTGACGACGTGCACGGTGCGCTCACGCGCGGGGACGCGGCCGGGCACGGGCGGCAGCGGCACGGGGTCCGCGGTGACCGGCGGCGCGGCGTAGAACACCTCGGGGTCGCCCTCGTCGAGCCCGTCGACGACGCCGACGCACGCCCACCCGGCCGCGTCGAGCACGGCCTGCATGGGACGGTTCGACAGGTTCGTGGACGTGAAGACCTTCGCCGTCGTGCGCGTGGCGGACGCGTGCGCGAGCAGCGCCGTCGCGACGCCGCGGCGCCGTGCGGCGGGCGCGACCTTGACCAGCTCGACGAGGTCGTGGTCGAAGAAGTGCCGCACGACGACCGCGAACCCGACGACGTCGCCGGCCGTCCCGGCGACGCGCAACGCACCCGTCGACGTCCACGCCGTCGCGTCGTCGACGGTCAGGGTGCCGCCGGTCGCGTGGTCGAGGTCGAGGACGGCGGGCACGTCCGCGGGCGTGGCGCGGCGGGTCTGCGGAGTCGGGTGGGCGCTCACGCGGGCACGCTAGCGACGGCCGTCGCGTCGGGCCAGGGGGATCGTGCCGTCCGTACCGGGCGGCACGCCCGTCGCCGTCCGCGAGCGCACGTCGGTCTGGTGCGCACCACACGGCCCGTCACGCGAGTCGCCGCGTCACGACCCCGCGCGGCGCAGCAGCACGACCCGCTCGTCGTCGGCGGGCACCTCGACCCGCTCGACCGTGAGCCCCGCGCCCTCGGCCAGCAGCCGGAAGCCGTCGTCGGTGTACCAGTGCATCACCCAGTCGCGATCGGCCTCCTGCACGCCGTCGGGGCCGTCGAGCCGGTAGCGCACGTGCGTCGTGCGCGTCCGTGCGGCGGCGTCGTACTCCTCGCCGACGACGTGGAACCGCGCCTGCCGGCCCTGCTCGGTGACGGCCTCGCGGACCCGGCCGATCTGCTCGGCGGGAGTCGGCGGCGGCGACCACAGCGGCACGAGCGCCGCGCCGCCGGGCAGCAGGTGCCGCGTGATCGACAGCAGCGCGGCCGCCGCGGTCGCGTCGTCGGGCAGCAGGTTGAACGTCGCGCCCGCGAGGTACACCGACCGGAACCGCCGCGGCAGCGCGAGGTCCTCCATGCGCTGGTGGTGCACGGTGGCGGTCAGCCCTTGCGCGGCGGCCTTCTCGCGGCAGCGCCGCACCATGTCGGCCGACGAGTCGACGCCCTCGACGTCGATCCCCGCCGCCACCAGCTCGAGGAACGGGCCGACGTCGCCGCAGCCCAGCTCGAGCGCGGGCTCACCCTCCGCGCGGACGAAGTCGAGGTACGGACCGGCCTCGACGACGTCGCCCCGCAGCGGCCCGTAGGCCTCGGCGACGATCCCGGTGTAGAAGTCCGCAGCGCGCATGGCGGCACGCTAGTGAGGCGTCCACGGCCGCGACCAGGGGATTCGACGCGCGGTCGCCGAGGGCGCCACCGGCCCGCCCGACCGGGCAGCCCCTCACGACGCGCAGGCGACCTGCGGCGTCCCCGGCGTCCCGGTGGCGATGAACCCGAACGTCGTCGTCCCGCCCGCCGCGAGGGCGCCGTTGTAGGGCGCGTTGCTCACGACGACGCTCGTCCCGGACGTCGTCTGGACGCCGTTCCACAGCGTGCTCACGGTCGCGCCGGTCAGCGTCACGCGCCACGACGTGAGCGCCGCCGCACCCGCCGTGACCGTGACCTCGCCCTGGTAGCCGCCGGGCCACGTGCTGACGGCCCGGAACGTCGCGGTGCACGCGGCACCGGGCGTCGGGGTGGGCGTCGGCGTGGGCGTGACGGTCGGTGTGGGCGTCGGAGTCACGGTGGGCGTCGGCGTCACGGTCGGCGTCGGCGTGGGCGTAGGCGTCGTGCCGTCGCCGCCGGACGTCGTGTACGGGACGACGGTCCGCGGCGCGGAGCACTTGCCGCCGCAGGCCGTGGGCAGCGAGAACGCGTACTCGCGCCCGCCGAAGAGGTAGGCGTCGGTGACGTCCTTGACGCGGATCCGGTAGTCGGTGCCGCCGGGCGTGGTCGGCTTCACCAGGAACGACTGCCCCATGTCGGTGTTCATGGGGGTCGTGACCCACGCGCCGTCGGCGTAGTGCTCGACGCCGTGGATGCCGTTGGGCAGGTGGTTGATCGACACCCCGGCCCACCAGCGCTCGGAGCCCTGGATGAACCCGATCTCGATGTCCCCGGTGTAGTGCGGCGCCTCGATGAACTCCCAGGTCACCTTGCGGTTGCCCCAGTGCGCGGGCTCGAGGTCGCCGACCGCGGCGCCGTCCTTCACGAACCGGTTGATGGCGGCGTGCGCGAGGTCCAGGTGGTACGGGTCGTCGCGGCACCACGCGTTGGGGTCGCCGCAGCTGTCGGCGACGAGCATGTCGAGCGTCGCACCGTTGTACCGGTCCTCGACCCATGCGCCGTTGCGGCAGAACGCCTGCCCGGCGGCGCCGTCGTTGAGGCCCGTGCAGTAGTCGTCGATGGTCACGCGCACCCACCGGCCGCAGTTGCGGCCGTTGTCCCACATGCCGATCTTCGGGTCGCCGGCGGCCATCGGGCGCGGGTACATGGCGTAGTCGCCGGGCGTGTGGAACACGTTGAGCGCGATCCAGTCCTGCGTCTCCAGCTGGTCCTGCGGCAGCCCGCAGCCGCCGTAGGGTGCGCCGAGGTTGTCGAACCACGTCGCGTTGCCCGTGACGGGTGCGGGCTCGCCGCCCGGGGTGATGGCCTGCGTGGTGGGCGCCTGCGTGGCGACGGCCTGCGCCGCGGAGGGGGCCGCGACGAGCGCGGCACCCGTCAGCAGCACGGCGAGCACGTGGCTCCACGTCCGGACCAGCCTCTGCGTGGACATCACGATCCCTCTCGGTGGGCGACGGGTCGCGCCGAGTGTGCTCCTGCTGTGGGCCCGGCGGGCGGGGGTCGGGCGTCGTCCGGGGCTGCGAATCGTTTCCGACGACGGACGGGCCCGCCCGACCCCGTGAGGCGCTCACCGCAGCCGCGCCCACGTCCCCTCGGAGACCACCTCGACCACGCCGTCGACGACCGTGATCGCCGTCTGCTCGTCGATCGCGTACGCGGGCACGTCGAGGTCGGCCGCCCACCGTTCGGCGTCGGCCGGGGTGTTGGTCGGGAACGCGTCGAGGTGCGGGAAGATCGCGAAGTCGACGAGGCCCAGCGTGCGGTCGTCCGGTGCGGACGGCCACGCGACGAAGGACGGGCCGATGCGCGGCGTCAGCACCATGCTCCCCGCGCTCACCCCCACCCACACGGTGTCCGTCAGCGACGGCAGCAGGTCCGCGACGCCCGACGCGCGCAGCCAGTGGGCCAGGTAGGTCGCGTCGCCGCCGTCGACGAGCAGCACGTCGGCCTCCCGCAGCCACGTCTCCCAGCGTCGTGAGCCGGTCGACGGCAGCGCCGTCAGCTCCAGGACGCCGAGCGACGCCCACCCCAGACCAGTCAGGTGCGCGTCGCCCGCGACGACGCGCCGCACCGACGCCGGCCCGCACATCGGGTGCCCCCACTGCGCGGTCGGGATGCACAGCGCGTGCGCCTCGGCCACGGGCCTGCCGAGCAGCCGGACCAGCGCGTCGTGGATCGACGGGTTGGTGACCCCGCCCGACGTGAGCAGCAGCTTCATGGCACCTCCGGGTCGGCGTGGACGTCCTGGTCCGACCGACCGCCGGGAGGGCCGAAGATCACCGGGGCGCGCGAAGCGGTTCTCGGGCGGGTCGCCGGTCCTGCGGGGTCGCGACTCCTACGCTGCCGCCATGGCCCGCCCCACCCGCCGCGTCCAGGTCGCCCGCCGCCGACGGCGCCGGCTCGCCCGGGTCGACAACGACCTCACCGACCTGGAGTGGGGCGCGCTGCGAGACGCGTGGGGCGGCTGCGCCTACTGCGGCGCGACCGACCGTCCGCTGCAGCGGGACTGCGTCCTGCCGATCTCGCGCGGCGGCCGGTACACCGTCGACAACGTCGTGCCCGCGTGCGGGGCGTGCAACGCCAGCAAGTGCAACACCGAGGTCGTGTCGTGGCTGCGCCGCAAGAAGCTCGACGAACGTGCGTTCCTGCTGCGGCACGCGACGATCCGACGGGCGCTGGGTACGCCGGCGTCGGCCGAGGTCCCGGTGCCCGCCGACGTTCCGGTGCCGACCGCCGTCCCGGTGCCGGCTGAGGTCCCGGTGCCGGCCACGCCGTCGGCCTGAGCGTGCCGCGCCGACGTCCGGGTGCGCGCGGTCGCACCCGGACGCCGGCCCCGTCGTGAGGGCGGCGCTCAGCCGACCTTCACGAGCTGCCACTGCTGGTTGGCGCCGTTCCAGTCGCTGTACTGCACGACGTTCGCGCCGTCGGCGGTGGAGGCGCCCTGCACCTCGACGGCCTTGCCGCTGTTGCGGTTGATCAGCTGCACGTAGCCCTCGACGGTCTGGAGGCTGAACTGCTGGTTGGTGCCGTTGTTGTCGGTCCACTGCTGGATCGTCGCGCCGTCGGCGGTGGACTTCGCGGCCACGTCGAGCACCTTGCCCGACAGCCGCGACCTCAGCTTGTAGTAGCCGTTGCCGGCGTCGACGAACTGCCACTGCTGCTGGTTGCCGCCGTTGCGGGACCACTGGGCGATGCGCGCACCGTCCGCGGTGGACAGGTTGTACACGTCGAGGGCCTTGCCGCTGTTGCGGTTGACGAGCGTGTACCAGGCGGACGTGTCGACCGTGCCGGGGGTCCCGGGGTTGCCCGGGTTTCCGGCGGGGTTGCCGATGCTGCCGGGCACGGAGCGCAGCGCCGCGAACCAGGCGGCGGCCATCTTGTCGTAGCCCGCCGCGTTGGGGTGCACGCCGTCGGGGAGGTCGGCGGTGCTGACGGCCCGGTACATGTCGACCAGGTGCACCTTCTTGCCGGCGGCGGCGCGGCTCTGCACGAGGCCGGGGATCGCGGAGTTGTAGGCGCGGACCTGCGCGTCGGCGAACGACACGGGGATCAGGGTCGCGACGAACACGTCGGTCTGCGGGGACGTGCTGGTGATCTTGTCGACGACGGACGCGAGCCGCGCGGGCGCGTTGGCGAGGTCGCGGTTCTGGGTGATGTCGTTGGTGCCGATGTGCAGCAGCACGGTGCGCGGCTGGTACGTGCGCACCCAGCTGACGACGTTCGCGTCGATCTGGTCGATCCGCCAGCCGGAGTGCCCCTCGTGGTCGTGGTCGCCGAGGCTCGCGGGCCCGTTGAACCCCGACCCGACGAAGTCGGTCGTGTAGCCGTTCTGCGCGAGGCGCTGCCACAGCCCGACGCGGTACCCGCCGCCCCCGGTCATGCCGACGCCCTCGGTGATCGAGTCGCCCAGGGGCATGACGCGCGTGCCGCCGTTGCTCTCGGCGGACGCGGGCGCGGACGTCGTGACGACGCCTCCGGCCAGCGCGAGGCTGAGCGTGACGGCCATGAGGAGCCGTCGGGCGAGTCGGTGCATGGCGTCTGCCTCCTGTGATCGCGGCGCTGCGGTCGACCGCCGATGTGAGCGTTCACGTGGGCGGGTCCGGTCACTGTGGCACGCGCGCGGCGGGCCGGGCGATCAGCACAAACGATTAGGTGCGGCCGTCGCTCAGAGCTCGCGAAGCATCGTGTCCGAACCCGTCCGCGAGGGTGGCACGATCGCCGCATGGCACCGATGCCCGTGCCGGACCTGCTCGAGACCGATCGCCTCGTGCTGCGGCCCCGCCGGGCCGAGCACGCGGCGACGTACCGCCTGCTGTGGACCGAGCGGGACCCGCGGGTGCCGGAGCACCGGCGCATCGACGCCCACGGTCGGCCCACCGTCGCGGACGTGGCCGCGCGGCTCGGCGACGAGCCCGGACTCCTCGCCGTGCACCGCAGGGACACCGATGAGGTCGTCGGGTACTGCGGCCTGACGGGGTGGGGGAGCCCGCCGCCCGACGAGCCCGAGCTCGCGTTCGAGATGCTGCGCGCGGCGCAGGGCCGCGGCTACGCGACCGAGGCGGGACAGGCGGTCGTCGCGTGGGCGCGCGAGTCCGGGTGCACGCGGCTGCGGGCGACGGTGTGGGACTGGAACGTGGCCTCTCGGCGGGTGCTGGAGAAGCTCGGGTTCCGCGAGACGGGCGACGTGGTGGCACGGTCCGCCGCGGGCTGCAGCCTGCTGACGGTTCGGGACCTCTGAGCGGGTCGGCGCGCTGCCGCGAGCGCTGGTGGCCAACCCTCGCGCCCACTCGACCGACCTCCGCGGCCAGGAGAACACGCTCGCCGTCTCACCGAGCTGTCCGGATCCTCGTCGTGCGCGCCGCCGTCAACCACGGCTGCTCTCGCAGGCCGTCGGTGAGCTCACGTCACGCGGCCGACCGAGATTCCTCTTCGAGTCGTCCATCGAGCATCCGGACCGTCTGGTCGACCGAGTCGAGTGTCGAGGCGTCGTGCGAGACGACGAGTGTCGCCGCGTCGAGCTCACGGGCGAGGCGGGTGATGAGGTCGATGACCTGGGTGCCGCGGGCGTGGTCGAGCGCCGATGTCGGTTCGTCGACCAGGAGGACCTGCGGGGCGCCGATGAGCGCGCGGGCGATCGCCACCCGCTGGCGCTGCCCGCCGGACAGCTGAGCGGGTCGCTTGTGCGCGTGGTCGCTCATCCCCACCTCGGCGAGGAGGTCCAGGGCCTGCGTTCGCACGCTGGCGGGCCGGTTGCCGCGCAGGTGTGCGTGGAGCTCGAGCTGCTCGAGCGCGGTCAGGGATCCCAGCAGCTGGGGCGACTGGAAGACGATGCCGATCCGGTCGAGACGTGTCCTGGTGGCTGCCGCGACGCCCGTGCCCGGGTGGAAGACGACGTCCTGGCCGATCCGGACGGTGCCGGTCGTGGGCCGGGTGAGGCCACCGGCCACGGAGAGCAGGCTCGACTTGCCGGAGCCGGACGGTCCCAGCAGGGCAGTCGTGGTGCCCGACGGGATGGTCAGGTCGAGGTCCTCGACGGCGGTGAGGGTCGAGTCGCCGTCCGGGTAGACGAGGGTGACGGCGTCCAGGTGCAGGTCCATGGTGTGTCCTCCGGTGCTCAGCGCGCGGCGAGAGCGGCGTGGGGGTCGATGGTGGTGATGCGGGCGATGGCCATGACTGCGCCGATCAGACCGAGGGAGATCAGGGCCGCCGCCGGGATCAGCGTCGTCGTGGTGGTGACGACCACGGGGACGACCCCGGACAGCAGGGTGGCGCCGACGGTGGCCAGCCCGGTGCCCAGGCCGACCCCGAGCAGCAGGACGACCAGCGCTTGGCCGATGGCGTCGCGCAGCAGGTAGCGGGTGGAGGCGCCGAGCGCCTTGAGGACGGCGATGTCGCCGAATCGGCTGATGGTCCAGACGGTGAAGAACGCGCCGACCACCAGCGCCGAGATCGCGATCAGGAACGCCTGCATGGTCAGCAGCGAGCCGTTCTCGGACGAGAACGAGCTGATCGCGGCGCGTGCCTCGCCGACACCCAGCGTCGTGGTGCCCGCGCCGGCGTCGGTGCGGCGGACGGTGTCGTCGTCGACGGCCCCGGTCACCGCGACGACGGTCGCGGTGTCCCCCTCGTCGGACGCGGGTGCTCGCCCGCCGATCGTCTGCCAGTCGGCCAGCGCGACCCACACGACGGGGGTGTGGGCGTAGGAGGCGTCGACGTCCAGGACCCTCTCCACGCGCAGGTCATGGCCCCCCAGGCTCACCGTGTCGCCGGCGGCCACCGACAGGGTGTCGGCAGCGCCCCGGGACACGGTCACCGTCGCACCGGTCGGCGCGGGCGTGTCGGCGGGCAGCAGGGTCGATCCCGGCTCGACGCCGAACGCGGTGACGGCGGCCGTCGTGGCCGCCGACTGCGCGCGTGTGGTCGCCACGCCGAGGAGCTCGGCGCCCTCGACACCGGCCGCTGCGGACCAGACGTCCCTCTGGGCGGAGGTGACGGTGGACGCGGTGAAGTCCGGGCTGCCGTCCGCCTCGGGCGTCGTGAACGCGAGGTGGTCGACCGGCAGGTCTGTGACGGCCGACGTCGACTCCCGAGCGAGGCCGGCGGTCAGCGAGGAGAGGAACGTGACGAGGAACGTGATCAGCGTGATCACGACGAGCATGAGGGCGAAGCGGCCACGGGCGTGGCGCAGGTCGCGCAGCGCGACGAACATGGGACCTCCTGGTCTGCGGGCTGCCACCAGCCTGCGCGGATCGGCGGTCCGGTCCATCGGCCCCCGGGGCGCACGTCCGCCGACGAAGGGTGGCCGCCCGGCTCCACCTTTCGGCCGATGCCTCACGCCTGGCCGTGGCTACCGTGGGGAGATGCGTGCGCAGACCCTGCCGTCGGTGACCCGGCGCCTGCTCGTCGGGCTCGACGTCCTGGTGGCCGGCCTGCTCGTCGTCGCGGTGCTGCGGACCTCCGACCCGGTCCCGCCGTGGGTCACCGTGCTGCCCATCGCGGTGTTCGCGGCCCTGTACGGGACGGGACGCGCCACGATCCGGGTCCACGACACCCCCCTGGACGCAGCTCGGGGCCGCTGGTGGCCGGCGGGCGCCTGGATCACCGCGCTGATCGTCTCCTGGGCCCTCCTGCTGCAGCTGAGCGAGGGTGCCCTGTGGATCGCCTTCCCCCTGATGCTGCTGCAGATGCACGTCCTCGGACCGCGCCGCGGGGTGCTCGCGGTGGTCGTCACCACCGTCGTCGCGGGCATCGACGGCATGCTGCAGCGCGCGCCCACGGACGCCTCCGTCGCCCCGGTGATCGGCCCCGTCGTCGGGGCGGGCGTCGCCGTGGCCGTCGTCCTGGGCCTTGAGGCGCTCGTGCGCGAGTCCCAGGAACGGCAGCGGATGCTCGAGGAGCTCGCCCGCGCCCGCGACGACGTCGCCGCCGCCGAGCGGGAGGCCGCGGTCGCGACCGAGCGGGAACGCCTGGCACGCGAGATCCACGACACCCTCGCGCAGGGCTACTCCGCGATCGAGCTCCTCCTGCGGGCAGCAGGGGGGAGCGTGGGGCACGACGCGACCCGCGCGCGCGCCTACATCGACCAGGCGCGCAGCACCGCACAGGAGAACCTCGCCGAGGCCCGCCGGTTCGTCCGCGCGCTCGCCCCGGCGGACCTGGACGGCACGACACTCCTCGCGGCGCTGCACCGCATCGCGGACAGGACCCGGGCGGCGGCGGTCACGTCCCCGGCCGCCGAGCACGAGCCTGCGGGGGCGGCGCCGGGATCGCTGATCGTGCGTGTCCGGACCTCGGGCAGGCCCCGGCCCCTTCCGGTGCAGGTCGAGGCCGCGCTGGTGCGCGTCGCCCAGTCGGCCCTGGCCAACGTCGTCCAGCACGCCGCCGCCCGGCACGCCACCCTCACTCTCAGCTTCCTGCCCGACGAGGTCATCCTGGACGTGGTCGACGACGGGCGCGGCTTCGACCCGGACCGGCAGGCCCCACCCGACCGGCCCGGCGGGTTCGGCCTCACCGCGATGCACTCCCGGGCGCGCGAGCTCGGCGGCTCCCTCACGGTCGAGGCCGGCCCGGGTGACGGCACCGCCGTCGCCGTCCGCATCCCCGTCCACGACGAGGACGACGCCGATACGGCCGCACCCACCCGCGCGACGCAGCACCAGGGGGACCGGTGATCGACGTCGTGCTCACGGACGACCACCCGGTCGTGCGCGCCGGCCTGCGGGCGGTCATCGAGAGCGAGCCCGACATGCACGTCGTCGAGGAGTTCAGCACCGCCGAAGCGCTCCTGGCCCACATCCGCAGCGGCGGACGGGCCGACGTGCTCCTCCTCGACCTCCAGTTCGGCCCGGGCCACCTCGGCGGCGCGGACGCCACCCGGCAGATCGTCCAGGCCGGCGGCCCACCCGTGCTGATCCTGACGACCTACGGCTCCGACACCGACATCCTCACCGCCGTCGAAGCGGGAGCGACCGGGTACCTCCTCAAGGACGCCCCCACCGACGAGCTCACCTCCGCCGTCAGGGCCGCCGCCGCCGGATCCGTGACGCTCGGCCCGGCCGTCCAGGCGCGGCTCGTGGACCGCATGCGCCGCCCTGGCGTCTCCCTCACGCTGCGCGAGCTCGAGATCCTCCGCATGGTCGCGCTCGGCCGCTCCAACGACGCCATCGCGCGGGAGCTCTTCATCTCCCGTGCGACCGTGAAGTCCCACCTCGCCCACACCTACGACAAGCTCGGCGTCCAGTCGCGGACCGAGGCGGTCGCTCGTGCTCGCGAACGCGGCATGCTCCCGGGCTGACGCGGGCACGCAGCGTCTGGGGTCCCCTCGGCGTCGGGGCCATGACCTTCGCCCTGACACGGAGGTGAGACGGCGGCACGATCACCCTGGTGATCCTCAACCGCTCGACCAGCGCGGTGAACGGCGCCGTCGTCCAGGTGCCGCAGCTGGTCAGGTCGGCGCTCCACACGATGACGTCGTAGTGCTCCAGCCGGGCGCCCCGCACCACGGCCGTCAAAGGCAGCCAGGTGACGGTCGACGTCCACGACGGCTCGACGTGGAGCATCGTCGCCGGGTCGGGCGTCTTGCCGCCCGCCCTCGATCAGACTAAATTCTTGGTCTATGGATCAGGTCTCGCTCTCGGACGCCAAGGTCCACCTGAGCGCATACGCGCTTGATGTCGTGAACACGCACAACAGGCTCTCGATCACACGTCACGGACGCCGGGAGCTCGTTCTCATCAGCGCAGACGACCTGGACGCGCTCGAGGACACCCTCGAGATCCTGGCGTCCGAGCGGCTCATGGCGGACGTGGACCGCGCGCGTCAGGAGCTTGCGCGCGGCGAGGTCGACTTCGAGCGCCCGGACTGGTCCGACGTCTCCGACGACGCCACGTGAGCTACCGCGTCGGGTGGACGCCGACGGCGAAGAAGGGCATGAGGGGGTTGCCGCCGAAGATCAGGGACGCGGTGGACTCCTTCATCTACGGGCCGCTGGCAGACAACCCGCAACGTGTCGGCAAGCGCCTGCGTTCACCGCTGGAGGATCAGCACAGCGCCCGGCGTGGTGAGTACCGCGTGCGGTACGTCATCCACGAGGACGAGCGCACGGTCACCATCATGGGGGTCGACCACCGACGCGACGCGTACCGCCCGCACTGACCCGAGTCACGCGAGAAGGTGCGCCTCTGACCACTGGCCGGCCGATCGACATGGGTCCCCGTTGCTCACGCCCCCACGGGAGAACCGCCTCGACCTCGCAGTGACCAGCGCATGGGCCTGATGCACGAGTGGGCGACAGGCGGTCTCAGGCGGCGAGTGCGACCTGAGTGGTCATGATGGTCTCGAGCTCGATGGGTGCCAGCCGTCCGAGTAGGCGTTGTCGCCGGCGGAGGCGACGTGGCCCATCGATCCGATCAGGTCGTGGCCGCCCAGGACGCGGGCCACCTTGCGGCTGCGGAACTGGCTGCGGCCTTGGTCCCGGGATCCGACCGAGCGGGAACAACGACAAGTGCGTCAAGGTTGAGCCCAGCAGACTCAACTTTTCCCGCCTCGACTTGTCGAACGACGCGACGCCGTCGCAGACTTGAGCCAGGCGGGCTCAAGACGTCGAGCACTCCACGCAGCAGGAGCCCGCGAGGTTCCGGAAGGAAGGCACGCACATGGCACGAGCAGTCGGCATCGACCTCGGCACCACCAACTCCGTGGTCGCCACCCTCGAGGGCGGCGAGCCCACGGTCATCGCGAACGCGGAGGGGTCGCGCACGACTCCGTCCGTGGTGGCGTTCTCCAAGACCGGCGAGGTGCTGGTCGGCGAGGTCGCCAAGCGTCAGGCGGTCACCAACGTCGACCGCACCATCTCGTCCGTCAAGCGCCACATGGGCACGGACTGGACGACCACGATCGACGACAAGAAGTACACCGCGCAGGAGATCAGCGCCCGCATCCTCGGCAAGCTCAAGCGTGACGCGGAGGCGTACCTGGGCGAGCCCGTCACCGACGCGGTCATCACGGTCCCGGCGTACTTCAACGACGCCGAGCGCCAGGCCACCAAGGACGCGGGCACCATCGCGGGCCTCAACGTCCTGCGCATCATCAACGAGCCCACGGCCGCCGCGCTCGCGTACGGCCTGGAGCGCGGCAAGGAGGATGAGAACATCCTCGTCTTCGACCTCGGCGGCGGCACGTTCGACGTGTCCCTCCTGGAGGTCGGCAAGGACGACGACGGCTTCTCGACCATCGAGGTCCGCGCGACCGCCGGCGACAACCGCCTCGGCGGCGACGACTGGGACGCCGCGATCGTGGCGCACCTGGTCACCGAGGTGAAGAACACCACGGGCGTCGACCTGTCGAAGGACAAGATCGCGCTGCAGCGTCTGCGCGAGGCCGCCGAGCAGGCCAAGAAGGAGCTGTCGTCCGCGACCAGCACCAACATCTCGCTGCAGTACCTCTCGATGAGCGAGAACGGCCCCATCCACCTCGACACCAAGTTGACGCGCGCGCAGTTCCAGCAGATGACGCAGTCGCTGCTCGACCGCGTGAAGGCGCCGTTCCACCAGGTCATCCGCGACGCGGGCATCTCCGTGAAGGACATCGACCACGTGGTCCTCGTCGGCGGCTCGACCCGCATGCCCGCCGTGTCCGAGGTCGTCACCGAGCTCACGGGCGGCAAGGAGCCCAACAAGGGCGTCAACCCGGACGAGGTCGTGGCCGTCGGCGCCGCGCTGCAGGCCGGCGTCATGAAGGGCGACCGCAAGGACGTCCTGCTCATCGACGTCACCCCGCTGTCGCTCGGCATCGAGACCAAGGGCGGCGTGATGACCAAGCTCATCGAGCGCAACACGGCCATCCCCACCAAGCGGTCCGAGATCTTCTCGACGGCCGAGGACAACCAGCCGTCCGTGCTGATCCAGGTGTTCCAGGGCGAGCGCGAGTTCGCGCGGGACAACAAGCCGCTCGGCACGTTCGAGCTCACCGGCATCGCGCCCGCGCCGCGCGGCGTCCCGCAGATCGAGGTCACGTTCGACATCGACGCGAACGGCATCGTGCACGTGTCCGCCAAGGACCGCGGCACGGGCAAGGAGCAGTCGATGACGATCACCGGCGGCTCGGCCCTCCCCAAGGAGGACATCGACCGCATGGTCAAGGACGCCGAGGAGCACGCCGCCGAGGACAAGAAGCGCCGCGAGGAGGCCGAGACCCGCAACTCCGCGGAGCAGCTCGTCTACCAGACGGAGAAGCTGCTGGCCGACAACGGCGACAAGCTGTCCGACGACGTCAAGGGCGAGGTCTCCGGTGCGGTGACCGCCCTCAAGACGGCGCTCGAGGGCACCGACCTCGACGACGTCAAGGCCAAGCACTCGGCCCTGCTGACCGCGAGCCAGAAGATCGGCGAGGCGCTCTACGCCCAGCAGGACGCCCCCGCCGCCGACGCCCCCGCGGGTGACGCGGCCGGGTCGACGGCGTCCGACGAGGACGTGGTCGACGCCGAGATCGTGGACGACGAGGACGACAAGAAGTGACCGACGACAAGCACACCTCGGGGTCGGGCGCGCCCGACCCCGAGGAGGCCCCCCGCGTGACCGACAAGCGCCGCATCGACCCGGAGACCGGGCAGCTGCGCGAGCCGACCCCCGAGGAGGCGGTCCTGGCCGAGGCCGAGCAGGCCGCGGCCGCCGCCGAGGAGGAGGTCGTGCTCGAGGGTCTCGTCGAGGCGCAGAAGCTCGCCGCCGAGCGGCTCGACGACCTGCAGCGCGCCCAGGCGGCGCACTACAACCTCGAGCAGCAGTACAACGCGTACGTGAAGCGGTCGAAGGCCGAGGCCCTGGCCTCGCACGACCGCGGCGTCGCGGCGGTCGCCGAGGCGCTCATCCCGGTGCTCGACGACATCGAGCTGGCCCGCCAGCACGGCGACCTCACGGGGCCGTTCGCGTCGATCGCCGAGAAGCTCGAGGGCACGCTGCAGCGGTTCGGCGTCGAGCGCTACGGCGCCGCCGGCGAGCCGTTCGACCCCGAGGTGCACGAGGCGCTCATGCACGCGCACTCGGCCGACGTCACGGAGCCGACCGTGCAGCAGGTGCTGCAGCCCGGCTACCGCACGCCCGACCGGATCCTGCGCGCGGCGCGCGTCGCCGTGGTGGACCCCGAGGGCTGACGGCACCATCATCGTCACCACGCCCGGGGCGGCGGCCGGTCCGCCGGCCGCCGCCCCCGCAGCACCACGACGGAGCACCACCACGCACACCGCACGCACCACGCACCGACCGCCGCGCGGCGGTCCGCACCACGTCAGGAGGGAGGCGCCGTGACCGGCCAGGACTGGCTCGAGAAGGACTTCTACGCCGTGCTCGGCGTCCCCAAGGACGCCGACGCGGCCGCGATCAAGAAGGCGTACCGCAAGCTCGCGCGCCAGCTGCACCCCGACCAGAACCCCGGGGACGCGGCCGCCGAGGCGCGGTTCAAGGACATCGGCGAGGCGTACGCGGTCCTGTCGGACCCCGAGCAGCGCCAGCAGTACGACCAGCTGCGCGCCATGGCCGGCGGGGCCCGCTTCACGGCGGGCGGCCGTCCCGGCGCGGGCGGCGCGCAGGGCTTCGAGGACGTCTTCGGCGGCATGTTCGGCGGCGCCAACGGCCCCGGCGGGCGCGTCCGCTACTCCACCGGCGGTGGTGGTGGCGGGTTCGAGGACATCCTCGGCGGGCTGTTCGGCGGCGGCGGGTTCGGCGCGCAGCGCGGCCCGCAGCCCGGCGCCGACCTGACCGCCACCACGACCCTGCCGTTCCGCACCGCTGCCGAGGGCTCGACGATCTCGCTGTCCGTCGAGGGCCGCACCGTCAACGCGCGCATCCCCGCGGGCGTGCGCGACGGGCAGAAGATCCGGCTGCGCGGCAAGGGCCGCCCCGGCGACCCCGGTGCACCCGCCGGCGACCTCGTCATCACGGTGCACGTCGAGCCGCACCCCGTGTTCACGCTCGACGGCAGCAACCTGCGCGTCACCGTGCCCGTCGCGTTCGACGAAGCCGCGCTCGGCGCGACCATCGACGTCCCGACGCTCGACGGCTCGACCGTGCGCGTCAAGGTGCCCGCCGGCACGCCGTCGGGCCGCACGCTGCGCGTCAAGGGCAAGGGCGTCACGACGTCGTCCGGCACGGGCGACCTGCTGGTGACCGTGCAGGTCGTCGTGCCGCAGAAGCTGTCCGCCGCCGCCAAGGAGGCCGTGCAGGCGTTCGGCATCGCGACGTCCGGCGAGGACGTGCGCGCCGACCTCATGGCGCAGGCACGCCGCTGACCGCAGGAGACACCAGGGGGAGAGGAGCGAGGGGAGGAGGACGATGGACGAGGACGCCAAGGTCTACGTGATCTCGGTCGCCGCGCAGCTCGCGGGCATGCACCCGCAGACGCTGCGGCAGTACGACCGCCTCGGACTCGTCCAGCCCGCTCGCACGCGCGGCCGCGGCCGTCGGTACTCGATGCGCGACATCCAGGTGCTGCGCGAGGTGCAGCGGCTCTCGCAGGACGAGGGCGTGAACCTCGCGGGCATCAAGCGCATCCTCGAGCTCGAGGCCGAGGTGCGCGCCGCGCGCCGCCAGGTCGAGTTCCTGCGCACGCTCGTCGACCCCGGGCGCCGCGTGTTCCGCGCCGACCCCACGGGCAACGTCGTCGCCGACCGCCTCCACCCCCTCGCCGAGGCGGCCCCGAACCGTCGCACCGTGCGCTGGGCGCCCCGCCAGCTCACGCGCGGCCCGTCCCGCGCCGACTGACCCTCCCGCCGTCACGCCGCTGCCGGCCGTGGTGCTCGGGCGGCCCCGGTGGTCAGGGCGTCGGCTCACCCGCTACGCCTACCGGGTGACACCCGCACGGACGGTCCCTGCCGGGCGTGCCCCGGCGGTACTGTCGGCCCGGCGCGAGCCCGTCGCGTCGTGGTCTGCCACGAAGAGGTGCCCGTGCGCGCTGCCCGAGCTGTGCCGACCGTGCTCGCGGTCACCCTCCTGCTGACTGCGCTCGGGGTCGCGCCCGCGACGGCGGGCCGTCCGTGCGTCGTCACGTTCCACGGTGAGACCGTGGAGGGCACGATCTCGTCGCCACCGCTGCCCGGCATGACCGTCGACGTGGTCGGGACGTACGACGACGCCGACCTCGGCGTGGTGGCCACGACGACCTCCGACGCCGGGGGCGGGTTCGCATTCGCGTTCCCGTGCGTCGCCGCCTCCGCGGTGGTCCGCGTCACCGATCCCACGGGCTACTACCCGGTGACGTACGGCACGGCGAGCTCGGACGTCGAGCACGCCGAGGGCATGTGGCTCGGGGAGGGCGTCGACCTCGGCGCGAGGAGCGTGCGGCTCACCCCTCCCGGGCGCTTCGTCCCCGTCGAGCCCACCCGGGTCATCGACACGCGGGACGACGCCGAAGGGCCCCTCGGCCCGGGGGAGCGGGCGCGGTTCCTGCTCGACGACCTCCCCGACGACGTCAACGCCGTCGTCCTCAACCTCACCGCCACACGGGGCACCGCGCCGACGAGCTTCGTCTCCGCGCTCTGGTACGAGCACGCCGAGCCCGACACGAGCGTCCTCAACCCGTCGGCGGGCCGCGACGTCGCCAACCTCGTGACGCTCCCCGTGAGCAGGTACAGCGAGTCCGGCCAGTACGAGGTGATCCTCTACAACAACGCCGGATTCACGCACGTGGTCGCCGACCTCGCCGGCTTCTACTCCATGGTCGAGGGTGCGGGCTTCGAGCCGGTCTCCCCGCAGCGGGTGCTCGACACGCGGTCGACGACGCCGCTGGGTCCTCGCACCACGCGCGACCTCGTGCTCGCCGGCCCGGGTGGGCACGCCCCGCCAGGCGCCGTCGCCGTCGCGGTCACGATCACGAGCACGCGTGCGACAGCGCGCACGTCGTACGTGTCCGCCTACCCCAGCGACGCCCTGCACGGCACCTCGACGAGCGTCCTCAACGCCTACCGCGGCGACGACGTGCCCAACCTCGCCGTCGTCCCGCTCGGCGCGGACGGCGCGATCACCCTCTACAACGACCAGGGGACGACCCACCTGGTGGTCGACGTCGTGGGCTGGTTCGTCGAGACGGGCGGAGCCGACTACTACCCGATCATCGCGCGCCGGGCGGACGGCTCGGGGCCCGCGGGGCCCGGTTCCACCCTGAGGTTCTCGGTGCAGGACGTCGGGGCGACCGTCCGCGACGACGCGGTGGCCATGGCGCTCACGCTGACGACCACACGGGCGCGCACGCCCTCGTTCCTGACGGTCCACCCCACGGGACAGGCGCGGCCGTGGGCCAGCAACGCCAACGCCCGGCCGGGCGCCGACGTGGCGACCGGCGTCCTGACGGCGCTCGGGCCGGGATTCTCCGTGTACAACGACCGGGGGCCGCTCGTGGCGCTCGTCGACGTCAGCGGCTACTTCGCCGTGAACGGGCCAGCCGGTGACTGACACGGCCCCGTCGCCGCGTCCACGCGGCGCACCAGCGGGTGACGAGAGGTGCGACGTGCGTGCGCGGCGGTGGTGGGCGAGATGCCTCACGGTCCTGCTGGTCACCGCGGCCGGCGTCTCGGGTGCGTCGACGGCCACGGCGGCGGGCTGCGTGGTGACCGTCACGGGGACCCTCACCGATGCCATCACCGGCGCGCCCGTCAGCCGCGGTCACGCCTGGATCGTGAACGCGGACGGCTCCGGCTACTTCGGGCCGGGCCCCGAGTTCGCGTCCGCCGAGGCGGACGCCTCCGGCCGGTACAGCGTGACCCTGCCGTGCCGTCCCGGGGACGCGGTCGTCGCCGCAGCCGGCGGGTACGAGAAGGCGGGGTACTACTCGACGCACTACGGGCGCAACGCCACCGACATCGCGCACGCGCAGCTGTTCTCCCTGCGGACGAGTCGCACGATCGAGGGTCAGGACGTACTGCTGACCCCTCCGGGCTGGTTCGTCCCGAAGACGCCCACCCGTGTCGTCGACACCCGACGTGACGCGTCCGGTCCTCTCGGTCCGGCGAGCTCCCGGAGCTTCCCGCTCCCCGGGCTGCCCGCCGACACCACGGCCGTCGTGCTGAACGTGACCGCCACCCGCGGCACCGCCCGGACGTCGTTCGTCTCGGTCGTCGACGAGGGCAGCCGTACGGTCCCGACGCAGAGCGCCCTGAACACGGTGGCGGGCCGAGACGTCGCCAACCAGGTCACCGCACGGGTCGTGCCGCCCCGGATCAGCGGCCGGACGGAACCCCGCGTGACGCTCTACAACAACGCGGGCTCGACCCACCTCGTCGCCGACCTCGTGGGCTACTACGCGACGTCGGCGGGAGCGGGCCTGGTCACGGTCGACCCCCGGCGTGCGCTCGACACCCGCAGCACCACGCCGCTGCGTGCGGGCGAGACCCGAACGCTGCCGCTGGCGCCGCCGCCCGGCGCGGTCGCCGCGGCGGTCACCGTGACGTCGACACGGGCCACGGCGCCGACCTCCTACGTCTCCGTCTTCCCCGCCGGTGATCCCGGCGGCCCGTCGACCAGCACGCTCAACGCCTATCGCGGTGACGACGTCTCCAACCTCGCCGTCGTCCCGCTCGGGGACGACGGCGCGATCGCCCTGCGCAACGACCAGGGCACCACCCACCTCGTGGTCGACGTCGTCGGCTGGTTCGTCGAGGGCGAGGGGGCCGCGTACTACCCGATCAACCCCAAACGGGCCGACCAGCCGATGGGGGTGGGGCCCGCCCGCTTCGTCATCACCAACCCGGACGTCGAGATCAGCAAGTTCCCGGCGGCGCTGCTGCTGAACCTGACGAGCTCCAGGACGACCCTGCCCACCTACGTGGCGGCGTGGGACGACACGTACCCCCGACCCGCGACGAGCGTCGCCAACGCCCGTCCGGGCGCCGACGTCGGCACCGCTGTGCTGCTGCGGTCGAGCAGCGCGACGAACGCCACGGTGACCGTGGGCAGGGGGTACTCGCTCGTCATGATCGACGTCACCGGCTACTTCGCGGTCCCCGGCGGGGAGCCGTCGTAGCGGCCGGCCCGGCGGGCCTGAGAGGGCGCCGACGCGTGTGACCTCGCGCGCGCCGCCGGACGGGCCGGGCGGCCGTGTCAGCGGCGTGTCGGCGCCGTGTCGGCGACCCCGCGCACGGTGGGGCCATGACCACAGACCTGGTGATCGAGGCCGAGGGCCTCACCAAGCGATTCGGGTCGACGCAGGCGCTCGCCGGTGTCGACCTCGTCGTGCCGCGCGGCACCGTGCACGGCGTGCTCGGGCCCAACGGTGCCGGCAAGACGACCGCCGTGCGCATCCTGTCCACCCTGCTCACGCCCGACACCGGCACGGCGCGCGTCAACGGGCTCGACGTCGTCCGCGACGCCGCGCGCGTGCGACGCAGCATCGGCCTGACCGGCCAGTACGCGTCCGTCGACGAGGACCTCACCGGCCGGCAGAACCTCGTGCTGTTCGGCACGCTGCTCGACCTGGGGCGCACCGGCGCCCGCGCCCGCGCCGCCGAGCTGCTCGCGTGGTTCGACCTGGCCGACGCCGCCGACCGTCCCGCCAAGACGTACTCGGGCGGCATGCGCCGCCGCCTCGACCTCGCGGCGTCGCTCGTCGGCCGGCCCGACGTGATCTTCCTCGACGAGCCCACGACGGGCCTCGACCCCGCGAAGCGCGAGGACATGTGGGACGTCGTGCGGCAGCTCGTGGCCGACGGCTCGACCGTGCTGCTCACGACGCAGTACCTCGAGGAGGCCGACGCGCTGGCCGACGAGATCACGGTCGTCGACCACGGGCGCGTCATCGCGCACGACACCCCCGACGGGCTCAAGCGCGTCGTCGGCGGGCAGACCCTCGAGGTGCGGCCCGCGGACCCCGCGCGGCTCGCCGACACCGCCGCGGTGCTCGCGCACGTCACGACCGGCGCCCGCCCGGACGAGATCCGCAAGGGCGTGCTCGCCGTGCCCGTCGCGGACGACGCCGCGCTCACGGCGACGGTCGAGCGGCTCGCCGCCGCGGGCGTCGCCGTCACCGAGCTGTCCCTGCACCTGCCGAGCCTCGACGAGGTGTTCTTCACGCTGACCGGCCGCACCACCGCGGCCACCGAGGAGGTGGCCGCATGAGCGCCACGACCCTGACGCCCGCTCCCCGCACCGCCGGCCCCGACGCCGCCGCGGCGCCCCACCACCGGCCGTTCGCGCTGGTACGCCACTCGGCGGCGCTCGCGAAGCGCTCGCTCATCAAGACGTGGCGCACGCCCGAGGCGCTCATCGACGTCACGCTGCAACCGATCATCTTCCTGCTGATCTTCGTGACGATCTTCGGCAACGCGGTGGCCGGCAGCACGAGCGACTACCTGCAGTTCCTGCTCCCCGGGATCCTCGCGCAGACCATCGCGCAGGGCGCCATCGCGATCGGCGTGAACCTCAACGTCGACCGCGAGAAGGGCATCTTCGACCGCTTCAAGTCGCTGCCGGTGCCGCGCAGCGCACCGCTCATCGGTGCCGTGCTGGGCGACGTCGTGCGGTACGTCATCGTCGCCGTGGTGACCCTCGCGACCGGGTACGCGATGGGCTTCCGCATCGGGACCGACGTGTGGCACGCGGCCGCCGGGTGCCTGCTCGCGGTGCTGTTCGCGCTGTCGCTCAGCTGGGTGTCGGTGTGGGTCGGCATGCTGGCCCGCACGTCCGGCTCGGTGCAGGGGATCATGTTCCTGCTGGTCATGCCGTTGACGTTCGGGTCGAACGTGTTCGTGCAGACCGGTGACCTGCCCGGCTGGATGCAGGGGTTCGTCGACGTCAACCCGTTGACGCACCTCGTGGAGTCGATGCGCGGGCTGTTCCTCGGCGCGCCCCTGGGCGACCACGTGTGGTGGACGCTCGCGTGGTGCGTCGCCATGGTCGCGGTGTTCATGCCGCTCGCGCTGCGGGCCTACCGCCGGCGCGTCTGAGGCGGCTCGGCGGCGGGCGGCGCCGCGGTCGGCACCCAGGGGGCCGTGAGCTCCCGGAGGCGGGCCGCGGTCGCCGTCGCCGTCGTCCCGGCCAGCGCGCGCTCGCGGGCCGCGACGGCGTCGCCGTCGCCGAGCGCGCGCGCCAGGGCGGGGCTCGGTGCGCGCGGCAGCAGCATCCGCGCGCCCGCGCCGAGCCGCCGTCCGAGCGCCACGAGCTCGACGGCCGTCGCCGGGTCGCCGTCGGCGGCTGCGAGCTCGGCGCACGCGAGGCCGAACGTGCCCAGCACCGGCATGTCGGACGTCGCACCGACGTCGTCGAACGCCTCCGCGAGCAGCAGCCGCGCCCGTGCGAGGTGCGCCGCGCGGGCGTCGCCCGCCGCAGCGCCGGCACCCCCGCCGGTCTGCGCACCTGCGGCACCCGCGCCTGCCTCCGCACCCGCGCCGTCCGCCCCGGCGACCTCGCCCGCGGCTCCCGCGTGCAGCACCACGGCCGCGAGGCGGAACAGCGCGCGCGCCTGCGGGGGCGCGACGAGCTCGGGCACGGCGGCGCGCACGGCGGCCTCGGCGTGCGCCACGGCCTCGGCCGCGCGGCCGCCCACCCACGCGACGTGCGCGAGCCCCACCGACGCCTGCGCCGCGAGGGTCGGCTCGGACTGCTCGGACCCGGCCGCGTCGGCGAGCCGCGCGAGCGCGTCGGCGTCGCCCGTGGTCGCGAGCTCGATGTCGAGCAGCAGCCGCGACGAGCGCGCGTCGAGCGTCGCGCCGACCCGCTCCAGGTGGTCGGCGCTGCGCGCGAGCCAGCGCGCGGTCTCGTCGTCCTCGTCGGACGCCCACTGGCCGACGCCCTGCGCGGCGGTGCCCATGAGCCACTCGTCGCCGGCCTCCTCGAACGCGGCGTACGCGGCGCGCGCGTCGGCGTCCGAGCGGCAGCCGTCGCCCGCGTTCTCGTCGACCGCACCGCGCAGGAACAGCCCGATGCCGCGCACGTACGGGTCGTCGTGGCCGACGAGCGCCTCGATCGCCCCGCGTGGCGGGACGGGGTTCGTGAAGAGCGCCGGCAGCACGCCGACGAGCGCGCGCATGCGCGGCGAGAGCGCGTCGGCGCGCTCTGCGGTGAGCCTCGTCGCGGCGCGCAGCGCGACGGCCGTCAGGCGCTGCGGCTCGACGACCGTGCTGGTCAGCGCCCCGAGCACCGTGACCGTCGCGGTCGCGTCCGGCGGCGGGAGCGGGCGCCCGGCGGCGTGGCCCCGCACGGCGCCCGAGCGCAGCCGTGCCGCGGGGTCGTGGACGTGCAGCACGCGCTCCGCCCAGGTGACGACCTCGAGGTGCGCGCCGCGCACCGACCACAGCCACCCGAGCGCCGCGAGCACCTCGACGGCCGCGGGCTCGTCGTCGGTGCGCAGCGCGTGCCGCAGCGCCTCGACCAGCAGGTCCTGGTCCCGCGCGAGGGCGTGCAGCGCCCCGACCTGGCCGGGGCCGACGAGGTCGGGCAGCAGCCCGCGCGCGAGCCGCGCGCCCCAGGCGACGAGGCCGCGCACGGCGTCCGCGCGCCCGCCGACCGCGTCGAGCCGTGCCTCGCCGTACTCCCGGACCGTCTCGAGCATGCGGTACCGCGGGCCGTCGGCCTGGTCGTCGAGCGCGAGCAGCGAGTGCTCGACGAGCGCCGCGAGCCCGCGCCGCACGTCGTCGACCCCCGCGACGGCGGCGGCCGCGTCGGCGCCGAACGGGCCCGGCAGCACCGCGACCCTCTCGAGCAGGTGCTGCTCGGCGGGGGCCAGCAGCGCGCGGCTCCAGTCGACCAGCGCCCACAGGCTCGCGTGCCGTTCGGGCAGGCCGCGCAGCGCGTCGTCGAGCAGCCCGAACCGGTCGTCGAGGCCCGCGAGCACGTCGGCGACCGGCATCGACCGCAGGCGCGCCGCCGCGAGCTCGAGCGCGAGCGGCAGGTGGTCGAGGCGCCGGCACAGCTCGCGCGCGACCGCGTCGTCCCACGCCAGGCCCGGCCGCGCCGCGTGCGCGCGGGCGTGCAGCAGCGCGACGGCGTCGTCCTCGGCGAGCGTGTCGATCCGGTGCACGACCTCGCCCACGAGGCCCAGCGGCGCCCGGCTCGTCGCGAGCACCGTGACGTCGTCGGGTGCGGCCTGCAGCAGGTCGGCCACGGTCTGCGCGGCGGCGTCGAGCACGTGCTCGCAGTTGTCGAGCACGAGCAGGCCCTCGAGGTCCTGGCCCGCGACGCGCAGCCGGTCGACGGGGTCGAGCGCGCGCCGCTCGGTGGTCACCTCGACGCCCGACGGCGCGAGGTCGGCGCCGCCGACGGCGTGCAGCACGGCGGGCAGCACCTCGTCGGGTGCGCGCAGGCCCGCGAGCTCGACGACGCGCACCGTGCGGCCCTCGGCCTCGGCGCGCGCGACCTCGGCGGCCAGCCGCGTCTTGCCGCTGCCGCCGGGTGCGACGAGCGTGACGACCGGCGCGGTGCGCAGCGCGGCGCGGACGGCGGCGACGTCGTCGTCGCGACCCAGCAGGGGGGTGGTGGAGCGTCGCCACGACGCCGGGAGGGTGACGGCGCGGGGCGCGGCGGTGTGCGGCGCACCGCCCGGGGCCGCGGGCGACGTCGTGGCGTCGGGTCCCGGGGGCGGGACGACGGGCGACGCGACCCGGGCGGTCGTGCCGGTCGCGGCGCGGGCCGCGGTCGCCGACGGCGCCGTGCCGCCCGGAGCGGTGGTCGGGGGCGTGTCCGCCGGTGCGGGCCGCAGCTCGCCCCGCAGCAGCGCGAGGTGCGCGGCGACGACGACGGGCGACGGGTCCGCGCCGTACCGGTCCGCGAGCTCGGTCCGCAGGTCCTCGACCAGCGCGAGCGCCTCGGCGTCGCGGCCCTGCGCCGCGAGCACGCGCACGAGCAGCGCCGCGGCGGGCTCGTCGGGCGGCACGCGCGCGGCCAGCAGCCGCAGGTCGGCGGTGTCGAGCGGACCGCCGCCCGCGAGCGCCGCCTCGGCCGCCGTGCGCGCGATCTCCGAGAGCAGGCGTGCCGTGGTCGGGTCGGCGAGGTCGGGCGCGGCGGGCAGCAGCGCGCGGGCCGCCGCGGCGGCGGCCCGCGCGTCGTCGGGGCGCCCGGCGGCCAGCGCGGCGGCCGCGGCGGCCGCGAGGTCGTGCGCACGGGCGGTGTCGACCTCGAGGTCGTCGAGGGGCAGGCGGTACCCCCCGGTCGTGCCCTGCACGGGCAGCCCGGTGCGCCGCAGCCGTGACACGAGGGCCTGGACGGCACCCGTCGTGTCGGCCGGCGGGGCGTCGGGCCACACCGCGTCGACGAGCGCGGCGACGGACACGACGCGGCCCCGGGCGTCGAGCAGCTCGCGCAGGACCGCGCCCAGCCGCTCGCCGCGCACGGGCCGCCCGTCCACCGCGAGCTCGCCCAGCGTCGTGATCCGCACGCCCCCAGCATCCCGCACCGACGCCCCGCCCCGCCGCCCCGCCCCGCCCTTCCGCCGAGTGCGCCGGCACGCGCTCGAGCGCACCCGTTGCTCGTGGCGCACTCGACGGCGTCGGGGTGCACTCGGCGAGCGGGGGCCGGGTGCGCCACGTTGGGCCGGACGGGTGACAGCGGGCGTCACCCGTTGTCCGATTCGGACAATCCGGACGACGATGGGCTGACCACCGCGGCCGCGGCGGTCGCCCGCGCGGCCGTCGCCCGACGAAGGGGACGCCCGTGACCGACGCACCCGCGCCCGCCCGTCCGCTGGCCAGCCACGACATCGCGGTCGACCGCGAGCGCGTGCGGCGTCGTCGCGTGGTCCGCCTGTGCCTCGTCGTGCTCGCGCTCGAGGCGTACGTGGTGTGGGCCGCGGTGACCGGGCGGCCGCTCGTGGTGCTGCCGTCGGTCGACCCGATGGTCGTCGCGCCCGTGCTGTTCTTCGTCGCCCTCATCGCGCTGCTCGTCGGCACGCAGGTGGGGGCGGGGCGCTCGCCGCACGTCACGTACCGGCCCGAGCAGGTCGACGTGACGCTCGACGACGTGGTCGGCATCGACCCGATCGTCGACGACGTGCGCCGCTCGATCGACCTGTTCCAGACGCACCGGCGGTTCGCCGACCAGATGGGCGGCACGCCGCGCCGCGGCCTGCTGTTCGAGGGTCCGCCGGGGACGGGCAAGACGCTCACGGCCAAGGCGATGGCGGCCGAGGCGGGCGTGCCGTTCCTGTTCGTGTCCGCGACGAGCTTCCAGTCGATGTACTACGGCGCGACGGCCCGCAAGATCCGCACGTACTTCCGTGCGCTGCGCACCGCGGCCCGCAAGGAGGGCGGCGCGATCGGCTTCATCGAGGAGATCGACGCGATCGCGCTGCGCCGCGGCGGGCTGCTCGCGGCGGAGCCGACGGCCGCGTTCGTCGGGCTGCCGTCGCCGTCCGCGGTGCTCGCGGGGCAGGGCGCCGGGGTGGTGCGCAACGCGATGATCTCGGAGGGCACGGGCGGCGTCGTCAACGAGCTGCTGGTGCAGATGCAGTCGTTCGACGAGCCCGTGGGCGGCGACCGGCTGTACAACCGGCTCGTCGCGGCGGTGAACCTGCTGCTGCCCGCGCACCGGCAGCTCAAGCAGCGGCGCCCCACGCGTGCGCCGATCCTGCTGATCGCCGCGACCAACCGCGCCGACCACCTCGACCCGGCGCTGCTGCGCCCGGGCCGGTTCGACCGCCGTCTCACGTTCAACCCGCCGGACGCGCACGGGCGGCGTGCGCTCGTCGACCACTTCCTCGCGCGGCGCGCGCACCACGCCGAGCTCGACGAGCCCGCGACGCGGGACCGGCTCGCGGCCGCGACCAGCGGGTGGACGCCCGTGATGGTCGAGCACCTGCTCGACGAGGCGCTGGTCAACGCGCTGCGCCGCGGCGACGACGCGATGCGGTACGTCGACGTCGAGCAGGCGCGCATCACCGAGCTCGTCGGCATCGGCCACCCCGTGACCTACACGAGGACCGAGCGGACGCTCATCGCGACGCACGAGGCGGGGCACGCGGTGACCGCGTGGCTCGTCGCGCCCAACCGCACGCTCGAGGTGCTGACGATCGTCAAGCGCGGCTCGGCGCTGGGGCTGCTCGCGCACGGCGACTGCGAGGAGGTCTACACGCACACGAGCGGCGACCTGCGCGCGCTCGTGCAGATCGCGATGGGCGGCTGGGTCGCCGAGGAGCTGTTCTTCGGCCAGACGACGACGGGCCCGGCCTCCGACCTCGCGGCGGCGACCCGCACGGCCGCGCAGATGGTCGGTGCGGCGGGCATGGCGGGGTCGCTCGTGTCGTTCGCGGCGACGGACAAGGACCTGGTCTCGGCGGTGATCGCCGACCCGCGGGCGCGCGTGCAGCTCGAGGACGTGCTGGACAGCGCGCGGGCGACCGTGCGGCGGCTGCTCGCGAGCAACCGGGACCTCGTCGAGGCGCTGCGCGACGCGCTGCTCGACCGGCACGAGCTCGTGGGTGAGGAGATCACGTCGGTGCTGGAGAAGGCCGTCGCGCAGCGGCCCGACGGCGCGCGGCCCGAGCCGCCGGCGGAGCACCTGCGCATCGCGTGAGCCGCGCGGGCGGCGCCCGTGGTCAACGGCGTCGACGGGGCCCTTCGTCCCCGTCCCGCCATCCACATCGTGAGACGATGGTGGGGCCGGAGACCCCGGCCGCATCGCCGTCACCCGTAGGAGCGTCCCCGTGTCCGCCGTCACCTACCGCCGTCCCGCCGTCGCCCTCCCCGTCCGTGCGCGCGTGCGCCACGTGGTCCACGCCGTGCGCTGGGCGCCCGCCCCGTACTTCGAGGGCACCGCACGTCAGCGCCTCGGCTACGTCGCCTACGTGCTGGGCTCGATGCTCGCCTGGACGGCCGTGAGCCTCGGCGTGCTGGCGCTCGTCGGGCGCGCGCTCGCCGCGGTCTGACGGCCCGTCGCACGGCACGTGCCGGGCGCGCGACGAGGCGCACCCGGCACGTGCCCGCCCGCTGGGGGACGGACGGCTCTCAGGCGGGGAACGCGCGGTGGTAGAAGGCGCCGACCCACGCGGCGAACTCGGGCCCGACGTTCGTCCGCGCCTCCGGTGCCTCGCTCCAGCTCTGCAGGCCGTTGACGACGGGCGTCCCGGGCTCGAACCACGGGCTGCCGCTCGCGCCGCCCGTCATGTCGCCCTCCTTCGCGATCGTCGAGACCGCGTGCCACGGCACCCGCGCGCCGGCTGACGACCAGGGTCGTGCGCCGTCGAACGGGAACTGCGGGGTCGGCTGCGCCGGGTAGCCGACGTCGTCCCACGACCCCGCGACGGCGCCCCACCGCAGGGCGGCCCAGCCCACGACGTCGCCGACGCCGCGCCCCTGGCCGTCGGCGCGGACGAGCCCGACGCCGACGTCCCACGCGGGCACCTGCTGCGCCGCCCACGCGTCGGGCCAGCCCACCGCGTCGACGGCCCACGCCCCGAACGGGGCCTGCCCGTCCTGGTACGCGGGCACGAACACGATCTGCGTGGACCGGTGGCCGTCCATCAGCAGGCAGTGCGCGGCCGTCATGATCCCCGACGTGTGCACGACGAAGGCCGAGCCGGTGCGGGGCTGCCCGTCCTGCAGGAAGAAGAGCCGCCCGACCGTGCGGTACGGGAAGTCCTGCGGCTGCGCGACGGGCTGCGTCCGCGGCGCCCACAGGTCTCCCTGGGAGCCGGGTGTGCCGCCCGCGACCACGCCCGGGCCGCCGACCAGCGACCGTGAGCCCTCGTGCGTCGGCGGTGCCGGGAACGTCGGCTCCACGGGCACCGCCGCGGCCATCCGCTCGGGCGTCCAGTAGGCGACCGGGTCGTCGTCGACGGCGAGGACCTGCAGCGCGGGCGCCTGCGCGCCCGTGCCCACGTGCACGCCCGTGGCCGTCCAGGGGCCGGGCGGGTACTGGCTCGCGTCGACCGAGTACCAGGTGATCGACCAGTCGTAGCCGCGGTCGTAGTCGCTCTTGACGTACACGTCCCCGCCGCTGCGGCCGATGATCGTGTCGCTCACCTTGTGCCAGTCGCCGCCGGTGCCGTCCGACCAGTTGCACACGACGTCCCAGCCCACGAGCACGCGGGAGGAGTTGCGGTACGAGAACACGTGCTCGCGCCAGCCGATGTGCCAGTCCTGACGGACCCGGTCGGACTCGGCGGTGACGACGACGCCGGGCGCGGTGCCCTGCTGGAAGCCGTAGCCCCACCGCACCTGCCCCGTGTCGGCGTCGAAGTTCTGCCCGGCGGGCGGCTCGGTCTTGGCGGCGCTCATCACGCGCGAGTAGAACGCCTGCCGGTTCTGCACCTGGTGCAGCGAGTCGAGCAGCTCGAGCGTCTGCGCCGTCAGCTCCTCGATCTTCGGCACGTCGGTCGCCAGCGAGGCCTGGTTGGCCTCGACGGTCTTCTGGAGCTTGGCGTAGGTGTCCTCGACCGGCCTGCGGCCGAAGTCGGGGCACGTCCGCACGTACGCGCGCGCGAGCCAGAACCGGCCGTACAGGTACCCGAGCTGCGCGAACACGTCGGGGCTGACGGGCACCTCGCCCGACAGCGACGGGTCGATCAGGCGATAGGCCATGAGGTAGCTCTCGAGCGGTTCGTACGCGAGCGAGGAGTTGAACCACGGCACGAGCACCGACACGACCGACGCGGCCGTCCAGCCGGACGCGGGCGGGTCGGGGATGACGCTCGAGACGCCCTGCGCGCGGATCCGGACGCTCACGCTCGCGCTGCTCTCCTTGGCGATCCGCTCGAAGCTCGAGCTGCCCTCGGCGCTCAGCACCTGCGGGACGTCGGCCGCGAGCGAGGCCGAGAACTTGGTGCGCTGCTCGCTGCTGGTGAACCGGCACTGGTAGACGACGTACAGCGACGAGCCACCGCGGTAGCCGGCGACGAAGTAGTCGCCGTACTTCGTCCGGAAGTCCTCGCCCGGCGTGAGCGCGAGCTCGTAGGACGGTGCGAGCGCGTAGCGGCTCTCCTGCACGGCGACCCGCGCGACGAGCGTCACGGCGAGGTCGGACACCGCGATCTCCTCGAGGTACGACGTGCTGCCGGACACCGTGACGCCCTCGAGGTTGTACGACGCCTTGAGCGAGGCGCTGATGAGGCTCTGCACGTCGCTCTCGGACTGCACGAACGAGTACTCGTACTCGGGCTGCAGCGACGGGCTCGGGGTGACGGTGAACGGCTTGACCGCGGTCGCGCGCAGCTGGCCCGTGACGGCGTCGACGCCCGCGCCGAGCGTCAGGTGCGGCTGCCAGGGCTGCCCGACCACGGTGGTGTCGAGCAGCGTCGTGAGCGTGTCGCTGGATGTCTGTCTCATGGTGCGCCCCCTCGTGAGGCCCGGGCGTTGTCGCCGCGGGCGGTGGCCGGAACGTCCGGTCCCTCTCACTGTGGGCCACCGCGGCGCGCCGCGGCCTCACCAGGATTGGTGAGGTCCGGGTCGGTGAAGTCGGGTGCGGTCCCGGCGACGTCCCGCGCCGACCGGTGCGCGACGGCGACCGCCTCGAGCTGCGAGCGTGCGCCGAGCTTGCCGAGGATCGCGCGGATGTGGCTGCGGACCGTGTTCATCGACAGGTGCCGCAGCGCGCCGATCCGGTCCGGCCCGACGCCGGCGACGAGGAGCGTGAGCACGGCCCGCTCGGTGGCGGTCAGGCGCGCGAGGCCGACCGCCTCGGCCTGCCGCCGCGCCAGTGCGGCGTCGACGAGCGCGGCGGGCGGTGCGTGGGGCGGGGGTCCCAGGCGACGTTCGATCGCCGGCACGAGCACGAGCAGGGGGACGTCCTGGTCGAGCACGCCGGCCCCGCGGCGCAGCAGGTCGCGCAGCTCGTGCGCGGACCGCGCCGACGCGACGACGACGCACGCGTGCAGCGCGAGGCGCGGCGGGACGTGGACGGTGGGGCGCCCGGTGTCGTCCTCGAGCAGCAGCACCACGCCCGTGCGCAGCAGCTCGCGGGTGGCGCGGGCCACCCGGACGTCGTGCACGTGCCAGCCGCGCTCGCTCAGCGCGGCGCTCACGGCCGCCCCGAGGGTCGCGCCCGGGGGCGCGACGACCGTCACGTCGCCCCCGCGCGCCCCCATGTCCGATGTCTGGCACAGGGCGACCGGCTCCGCAACGCTCCGTGCGTCCAGGTCGGGTGCCGCGCGCCCGAGGATGCGGACAACCCGGGCGCGGGCCCTGTGGACGGGGGTGGGGACGGCGCGGCGCGCCCTGTGCACGGACGTGTGGGCGACGGCTCCGGGCACCGCCCAGGCCGCGCATCGCTGCACGTCAGGGGCCGTCGGAGCCGTCCACAGGCGGGGGACGGGCGGGTCCCCAGGGTGAAGAACGACACACCTGTAACACAACACCTAGTGGTGGGTTGCGTTGTCAGACCCCAGGTGTAGTGTCTTCCCGGACGGCTCGCCCCGACTTGCTCGGGTGCCTCGACGGCACCCGCCCCCGGGTGTCTCGGCCGTCCAGGGGATACACGAACCACGAGCTCGGGGGAGCAGACGAATGACCATCACGGTGTACAGCAAGCCGGCCTGCGTGCAGTGCACGGCGACGTACCGCGCCCTCGACAAGCTCGGCCACGACTACACCGTGGTCGACATCTCCGAGGACGCCGACGCGCGCGACTACGTCATGTCGCTCGGCCACCTGCAGGCGCCGGTCGTCGTCGCCGGCGGTGAGAACTGGTCGGGCTACCGCCCCGACCGCATCAAGGCCCTGGCCGAGAAGCTGGCGACGCAGGTCGCCTGACCCACGGGCGGGCCGCGTCCCGCCCCGCAGACGCCCCGGGTCGGCGCCGGCACCGACCGCTCCGACCCGGCGGGCACTCGAGAACACAGGCCGGCCGGCATCCACGGGTGCCGGTCGGTCTGCACCCGGCACCCGTGGCCGGGCCTCGGCATGCCCGGGGTCCGGTGCGGCACGCGACACGAGAGGGAGGGGTCGACCATGGCTGGCCTCGTCTACTTCTCCTCGGTCTCGGGCAACACCCACCGGTTCGTCCAGAAGCTCGGCCTGCCGGCGCAGCGCATCCCGCTGCGCGCGACCGACGAGCCCCTGCACGTGACCGAGCCGTACGTGCTCGTGCTGCCGACCTACGGCGGCGGCAACGAGGGCGGCGCGGTGCCCAAGCAGGTCATCCGGTTCCTCAACGACGAGACCAACCGGTCGCACGTCCGCGGCGTCATCGCCGCGGGGAACACGAACTTCAACGAGGCGTACTGCATCGCGGGCGACATCGTGGCGCTCAAGTGCCGCGTACCGCTGCTGTACCGCTTCGAGCTCATGGGAACCAACGAGGACGTCACGCGCGTGCGTGAGGGATTGGGGCAGTTTTGGCAGCGACGGTCGCAGATACCCGCGTAGAGCTGACGGGGCTGGACTACCACGCCCTGAACGCGATGCTCAACCTGTACGACGCCGACGGGAAGATCCAGTTCGACGCCGACCGGCAGGCCGCGCGCGAGTACTTCCTGCAGCACGTGAACCAGAACACGGTGTTCTTCCACGACCTCGACGAGAAGCTCGACTACCTCGTCGAGAACAAGTACTACGACCCGGCGGTGCTCGCGCAGTACGACCGTGCGTTCATCAAGTCGCTGTTCCAGTACGCGTACACCAAGAAGTTCCGGTTCCAGACGTTCCTGGGCGCGTTCAAGTACTACACGTCGTACACGCTCAAGACGTTCGACGGCAAGCGGTACCTGGAGCGCTTCGAGGACCGCGTGTGCATGGTCGCGCTCGCGCTCGCCGAGGGCGACCAGGACTTCGCCATGAGCCTGGTCGACGAGATCGTGTCGGGGCGCTTCCAGCCCGCGACGCCCACGTTCCTCAACCTCGGCAAGGCGCAGCGCGGCGAGCCCGTGTCCTGCTTCCTGCTGCGCATCGAGGACAACATGGAGTCCATCGCGCGCGGCATCAACTCGGCGCTGCAGCTGTCGAAGCGCGGCGGCGGAGTGGCCCTGCTGCTGTCGAACATCCGCGAGCACGGCGCGCCCATCAAGCACATCGAGAACCAGAGCTCGGGCGTCATCCCCGTCATGAAGCTCCTCGAGGACTCGTTCAGCTACGCCAACCAGCTCGGCGCGCGCCAGGGCGCCGGCGCCGTGTACCTGCACGCGCACCACCCGGACATCTACCGGTTCCTCGACACCAAGCGCGAGAACGCGGACGAGAAGATCCGCATCAAGACGCTGTCGCTGGGCGTGGTCATCCCCGACATCACGTTCGAGCTCGCCAAGAAGAACGAGCCGATGTACCTCTTCTCGCCGTACGACGTCGAGCGCGTCTACGGTGTGCCGTTCGCCGACGTGAACGTCACCGAGAAGTACTACGAGATGGTCGACGACAAGCGCATCCGCAAGACGAAGATCAGCGCGCGCGAGTTCTTCCAGACCCTCGCCGAGATCCAGTTCGAGTCCGGGTACCCGTACGTCATGTTCGAGGACACGGTGAACCGGGCCAACCCGATCGAGGGCAAGATCACGCACTCGAACCTGTGCTCGGAGATCCTGCAGGTCTCGACGCCGTCGACGTTCAACGAGGACCTGTCGTACGCCGAGGTCGGCCGCGACATCTCCTGCAACCTCGGGTCGATGAACATCGCGCTGTCGATGGACTCGCCCGACCTGGGCAAGACCGTCGAGACCGCGATCCGCGCCCTGACGGCCGTCTCCGACCAGACGAGCATCGAGTCGGTGCCGTCGATCAAGAAGGCCAACGCCGGCGGGCACGCGATCGGCCTGGGGCAGATGAACCTGCACGGGTACCTGGCGCGCGAGCGGATCTTCTACGGCTCCGACGAGGGCCTCGACTTCACGAACATGTACTTCTACACGGTCGCGTACCACGCGATCCGTGCGTCGAACCTGCTCGCGCAGGAGCGCAAGGCGTCGTTCTACGGCTTCGAGCGCTCGACGTACGCGACGGGCGAGTACTTCACGAAGTACGTCGAGAAGGAGTGGAAGCCGCGCACCGAGCGCGTCGCCGCGCTGTTCGCCGACGCGGGCGTGCACATCCCCACGCAGGACGACTGGCGCGAGCTGGCCGCCCTGGTGGCCGAGCACGGCCTGTACAACCAGAACCTGCAGGCGGTCCCGCCGACCGGCTCGATCTCGTACATCAACCACTCGACGAGCTCGATCCACCCGATCGCGTCGAAGATCGAGATCCGCAAGGAGGGCAAGATCGGGCGCGTCTACTACCCGGCGCCCTTCATGACGAACGACAACCTGGAGTACTACCAGGACGCGTACGAGATCGGCTTCGAGAAGATCATCGACACGTACGCCGAGGCGACGCAGCACGTCGACCAGGGCCTGTCGCTCACGCTCTTCTTCAAGGACACCGCGACGACGCGTGACCTCAACCGCGCGCAGATCTACGCGTGGAAGAAGGGCATCAAGACCATCTACTACATCCGCCTGCGGCAGATGGCGCTCGAGGGCACCGAGGTCGAGGGCTGCGTCAGCTGCATGCTGTGACGCCCCGACACCGCGACGCCCTCCGACGAGACCAAGGACGAACGACATGATGAGCCCCACGGGCAAGCTGAAGCTGGTCGACCGCGTGTCGGCGATCAACTGGAACCGCCTCCAGGACGAGAAGGACCTCGAGGTCTGGGACCGCCTGGTCGGCAACTTCTGGCTGCCGGAGAAGGTGCCGGTCTCCAACGACATCCAGTCCTGGGCGACCCTCACCGACGCCGAGAAGCTCATGACGAGCCGCGTGTTCACCGGCCTCACGCTCCTGGACACCATCCAGGGCACGGTCGGCGCGGTCAGCCTCATCCCCGACGCGCTGACCCCGCACGAGGAGGCCGTCTACACGAACATCGCGTTCATGGAGTCGGTGCACGCCAAGTCGTACTCCTCGATCTTCTCGACGCTCATGTCGACCAAGGAGATCGACGAGGCGTTCCGCTGGTCGGAGGAGAACCCGAACCTGCAGCGCAAGGCCGAGATCGTCCTCAACTACTACCGGGGTGACGAGCCGCTCAAGCGCAAGGTCGCCTCGACGATGCTCGAGTCGTTCCTGTTCTACTCGGGCTTCTACGCGCCCATGTACTGGGCGTCGCGCGCCAAGCTCACGAACACGGCCGACCTGATCCGCCTCATCATCCGCGACGAGGCCGTGCACGGGTACTACATCGGCTACAAGTTCCAGAAGGGCCTCGAGCTGGTGTCCCCGGCCGAGCGCGCCGAGCTCAAGGACTACACGTTCGAGCTGCTCTTCGAGCTGTACGACAACGAGGTGGAGTACACGCAGGACCTCTACGACGAGCTCGGCCTCACCGAGGACGTCAAGAAGTTCCTGCGCTACAACGCCAACAAGGCCCTCATGAACCTCGGCTACGAGGCCCTGTTCCCGCGCGACGAGACGGACGTCAACCCGGCGATCCTCTCGGCGCTGAGCCCCAACGCCGACGAGAACCACGACTTCTTCTCCGGGTCGGGCTCGTCGTACGTCATCGGCAAGGCCGTCAACACCGAGGACGAGGACTGGGACTTCTGATCCCACGCGCCGGCAGGGGCCCGACGGCTGTCGGACCCCTGCCGGCGGCATGATGCCCGGCGGTGCGACACCGCTCCGGGCGGGGTCAGCTCAGATCGACGGCCGCTGACCCGCTCGTGACCGTGGTCCACTGGGCGCCGAGCGAGCCCTCCTTCACGACGAGGTTCCCGTTGGCCGTCACGACGCCGATGCGGTCGTTCGTGACCGACAGCGATGTCGTCGGCCCCGTGAGGACGGTCGTCCACTGGGCGCCCAGCGGGCCTTCCTTCACGATGACCTTGTCGGCCGTCCGGACGGCGACGCGTCCGCCGCCCAGCTCGGCGTCGATCGCCCCCGCCCCCAGCACCGTGGTCCAGCCGGCACCGAGCGAGCCCTCCTTGACGTGGACGGCCCCGTTCTTGCGGACGGCGAGCCGGTCGCCGTCGAGAACGAGCTCGTCGACGTTGCTCGAGACCGTCGTGAACATCGCACCCACCGGTCCCTCCTTCACCAGTGCGTCCCCGTTGACGAGCACACCGATGCGGTTGTCCGTGAGCTCGATCGCGGAGGCGCCCCCCGCGGCGACCGTCGTCCACGCGGCGTCGAAGGGTCCCTCCTTGATGCTGGCCTGACCCGTCGACCAGACGACTCCGATCCGGTCCTCGCCGAGCGCGATGTCGACGACTCCCGTGGCCACCTCCATCCAGGGCGCTCCGACCGGTCCGTCCTTCAGCAGCAGCCTCCCATCGCCGGTGAGGACTCCGACGCGGGTCGGCGTGGTGATCGCCTCGACCACCTCGACGCCGTCGATCAGGCGTGACCACCCCGCGTTCAGGGGCCCCTCCTTGAGGTCGACGTCACCCGTGCGCACCGCGAGCAGTCGCGACGGGAGCGCGGGTACGGGTGTCGTCTCAGCCACTCCGGTGGGGCTGTCACGGTGACCGTCCATCGCCGGCTGCCACCACGAGGTGGCGCGCTGCCCGCCCGCGTCGCTCAGCGAGATGTGCATGTGTCGCACGTGCCTGCAGTCGGCGGTGGAGTACTTCGCGAAGCAGCTCGCGGAGTCGTAGTTGCGCCACGTGCTCACGTTGGACGAGACGCGTCCACGGTCCGTCGCGTTGCTCGCGCTCCAGATCTTGTTGTCCCAGATGATGTACGAGATGCCCAGGCGTCGAAGGCGGACGTGGGCGTTGCCGCCGCCGTCCGACTCGAACAGCCAGTCCAGGACCTGCTGGCCTGCCGCAGAACCGGCGGGCGCGCTCCAGTCGATGGCGAGACCGCGGCTGTGGTCGCTGATGTACTGGTCGGTCGTGCACGAACGGATCGATGTGCTCGCGGGGATCACCGGGTAGGAGCGGCGCAGGATGTCCGCGAGGCCGGACGTCCCGGGGCGCGTGACGGTCGCGCACGGCGCGCCGGACAGCGGGGCGTAGCCGTCGACGCCGCCGACGGACAGCGGCGACGCGGTCGCCGCCGTCGGCAGGACCAGCGCCAGCGCGGTCAGCGCGACCGCCAGCGCACGGCCGGCGACCGTCGCCCTGCTGGGCGAGCGAGGGGCCCCTCGCGACGTGACTCGATTCTCTGGCATGACGGAGCCTCCTGCGTGTGCGAGTAATGCTGACTCGATGAGCAGCGAGCGACCGGTGAATTCCTGTCGCAAGTGGTCCGAACCTAATGGAGGGATCCGTGCACGCGTGGGACCTGTGTCGCGAGGTCTTTTGGCAGAGATGTGCCGCGTCGTCCTGCTGGTTTTTCGGCCGGGCGACGCGTACCCGGTGGTTGCGTCTTCCCGCGCCGCCTCAAATCATGGGAATGCGCGGGGGCAAGGGGCAAAAGTCTGTCGTCGATGGGCGGTTCACGTGTCGGCCCTCGGTCGGTCTCGGCCGGAGGCGTGGCGGGTCGGGCGGCCGACGGGTGGGGTCAGGGGGGAGGTCTGCTCGTCCGCGTGCGGGACCCGGTGGGCGCTGGCAGCGTCAGGGCGACCAGACCATTCGACGACGCGATCGTGGAGGACGCATGAGCGAGCAGCACCCTGAGCCCGTCGACGGCACGCCGGACGTGCTCGAGCGACTCACCGACCCGGAACCCGAGCCCACCGACGGCGAGGACAGCCGCCCCGACGACGCGGGCGACGCAGTGGTTCCCTGAGGCGCAGGCGAAGGATCGGGTCAACGGCGACGCAGCCGATCCACATCCGCACGCCTCCGTCTAGGGTGGGGCCATGGCCATGGCCACGGCGCGGAACCGGGACGTCGGGCGGAGTCCCCGGGCGGTGCGGCGCCCGGTCCTGGACTCTGGCAGGCCCGCCGAGGGGACGAGCCTTGGGCGACCAACCGCCGCCGCACTCGTGCCTCCTGCTTCAGATCGGCACCCGTGGGTGCGCGGGGCAGAGCTGGCGGCCATCACTCCGCTGACGGCCGACGCGGCACAGCGGCTGCACGAGGACCTCGCCGCGATCGACCAGGGCTCGGCGCCACCGTCCTGACGGCGAACCTCGACGACTTCCTGCCGTTCGCGCACGTCGTCCAGGTCGCGGCGCCGGTCCGCCGTTGACGCGGCGGCGGCGGCCGGAGCGCGTCAGACCAGCGACGCCCGCAGCGTCTTCAGCTCGCGCTTGAGCTTCTTGCGCACGTACACCGCTGTCGCGACGGCCTCGGCGCCGCTGTAGCCGCGGGGTGCGGCCTCGATCGTCATGATCAGGTACAGGTAGGTGCGGTAGAGCGCGAGCCGCAGCCGCGCCCGGTCGTCGAGCACGAGCGGCTCGCCCGCGGCCTGCGCGTACCCGTCGAGGAAGTCGAAGTCCTTGGCGGGGTTCGCGAACAGCGCGGTCGACGCGAGCTCGGCCAACGGGTCGCCCCAGAACGCGCGCTCGCCGTCGATGAGCGCCTCGAGGCGCGCGGTGCCGCCCGACCGGGCGACGAACACGTTGCCCGCCCACAGGTCGAAGTGCGTGAGCACGGGCACCTCGACGGTGTCGAGCTCGGGCGCGGACGCCGCGACCCGCTCTGACAGCCCGGCCGCCGAGCGCGGCAGGCGCACGCCGTACCGGTCGGCGTCGGCCAGCAGCGCGTCGACCATCGCCGCGAACGCGGCCGACCAGCGGTCGGCCGACAGCGCACCGTCGGGCCGGTCGTACCCGAACCGCGTGCCCGTGACCGTGCGCAGCCGCGCGACGGCACCGCCGAGCTCGCGCCGCACGGCGGCCGTCTGCTCGGGGCTCAGGTCGCGGCGCAGGTTGTGCAGCGGCGCCCCGTCGAGGTGCTGCAGCACCAGCACGTCGCGATCCACGTGCCGGCGGGTCAGGTCGACGCCCAGCACCTGCGGCACCGGCACGACGCCCGCCGCGCGGCGGAAGAAGTCGACCTCCGCCGGCATGAGGTCCTGCTCGTACGTGAGCAGCGGCGTGCCCGCGGGCGGCGCGACCTTGACGACCGCGCGCGACCCGTCCGCCAGCGTGACCGCGTACGCGGCGTTGAACATGCCGTCGGTCAGCGGCCGGACGTCCGCGACGGGTGACTCCGTGCCCAGGACCTCGCGCACGAGCGTCTCGAGGGTGGGGCGGTCGACCTCGACCTTGGTGGCGCTGCGCATCGGGGGGAGTCCTCGCGTCTGTCCTGGGCCGGGGGCCGGCCACGTGTCCTCGTCACCCTAGCCAGCGTCGCGGCCGCCCCCGGCACGCGGGTGCTCACGCCGCACCCAGCACCACGAGCTCGGACGTCGCGCGCGTCATCGCGACGTACCGGTCGACCGTCGCCGCGACGTCGTCGCCCCACGCGCCCGGGTCGACGAGCACGACGAGGTCGAACTCCAGCCCCTTGGCGAGCGTCGGCGTGAGCGGCCGCACGCGGTCCCGCTCGACGGTCGCGTCCGCCCCGATGACGCACGCGACGCCCGTGGCGTGCGCCGCGAGCCACGCGTCGAGCACCGCGTCGAGGTCCGCCACGGCCCCGTGCCGCACGGGCACGCCAGTCGCGCGGATCGACGTCGGCACGTTCGCGTCCGGCACGGCCGCGCGGATCACGGGCTCGGCGGCGGCCATGACCTCGGCGGGCGTCCGGTAGTTGACCGTGAGCGTCGCGACGTCGACGTCCCGCAGGCCCACGCGCGTCAGCCGCTCGGCCCACGGCTCGACGAACCCCGCGCGCGCCTGCGCACGGTCGCCCACCACGGTGAATGACCGCGACGGGCACCGCGCGAGGAGCATCTGCCACTGCGCGTCGGTGAGCTCCTGCGCCTCGTCGACCACGACGTGCGCGAACGGCCCCGCGAGCCGGTCGGGCGCCGGCCGCTCGACCGTCTCGTGGTCGACCAGCGCGTCGCGCAGGTCGCCCTGCGCGAGCGACTTCATGAGTCCCAGCTCCGAGTCGTCGTTCGACGCGAGGTAGTCCACGACGTCCGCCATGTACTCACGGTCGGCGGCCTCCGCGGCGTCCCGCTCGCGCGCGCGGCGCGGTGCCTCGGGGTCGCCCACGCGGCGGCGCGCGGCGTCGAGCAGCGGCAGGTCGGCGTCGGTCCACGCGTGCGGGTCGTCGCGCTGCAGCGCGCGCACCTCGTCCGGGATCAGCCACGGCGCGCACAGCTGCAGGTAGGCGGGCACCGACCACAGGTCGGCGACGACGTCCGGGCCGTCGAGCAGCGGCCAGTGCCGCCCGAACGTGCGGGTCAGTCCGCGGTCGCGGGTCAGCGCGCGGCGCAGCTCGGCGGTCGGCACGTCGGCGTCGTGCCGCTCGATCACGAGCGTGGCGAGCGTCTCCCACACCTGGTCGCGCGCCTCGTCGTGCGGCGTGCCCGGCTCGACCGACGCGAACGCGTCCGCCCAGTCGGCGGCGGTCAGCACGACGTCCGCCCACGGGGTCTCGACCACCAGGTCGGTCGTCGGCGGGCGCTCCGAGAACGCGACGGCGGGCTCGACCGCGTCGACCATCGCGACGGTCGACTTCAGCGCCGCGACGCGCGGGTCCGGCTCGGGCCGCGCGTCCGCGCCCTCGGGCACGAGGTCCCGCAGCGTGCACGTCACCACGCCGTCCTCGCCGAGGCTCGGCAGCACGTCCGCCACGTAGTCGAGGTACGGCCGGTGCGGGCCGACCACGAGCACGCCGCCGCGCCGCGCGAGGTGCGGGTCGGCGTGCAGCAGATACGCCGCGCGGTGCAGCGCGACGACGGTCTTGCCGGTGCCCGGCCCGCCGTCGACCACGAGCGTGCCGCGCGCGTCGGCGCGGATCGCGGCGTCCTGGTCCGCCGCGATCGTCGTGAGCACGTCCCGCATGCGGTCCGAGCGGTCCTCGCCGAGGCTCGCGAGGAACGCCGACTGGTCGTCGGGCGCGACGCCGTCGGCGTGCGCGTCGGGCGTCAGCACCTCGTCCCAGTAGTCGACGACCCGCCCGCCCGACCAGCGGTAGCGGCGCCGGCTCACCAGCTCGAGGGGGTGCGCGACCGTGGCCGCGAAGAACGGCGCCGCGAGCGGCGAGCGCCAGTCCACGAGCAGGCGCGTGCCGTCGAGGTCGGTCAGGCCGATGCGGCCGACGTACGTGCGCGTGCCGTCGGCCGCGACCGTGCGGCCCAGGCAGACGTCGGGCCCGAACCGGCGCAGCAGCCGCACCCGCGCGGTGAGCCGGTGCACCTCCTGGTCGCGCTCGAGCGCGGCCGTGCCCGTGCGGGTCGGCGTGCGGCGCGCGGCGTCGAGGCGGGCGCTCGCGTCGGCGAGCTGCGCGCGCAGCGCGTCGGCCACCGCGGCGAGGTGTGCCGCGTCCTGCGCGACGAGCGCGGGGTCGGCCTTGGCGGACAGGGTCGTGGGCAGGGCGAAAGGGCTGGTCACGGGCGTGTTCACGGCATCGTCTCCGCAGGGTCGGCCGCTCCGCGCGCGGGTCGGGGCGCGGGCACGGGCGGACGATCCTGCGCCCTGCAGGGGGCCTTGCCGCAAGCCCCCCACCCGGACGTATGGTGGACGTGGCGGGGAGCTCGACGAGCACGGCACGGGTCGGTGCCGCAGCCGCCCACGTGAGTCCCGGGCGGGCGTGCGGGCCTCAGGCGGGCGAGGGCTCCGTCGTGCCGTCGCGTCCCGCCGTGCCGTCGGAGCCAGTCGTGTCGTCGCGCGCGGGGCACGCGGCGAGCACGGACGGCAGCGCCGACGTCACGCGGTTGCCCGCCGCGGGCAGCCCGACGAGCACGGCCGACAGCACCTCGTCCCGGCTGGCGCCGAGCTCGAGCGCGCGCCGCGTGTGGAAGTCCAGCCCCGAGTGCAGACCCGTCGCCGCGAGCACCGCCAGGTAGGCGAGCTCCTGCGTGCGCTCGTCGAGCGCGCTCGCGTCGCCGAGCTCGCCGACCGCGCGCACCCACACGCCGAACTGCTCGGGGGTCTCGCGCGCGAACGCCTGGAAAGCCTCGGACACGCTCATGACGCCGTCCCTCCGTGGTGTCGGGCGGCGTGCTGCCGGCCCGCTGCACCGCGAACGTACGACCGGCCGCCCGTGGCGGCGGCGGACGTAGGTCCCCGGCGACCTGCCCGCGACCCGCGAGGCCGCCGGGAGGGCGGGTCGCGGCGCCACCGCCACGACCCGCCCGCGGAGTCACCCGGGCCGCCTCACGACGCGCGGCTCCACTGGAACGTCGCGGCCGACGTGCACGTGCGCTGCTCGAGCGCCGCACCGTCCGCGGTCGACGCGCCGACGACGCCGACGCACCGGCCGCTCGCCCGGTTGACGAGCTGGTCGTACCCGTCGCCCGTCGACCGCCAGGAGAACTGCTGGTTGGTGCGGCCGTGGCACGTGTACTGGATGAGCCGGGCGCCGTCGGCGGTCGACGCGCCGGTCACGTCGAGGCACTTGCCGCTGTTCACGGACCGCAGCGACACGTACCCGCCGCCGGCGTCCACCACCTGCCAGCGCTGCCACGGCTGCCCGTTGCTCGCCCACTGGCCGACCACCGCGGCGTCGTCGCGGTTGGGCTGCTGCACGTCCATGACCTTGCCGCTCGCGCGGTTGACGACCCGCACGTCACCGGCCCCGGGCGTGGGCGTCGGGGTGGGGGTCGGCGTCGTGCCCCCGCCGCGCGTGAACTGCCAGCTCCCCACGTTGAACAGCTCGCCGCTGCCGCCCGCGAACCGCAGCACGAGGTCGCGCGTGCCGGTCGCGCCGCTGACGGGGCACGTGACGGTCGTCCACGTCTGCCACCCGCCCGTGCCGGGCACCGTGCACGTGCCCACCACCGGCCCCGACGCGCCGTCGAGCCGCACCTCGATGCGTCCGCCGCTCGTGGCCGACGCGACGCGTGCGCTGAACGACGCTGCCCCGGACCCGAACGCGACGCCCTTGACGCGCACCCAGTCGCCGTTCCCGATGAACGCGAGGTTGAGGCCGCCCTCGGTCGCGCGCTCGGTCTCGACGCCGCTCGCCCAGGCCACGGTCTCGGCCTGCTGCGTGACGTACGGGTCGAGCGGCTCGATCTGCGGCGGCCCCGCGGTGGTCATGTTCATGAGCGGGATCGACCCGTCGGCGCCGTACGTGAACTGCTCGACCGCCACGGACCGCGTGAACCCGCCCCCGCCCGGCAGTGCGCCGTTGTGGTAGAAGAAGTACGACCTGCCCCGGTAGTCCACGACCCCCGGGTGGTTGGTGAAGCTGCTGCCCTGCTTCGGCATGACGGTGCCGCGGTACGTCCACGGGCCGGTCGGCCCGGGCGCCGTCGAGTAGCCGATGAACTCGCTGCAGCACTCGGCCGCGAACACGTTGTAGTAGGTGCCGTTGCGCTTGTAGACCCACGGCCCCTCCTCGTAGAGCGTGGGCCGGTTGGCGACGTTCCCCGGGCGGGTGCCGAACCCGGCCGTCGTGAGCGGGATCCGGGTGGGGCTGCCGGAGTACGACACCATGTCGCGGTTGAGCTTGACGTACCAGAGGTTCGGGTTGCCCCAGTAGAGGTACGCCTGCCCGTCGTCGTCGATCATCACGGTCGGGTCGATCTCGCCGTTGCCGACCAGGGGACGCCCGATCGCGTCCCGGAACGGCCCCGTCGGGCTGTCGGACACGCCGACGCCGATGACCATGCCGCCGCCGCGCTGCTTGACGGGCACGTAGAAGAAGAACTTCCCGTCGCGCTCGACGACCTGACCGGCCCACGCGTCGGCCTCGGCCCACGCGAACGTCGCCAGCCCCATGGGGGAGCCGTGGTCGGTCCAGTTGGCCATGTCGGTCGTCGAGAAGACGCGCCAGTCCTTCATCGTGAAGTACGTCGAGCCGTCCTCGTCGTGGCTCGTGTAGACGTACAGGCGCCCGTCGTGGACGAGCGGCGCGGGGTCGGCCGTGTACACGGTCTGGACGATCGGGTTGTCGGCCGCCGCGGGTGACGTGAGGGCCACGGGCAGCAGCAGCGCGACCGCGGCCAGCGCCGCGGCCCGCCAGCGCCTCATCGCCGGCTCCACACCTGGTTGGCCGCGCCGGTGCACGTCCACAGCAGCACGCCCGTGCCGTTGGCGGTGAGGTTGCGGTCGACGTCGAGGCACAGCCCGGACGCGACGCCGCGGATCGTGCCGTTCGCCTGGGTGGTCCACTGCTGGTTGGTGCCGCCGTGGCAGTCGTACAGCTGCACGGCCGTCCCGGCGGTGGCCCCGGGCGGGGCGTCGAGGCACCGGCCGAGCACGCGCAGCGTCGCGCCGTCGGCCGTCCACCGCTGGTTGGTGCCGCCGTTGCAGTCCCAGATCACCGGGCGCGTCCCGTTGGCGGTCGCGCCGTTCGGGGCGTCGAGGCAGCGGCCCGACGCGGCGCTGACCAGGGTCGTCGTCGACGTGCCGGGCGACGTCGTGCCGGGCGTGACGCGGTAGAGCGCGACGCCGTGCGCGGGGACCGTCGCGGTGATCCGGTCGGACGTCTGGCCCGCCGCGCCGGTCCACAGCTCGCGGTAGGACGCGGTGCCCGCGCCCAGACCCGCCTCGGCGAGCGTCGCCGAGATCGAGCGCTGGCCGTTGCCGCGGTTGAGCAGCGCGACCGCCGCCGAGCCGTCGGCGAGCGGCTTGACCCACACCTCGGCGTCGCCGTCGTCGCGCACGCGGTCGGCCTGCCGCACGAGCGGGTCCTGGTCGATCGCGAGCACGTCGCGGTTGGTGAGGGCCGACCGCACGTCGGCGGTCATGTTGCGGATGTCGTTGCCGGCGATGAGCGGCGCCGAGAGCATCGCCCACATGCTCATGTGCGCGCGGTTCTCGGTGGCGTCGAGGCTGTTGCGCACGCCGACCATGAGCATGTCGGGGTCGTTGTACTGCCCCGGCTTCGTCCACTCGCGCATCGGCTCGATGATGTCGAGAGCCTCGGTGATGCCGACGAAGCACCACTGGTCGGACGGCGGGCAGCCGGTCGACCACGCGTCCTTGAGGTCCTCGGACGTGCGCCACATGTCGGCGAACGCGCCCCAGCCGGAGTAGGTCGGTGCGGTGTTGTCGTGCGCGCTGTTGGGGTTGATCGAGTAGACGATGGGCCGCCCGGTGGCCTTGAGCGCGTCGCCGAACTTCTTGAACAGCGCCGCCTGCTCCTGCACGGTGCCGCGCGGGTCGCACCAGTCGTGCTTGACGTAGTCGACGCCCCACGACGCGAACAGCTGCGCGTCGCGCGTCTCGTTGCCGTTGGAGGACGTGCCGGGGCGGTTGTTGAAGTACTGGTCGCACGTCTTCTCGCGCGGTGCGTGGTACAGGCCGAACTTCAGGCCCTTGGAGTGGATGTAGTCGCCGAGCGCCTTCATGCCGGACGGGAACCGCGTGGTGTTGGGGCGCAGGTTGCCGTCGGGGCCGCGCGTGTCCTGCATCCAGCAGTCGTCGACCACGACGTACTGGTAGCCCGCGGCGGCCATGCCGGAGCTGACCATCGCGTCGGCCGCCTGACGGATCATCTGCTCGTTGATGTTGCAGTAGAACGTGTTCCACGAGTTCCACCCGAGCGGCGGCAGCGGGGCCGGCTCGTCGACGGTGGGGGCGGGTGCCGCGGCCACGGCGGCGGGTGCCGCGGCCGCGGGGGCGGGCGGGGCCGCGAGGCCCGCGAGGGGTGCCGCGAGCAGCGCGAGCGTGAGGGCGAGCGCGCGGGCGCGGGCGCGTGGGCGGGTGCGGGACACGGGCGTCTCCTGGGCGGACGGGGCCCGCGCGCGGGCCGGACCGACCCGGCGGACGTCGGTGTCCGTCGGGCGTCACGGCGGCGACGGGTGCCCGGGCTCCGTCGCCCGGGACGCCGCTCACCGACCGTGAACGTTCACAACCACGCCTGACGATGCTGCTCCGGCGGGGCGCCGTCGAGGGGTTGAAACGCTTCGAGCGGCGTCGGACGCGTGGCCGGCGGGGTGTGCGGGCAGCGCCGTGGCGGGCCGCGCGTGGGTGCCTGGGCCGGACGCGCCGCGCGGGTCCCGGGTCGCGCGGCGCGCGCGTCGCTACAGTGGTGAAGCGGTTCGCCGACGACCTCTGGGAAGTGGCCGTGCGCGCAGGTAGTGTCAGCGCATGGCAAACGTTCTCCACGTCTCCATCGACGGCTCCGACGACGCAGCCGGCACGCACGACGCGCCGCTGCGGACCATCGACCGCGCCGCGCAGCTCGCGCGGCCCGGCGACACGGTGACGGTCCACGCCGGCACGTACCGCGAGTGGGTCCGCCCGCGCCGCGGCGGCACCGGCGAGCACCGTCGCATCACCTACCAGGCCGCACCCGGCGAGCACGTGCGCATCACCGGCGCCGAGCAGGTCACCGGCTGGCAGCCGCTCGGCGGCGGCGTGTGGCGGGTCGAGATCCCGAACGCGCTGTTCGGCGACCTCAACCCGTTCGCCGTCGAGATCGACGGCGACTGGATCGTGCGCCCCGGGCGCGACGACCCCAAGCAGCACCTGGGCGCCGTCTACCTCGACGGCCGCCGCCTGCACGAGGTCGCGACGGCCGACGCCGTCGCGGACGCCCCGCGCCGCACCGAGCAGGTCGACGACTGGACCGGCACCGTCGTGCCCGTCCCGGACCCCGACTGGACGCCGCGCGTCTGGCACGCCGAGGTCGGCGCCGACGTCACGACCGTCACCGCGAGCTTCGGCGACGCCGACCCGAACGCGTCGCTCGTCGAGGTCAACGTGCGCCCCGCGGTGTTCTTCCCCGCCGACCACCACGTCGACTTCATCACCGTGCGCGGGTTCGAGCTGTGCCAGGCCGCGACGCAGTGGGCCCCGCCCACCGCGAACCAGCCCGGCCTCGTCGGCCCCAACTGGGCGCGCGGCTGGGTCATCGAGGACAACGACATCCACGACGCGACGTGCTCGGCGGTCTCGCTGGGCAAGGAGGCGTCCACGGGTGACAACTACGCGACCGACCGCGGCGACAAGCCCGGCTACCAGTACCAGCTCGAGTCCGTGTTCTCGGCGCGGCAGATCGGCTGGGACCGCGAGCACATCGGCTCGCACGTCGTGCGCAACAACCACATCCACCACTGCGGGCAGAACGCCGTGGTCGGGCACCTGGGCTGCGTGTTCTCGCGCATCGAGGGCAACCACATCCACGACATCGCGAACGGCCGCGCGTTCTACGGGCACGAGATCGCGGGCATCAAGCTGCACGCGCCCATCGACGTCGTCATCGCCGACAACCGCATCCACGACTGCTCGCTCGGCATCTGGCTCGACTGGCAGACGCAGGGCACGCGCATCACGCGCAACGTGCTGTGGCACAACAGCCGCGACCTGTTCGTCGAGGTCAGCCACGGCCCCTACGTCGTCGACCACAACGTGCTGACCTCGCCCGTCTCGGTCGAGAACCACAGCCAGGGCGGCGCGTACGTCAACAACCTGCTCGCGGGCACGGTCGGCCTCAAGCAGATGCTCGACCGTGCGACCCCGTACCACCGGCCGCACTCCACGCAGGTCGCGGGTTACGCGATCATCGTGTGCGGCGACGACCGCTGGGTCGGCAACGTGTTCGTCGGCGGCGACCTCGACGCCGCGTACTCCGACGAGTCCTGGGGTCGCATCGGCGCCGGTGCCGGCACGGTGGCCTACGACGGCTACCCGACGTCGCTCGAGCAGTACCTCACCGAGATGGGCGACCGCTGGGACGGCGACCACACGCGCTTCACGGGCCGCGTGCAGCCGTACCTCGCGCGCGGCAACGTGTACGCGGGCGGCACGCGCCCGGCCGACGTCGAGAGCGACGCGGTCGTGCTCGACGGGCCCGCGCGTCTCGAGGTCGTCACGTCGGGCGACGAGGTCTGGCTCGAGGTCGACGTGCCCGGCGCCGACGCCGCCGTGCTCGACGTCGTCACGGGCGCGGACCTGCCGCCCGTGCGGTTCGTGGGCGCCGAGTTCGAGGACCCGGACGGCTCGCCCGTCCGCCTCGGCACCGACCTCGAGGGCACCGAGGTCACCGGCCCCACGCCGGCCGGCCCGCTCGCGGGCGGTCTGAGCGGAGCGCGCGTCCGCGTGCTCTGACCGCCCCCACCCGCCCCGCCCCCCGGGGTGACGGTGCGGTCCGGCCGCCGCCGGACCGGCGGGAGTGCGACCCGGTCCCTCGATCCCGACCGGGTCGCACTCCCGTGCCCGGGCGTCCTCCGGCGCGGCGGCGTCAGACGTCGAGCGCGCCGCGGACCACCGAGACGCCCGAGTGCGCCGGGTCCCCGTCCAGCGGCTCGTCGCTCACGTCGACCACCGGGAACTGCGCGAGGTCCAGGTCCGCCGGCAGCGCGAACGTGCCGCTCGTGCCGTCGAGCGTGCCCAGGCTGACCAGCCCCGACACGTCGGGCTTGAGCAGCCAGACCTCGAGGTAGCCCTCGACGCCGGGCTCGTCGTCGAGGTCGACGACGAGCGAGCGCGTGCCGTCGGGCGCGGTGCGGACCTGCGCGCTGCCGGTCTCCGACCAGCCGGGCAGCGGCTCGAGCGTCGCGCTCGCGAGCACGGTCTCGGGCGCCGACGCGCGCCACCACATCGTCGCACCCGCGCCGCCCAGCACGAGGCCCGCGGCCGCAGCGACCGCGAGCCAGCGCCCGCGCACGCCGCGCGAGCGCGGTCGCAGCGGGACGACGACGGCCGGGCCACCGGCCGCGGCGGGTGCCGCGTCCGCGGGGGCGGTCGCACCTGAGCGCACGGCGGCGGTCGCACCCTCGTCCGCGGCGTCGGTCGCACCCGCGTGCGCCGCGGCGTGCGCACGCTCACCGAGCCCGAGCTCGGCCGCGACGCGGTCCCAGACGTCCGGTGCCGGCGCCACGAGCTCCGCGGCCGGGCCCGCCTCGCGGGCGAGGTCGGCCACGTCGCGCAGGTCCGCGAGCTCGTGCGCGCAGCGCTCGCACGCGGTCAGGTGGGCGGCGTCGTCGGGCGTGCCCGCCTGCTCGCCGAGCGCGAGGAGGGCGAGGGTCTCGTCGTCCACGTGCAGGTCATCGGACGGCACCATCCACCTCCCATCGCGTGCGCAGGCGTGCCAGGCTACGCCGCACGTGGCTCTTCACCGTGCCCAGCGGCAGGCCCAGCCGGGCGGCGATCTGGTCGTGCGTCAGGTCGTCGAAGAACGCGAGCCGCAGGATCGTGCCCTGCGGGTCGCCGAGCCCCGCGAGCGCGTCGGCGACCACCACGCGGTCCACGACGCGCTGGTCCACGCCGGGCGCCGGGGCGGGGTCGGCGTCGGCCGTGACCGCGGGCGTCTCGGCCAGCCGCCGGTCGCGCGCGCGGCGCTCGTGCGCGTCCGCCACCGCGTGCCGCGTGATGCCGACGAGCCACGCGGGCAGCCGTGCGCGGTCGGGGTCGAACCGGTGCCGGCCGCGCAACGCCTCGACGAACACCTGCTGCGTGACGTCCTCGGCCTCGGTGCGGTCGCCCAGCGAGCGCAGCGCGACCGTGTGCACGAGCGCCGACCAGCGGCGGTACGCCTCGCCGACGGCCGCCTCGTCGCCCGCGGCGAAGGCCCGCCCCACGGCGTCGACGTCGTCAGGCGCGGCGGTGGGCACGCTCACCCCGTCTCCCTCCGACGTCGCGGCGACGCCGGTCGGCCTCGCCTGCAGCACGACGCTCATCCACCCGGTGCGGGCACGGCGGTGACGGCGACGTTGTCGGCATAGTGCCCTACCTCGCGGTCGAACGCCCCTCCGCACGTCACGAGCACCAGGCGGGGCGACCCGGCGCGGTCGAACCACTGCTCGACCGGCGCGTCGCCCTTGGGCACCTGCGCGACGTCCTGCACGACGTACGCGTGCACCGTGCCGTCGGCCGTCGTGACCTCGACGCGCGCGCCGACCGCGACGTCCCGCAGCCGCGAGAACGGCCCGATGCCCGTGGTCCACGAGTCGACGTGCGCCGCGACGACCGTCGCACCCGCGGGGTCGGCGGGCGCGGGGCCGAACCGGTACCAGCCGGCGCGGTCCGCGCCGTCGGGGATCTCCATGGTGCCGTCGTCCTCGACCCCGACCGGGTCGACCGGCATGTCGATCGCGAGGTCCGGCACCGCGACGCGCGTGGGCGCCGGGGCCTGGACCGGGGCGGGCTGCGCACCGAGCGCGGCGTCCTGCACCGGCACCGTCGGCCCGGGGGCCGGGGTCGGCTCGGGGGTCGGTGCCGGTGCGGAGACCGACGGGGTCGCGGCCGACGTCGCCGCCGCGCCCGCGTCGGCCGGGCCGCCGCACCCCGCCAGGACGGCGACCGTGACCAGCGCCGCCGCGTGCCGGGGGAGCACGCGGCGGCGCCGGGGGGCCGCCGCCCCCGGCGCCCGGCCGGCGGGGGCGGGCCGGGCGCCGAGGACGTCGGTGGTCACGGTGCGCGTCGCCCGGGTCAGCGGTGCGTGGCCGCGCGGCGCGCGACCACCTGACGACCCGCGAGCGTCGCACCGGCGACGCCGAGCGCGACGAGCATCGTCAGCGCGACCGGCACGGCCGGCGACGGCCGGTCCGCGGCGAGGCCGACCTGACCCGCCTGCACGCCCGACGGACCGGAGTGCAGCCCGCCGATGGTCTGCGTCGCGAGCGCGAGGTTGCCCGCCTCGGCCGAGCCCCACGCGTAGACGATCGTGCTCGTGCCCTCGGTCACCGGGACGTCGGCCGGGCCGAGCAGCGCGGGCTCCGTGGTGCCGGTCGCGACGACCGACGCCGAGACCGTGCCGGCCGGCAGGTCGAGCGACTTCTCGTTCGGGTTGGTCAGGTTCGAGATCACGGCCTGACCGCCCGCGAGGACGTCGACGCCCGGTGCGGCGGCGACGTGGCGGACCGTGAGACGGCCCTGCCCGGCGGCCGTGGCCGACGTGTCGTTGGTGAACAGGGTCGCGGTGGGCTGGCCCGACGCGTCGAGGTGCGCGACGGCGGTGTAGTTCTTGCCGCCCTCCAGCGGGAGGTCCACGGGGCCGATCGCGGGCGAGGACGCGTCGGCCGCGTCGGCCGCCGTGATCGCGACGCTGTACGTGCCCGCGGGCAGGTCGAGCGGGCCCGCGAGCGTGCCGGGCGTGAAGTCGTCGAGCGTGCGCTCGCCGTTGACCCACACGTCGACCGTGAGGTCGGGGACGCCGTGCAGCACCGAGAGCTTCGCGGTGCTGCCGGTCGCGGCGCTCGCGGGCAGGGCGGTCAGGGTCGCGGTCAGGCCGAGGGCCAGCGCGCCGGCAGCGGTGCCGGCCAGGAGTCGTGCGCGCATCGGTGGGGTCCTTCCGTTCGGCCCGCCAGGGCGGGCGAGGACGTGCTGACACGACTACTTCCCCCGGGGGTGCGCGCGCGGATGCACCTCGTGCGGACTTTCTTCCCGGACCGTCCGCGCGCGGGGGCGTCGCGGGTCGGCACGCGCCGTCCGCCCGACCTGCGGCGACGTGCTTTCCGCAACACGCTCCTTGCGTAAAAAGGGCCTCTGACCTGCGGCTTAGCCAGGCCTGGCTTGGTGGCGGGATGCCGTGGGCGGGTCTAGCGTCGAGGAGAGGGCGCAGCCGCCAGGTCGTGCCCGACAGGTTGTCCCGACCTACCGGAGGTACCGATGAGCACGCTCGCAGAGCTCCCCGCCGTGGCCGAGTGCTCGGTCGCCGGCTGCTCGTACAACGACCACTCGTCCTGCCACGCCGCGGCCGTCACCATCGGCGGCGCCGGCGACGCGCAGTGCGCGACGTTCATCCCCCTGAGCGTCAAGGGCGGTCTCGACCGCGTCGTGTCGCACGTCGGCGCGTGCCAGCGGCAGGACTGCACCCACAACGAGCACCTCGAGTGCGGCGCCCCCGCGGTGCGGATCGGCGCCGGGCACGACGTCGCCGACTGCCTCACCTTCGCCGCGCGCTGAGGCGCCGGCCCCCGGGCCCGACGGCCGCACCCCGACTCGCCGGGGTGCGGCCGTCGTCGTGCAGGGGTCGCGGTGGAGCGGGTCGTGGCTCCGCCGTGCTCGTCGGCGGCGCCGGTGCCGGTGCTGTCGACGTCGGTGTGCGTCGTTGCGGCCGCTGGGCAGCCGGAACGCCGCACGGGCCGCCCCGGGTCAGCCGGCCGTGAGCTCCAGCAGCGTGCGCACCAGCCCCGCGGCGTCGGGGACCAGCTCGCGCTCGCCCGGGACGAGCGCCGGGTCGACCGCACGCATCGCCGACGCGTCGTCGAGCGCCGCCAGCGGCGACACGTCGGACGCGTGCAGGAACGCCGCGAGCAGCGCGCGCGCCGCCTGCGAGTAGTCGCCACCCGCGTCGACCGCGACCTCCGCGAGCATCACCGCCGTCACCGCGACGTCGAGCTCGGGCGTCCCGGAGCGCGCGGTCGCCCAGTCGACCAGCGCGGGGCCGGGCTCGGCGAGGATGACGTTGCCCGGGTGCAGCCCCAGGTGCACGACCACGGGCCCGCCGGTCAGCACCGGCCAGTCGCGGTCCGACGGCGCGACCCACGCGGGCGGCGCGGGGATCGCGTGCAGCCGCGCGTGCAGGTCGGCCAGCACGCGCGCCGCGTCGGAGATCGACACCTCGCCCGCACCGAGCGCCTGCAGCAGCGTCGGCCCGTGCACACGCTCCATGACGATGTCCGAGCCGGACGCGCCGAGCACCGCCGGCGCCGGGAAGCCGTGCGCCGTCACGTGCTGCAGCAGCGCGACCTCGGGGGTCGCGTCGCGGCCCTCGCGGTACCGGCGCAGCACGCGGGCGTCGTCGAGCGCGTAGACGTCCGCCGACGTCCCAGACGTCAGCAGCGGTCCGGGGTCGTCCGCGGGCACCTCCGACTCGGGTGGGAGCACGTCGGCGGGAGGCATACCGTCGACCGTAGCGCCGCGCCCGGGCACTGTCGCGGCGACGGGTGAGGTCCGTCCGCGCCCGGGCGCGCGGGCGTGCGGCGCGGCTTCGGATGCGGTCCGCGCGGTCGGTCGGTCCGGTCAGTCGGTCGTCGTCGCGGGGTCGTCGGGCGTCCCGCGGTCGCGTGGGTCGTCGGGCGCCGCGCGGTCGCGCGCGTCGTCGTCAGGGGCCGCGGGTGCGGGCGGGGTGTCGCGCACGGGCGGCCCGTCGGGCCACAGCGCCGCGAGCAGGCCGGGCGGCAGCGCCGACCCGGGCCCCGCGAGGCCGAACCCGCCCGGGTGGCGCGGCGGACCGGCGGACGCGGAGGGCTGCGGTCCGGTGGTCGGGCCACCCGGCTCGTCGTGCAACGCGTGGTCGCGCGGCACGGACGGCGGCGCGGGCCGGGGGATGCCCACCCACGGCTCGGGACGCGCGAGCTGCGCGAGCCGCTGCACGGCGGCCGCGTGCGTCGCGGGCAGCGGCTCGACCCACACCCGAACGGGCTGGCGCGTCGACACCCGGACGTCGACGTCCTCGCAGCGCCGCGCGACCTCCGCCCGCAGCACCGCGATGCGCGCGTCGGTGTCGTCGCCCGCACGCGTCAGCACCGCGAACACGCCGCCGCCGAGCGTCGCCGCGGGGTACCCGGCGCCGAACGCGTCGCGCAGCGCGGCGCCCACCGCCGCCGACCGCGCCGCCCGCAGCAGGCCCGTGACGTGGCCCGCCGCGACGTCGACCAGCACGAGGCCGTGCCGCACGGCGTCCAGGTACGCCTCCTCGAGCCGGACGGCGAGGTACTGCCGCGTCGGCAGGCCCGTCTCGGGGTCGGTGCACGCACCCGTCACGAGCAGCGCGGCCTGCGCGTCCGACCAGCCCTCGGTCAGCGCGCGCACCGCGTCGACCGGCGGCGCGGGGACGCCCGTCGAGCGGTACAGGCACACGAGGTCGTCGAGCGCCTCGCCCACGCCCACGCCGTGCTCGCCGCGCGCCCGCCCCAGGTCCCACGCGGCGGCCGTCGGGTCGCCGTGGTCGAGCACCGCCGCGGCGAGCGCGTCCACCGCGGGGTGGTACCAGTCGGACGGTCGACGCCAGACCGACGTGACGCTCTCGTGGCGCCACCGCTCGCGCAGCCCTGCGGGGAGGGCGCGCCCGTCGTTGCCGAAGTCGGTCGTCACACCGGGTGAGAGTGCGTTGCACACGGGTCATGACGGCGGTCCGGGTGGTTTTCACCCACTCGTTCGTGGGGGCGTCCGGAAGGTCGCGTGCGTCCCGACCTGGGCGGAGACGTCCTGACTGCGGTTCCTGGGGCTCGACGCACCGTTCATCCCTTCGGTCTGATATGGCACCCTGTCGAGGCGAGATCGTGCGGACGAGGACCTGACGGGAAGACGCGTGGCTGCAGGCACGGAGGTCGACGGGGTCATCGAGGATGACGCCGCGCTGCTGCGCGCCACCCGGGCGGGGGACGCGCAGGCGTTCGGGCACCTGTACGAGCGGCACGCGGGCGCCGCGCTCGTGGTCGCGCGGCAGTACACGGACGGCCCGGCGGACGCCGAGGACGTGGTGGCCGACGCGTTCGCGAACGTGCACCGCGCGATCCTGCGCGGCGGCGGGCCCGAGGTCGCGTTCCGTGCCTACCTCTTCACGGTCGTGCGTCGCGTCGCCGCGGTGCACCGCACGGCGGGCCGGCGCACGCAGCCGACCGACGACGTCGCGACGCTCGAGACCGCCTCGACCCCCGTGGAGGCCGCCGAGGAACCGACGCTCGCCGGGTTCGAGCGCGGCGTCGTCGCGCGCGCGTTCCGCTCGCTGCCCGAGCGCTGGCAGGCCGTGCTGTGGCACAGCGAGGTCGAGGGCCTGACGCCCGCGCAGATCGCGCCGCTGCTCGGCCTGACCGCCAACAGCGCGGCCGCGCTGGCCTACCGGGCACGCGAGGGCCTGCGCCAGGCGTACCTGCAGATGCACCTGCAGGACCCGCTCGACGACGGCTGCCGCGGCGCGTCCGGCAAGCTCGGCGCGTACGTGCGCGGCGGCCTCGGCGCGCGCGACACGCGTGCCGTCGAGCAGCACCTCGACGCGTGCGGCGAGTGCCGTGCGCTCGTCCTCGAGCTCGGGGACGTGAACCACGGCATGCGCGCCGTCGTGGCGCCGCTCGTGCTGGGGCTCCTGGGGCTCGGTGCGCTCGCGCACCGGTTGCCGGTCGGCGGCGGGCTGGCCGCGGGTGCGGCGACGCTCGGGCAGGGCGTGGGCGCCGGGGCTGCGGGCGGGTCGTCCGCCGGCACGTCGTCCGGCGCGTCGTCCACCGGCGGTGCGGGTGGCACGGGGGCGGCGGCCGGGGGCTCGGCGGTCGGCGGGACGGGCGTCGGCGGCGCAGCGGCGGCGGGCAGCGCGGCGGCGGTCACGGCGGCCGGCGGCAGCGCCGCCGTCTCGACCGCGGGTGCGGCCTCGGCGGGCGGCGTGGCGGCGACCACGGGGCTGGCCGGGCTGCTGGCCGGTGCGTCGACCACGGCGATCGCGGCCGTCGCCGCGGCCGTGGTGGTCGTCGCGGTGGCCGTGGTGGGGGCGACGCAGCTGCTCCAGGGGCGGGACGAGGCGGGGGCCCCGGGCGCGCAGGTGTCGGGCGCGACCGGTGACGCGACGCCCCGGGCGACGCCGCGTGCCACGGGCACGGCGACGCCGACCGACGTCCCCTCCGCGACCCCGTCGGACGCGCCCACGGCCACGCCGACCCCGGACGCGTCGGCCACGCCCGGCTCGAGCACGCCCGACACGGCGACGGCCGAGCCGCGCCCCGCCCCGACCGGCGTCCCCGTGATCGACCCGGGGCCGGACCCCGACCCGACGGCCGACCCGCCGCCCACGGCCGAGCCGACCTCCGAGCCCACGCCCGAGCCGACCTCCGAGCCCACACCCGAGCCGACCGCCGGGCCGACACCGACCCCCACGCCGCCGGGCCCCGCCCAGGTCGTGGTCGGCGGCCCGACCGGTGGCTTCTCGCTCGCGGCCGGCGCCGACGGGCAGGAGCTGTCGTTCACGGTCGAGAACACGGGCGGCGTGCCCACGGCGGGTCTGACCGCGCAGGTGGACGTGCCCGCGGGGGTGTCGCTCGTCATCGGCGGCGGGCCCGGCGCGGTGGCCTTCGGGTTCGGGCCGGCGACGGGGTGGCTGTGCGTGGTCGGCGACGCCGAGACCACGGCGACGTGCACGCTCGAGGGCCTCGCGCCGGGCGCGTCCGCGACGCTCGACATGGGCGTGCGGATCGACGAGGCGTTCCGGCCGTCCCCGGGCGACGCGGTGCGCGTCGCGGTGACCGGCGACGGCGGTGCGTGGGACCCGGTCGCGATCCCGCTGGTCGTCGCGGCGTCGCCCGCGCGCGTCGTCCCCGGCGCCGGCATGCCGACGGCCGTGCAGCTCGTGGCCGGTCGCACGACGACGCTCGACGTGCCCGTGCGCAACGCGGGGGGCACGGGCGTGACGGGTGACGCCCCGGCGACGGTGACGCTCGCGCTGCCCGCCGGTGTGACGGCCACGGGCGCCGCGCCCTGGTCGTGCGACCCGCCGCGGTCCGGCTCGACGACGTGCCGTCACGGTGCGCTCGGCGCGTTCGACGCCACGACGCTCGCGCTGACCCTGGCCACGGCGCGCGACACCGCCCCGGGGGCGGGGACGGTGGCCCTGCGGTTCGGCCCGTCCGCGTCGCGACCCGTCGCGACGGCCTCCGTCGCGACGACGGTCGTGCGCCCCGCGACGCTCGTGCTCGACGCGCCCGCCGCGGTCGACGTCGCACCCGGCACCGCCGCTCCCGTCACGGTCCGCGTCACCAACACCGGCGACCTGCCCGCCACCGGTGCGGCGCTGCGGTGGCAGGTGCCGCCCGGCGTCACCGTCGCGGACGGTTACGCCCCGGGCTGGCGGTGCGACCAGGCGGAGGGCGTGACCGCGTGCGTCGGCGACCTCGCGGCCGGTGCGCACGTCGACCTGACCGCGCGCCTGTCGGCCGCGCCCGGCGCCGTCGGCGAGCTCGCGCTCACGCTCGACGGGCGGGCGGCCGACGCCGACGTCCCCGCGACCCGCGGCGTCGTGGCCGTGACCGTCGTGCCGCCGCAGCTCACGGTGGGCGACGCCGCCGCCGTGGTCGACCTCAAGGGCGGCGGTGTCGCGTTCGTCGTCCGCGTCGCGGGGGAGCGGTCCGACGGCCGACCCGCCGCCGCGGCGGCGGACGTGACCGCCACCGTGACCCTGCCGCCGGGCGTCACGGCGGACCGCGCGGGCGTCACGTCCGCGGGGTGCGCCGGGACCGGTCGGGTGGTCACGTGCGCGCTGGGCGACCTCGCCGCGGGCGCGTCGGTGCCGGTGCAGGTGGGTGCGCGCGCCGCGGCCGCCGTGCGCGGCACGGTCGACGTGCGCGTCACCGCCACGGGAGTGCCGCCGATCACGACGTCGGCACCGGTCGTCGTCTCGTCGGCGAACCTCACGCCCGTGTGGTCGGGCGTCGGCGACCTCGACGTCGTGGAGGTCGGTGCGCCGCTGCTCGTGTGCCACGACCCCTACGCCGGCCAGCCGTGCGGGGCCGTGCGCCAGGACCGCGACAACAACGGGCTCGACATGCGACCCGTCGACCAGGCCCCGCCGCCCGGCGAGCGGCCCGGCGCGCCCGTGTCCTCCGAGACGCGCCTCGACGTGCCCGACGGGCGCCCCGTGGTCTTCGCGGGGCTGTACTGGTCGGGTGTGCGCGGGCCCGCCGACGCGTGGAGCACGGCGCTCGGCACGGCGCGGCTGCGCGGCCCCGACGGCACGTGGACGACCGTGACGGCCGACCCGGACGACGTCGTGCGCGTGACCGACAACAAGGACCGCCGCTACTACCAGTCGGCCGTCGACGTCACGGACCTCGTCGCCGCCCAGGGCGCGGGCACGTGGGCGCTCGCGGACGCCGCGGTCAGCCAGACGCGCACCGACCGCGAGCCGACGTACTACGCCGGCTGGGCGCTCGTCGTCGTGCACGGCACGGTCGGCGCCGACACCGCCGCTGGCCGCTCCGCCGTGACCGTGCACCAGGGCGGCTCGTGGGTCGGCACGTCGAGCACCGCGCCCGCGTTCCTGTTCACCGGTGCGCCGGGCACGCGTACGCGCATCGGCGTCGTCGGGTGGGAGGGCGACCGCGCGACCACCGGCGACCGGCTGACCCTGTCCGGCGTCGGCGCGCTCACGCCACGACGCTGGAACGGCACCGCGGTCGTGGGCGGCGGGTCGGCGGCCAACGCGTTCGACTCGACCGCGACCGGCTGGCGGTACCCGAACGCGCTCGGCGTCGACGCGAAGGGCTTCGAGGAGGTCACGATGCCCGCGTCGGGCGTCGGGACGCTCACCGCCTCGACGGGCGGCGACCAGTACCTGCTCGGCGTGGTGACGGTCCGCACGGGTGCGCCCGCGGCGGCGCCGACGCCCCTCGGCTGACGGTCCGCCGGGCCGGGGACCAGCCGCCTGACGGGCGCCCGCGCGGCGCGCGCGGCTGCCGCTGCGCACGACGAAGGGTGCGCTGCCGGGCCGGGGCGGAGTCCCCCGACCCGGTGCCGGCCCGGCAGCGCGTGTCCTCGCCCGGCGTCCCCCGAGCCGGCGAGGACGTCAGGGGGTGCCCGGTGCGTCGTCCTCCACGGGCTCCAGCAGGCGCAGGTGCGAGATCCGCTCGCCGATGCTGCGGACGTCGCCGGTCGTGCCGGGCACGAGCGACAGCGCCGCGAACGACTCGGCGCCGGGCAGCGCCTCGGACGCGAGCTCGCGCAGCAGGTCGGCGGTCTCGGCGATGTCGGCGGCCGACGCGCGGGGCGTGCCGTCCTCGGCGTCGCCCTCGGGCAGGCTCACGTACAGGACGAACCCGGCGCGGGGCCCGCGCGGCGCGGGCGCCGCGGCGGCGGGCCGCGGGGCGGGGGTGCGGGGGAGCCGTGCGGGTGTGGTCATGGGAGGTCTCCGTGAGGCGAGGGTGACCGGCGGCGGTGCCAGCGGCGGTCGGTGGGTGGTCCGGCGGGTCGGCGTCAGACGCGACAGCGGTGCGGATACCACCCGGACGTGGGTACGCCGGACGTGCGCGTGCAGGGATGCACGTGCACGGGCGTCGTCACGGGACTCACCGGACGATCGTGGCACGGTGCGCACGGTCGACCAAGGGATATCGGAGGCCGTCTCAGGGCGTGGGACTCGCGTGTCGCATCGCGGACGGGCGCGGTCGTGCAACGGAAGCGGACGGACTCATCAGCCGACGGTCGAGGCGGTCGAGTCCCCGAGCGCGCGGCGGTGGCGGGGCGAGGTGGCGCGCAGGCGCCGGGGCGTGGCGCCCTGCGTCAGACGATGCCGTAGAGGCGGTCGCCCGCGTCGCCCAGGCCCGGGACGATGTACGCGTGCTCGTCGAGCCGCTCGTCGACCGACGCCACGACCACCTGCACGTCGGCGCGGTCGCCCACGAACTCCTCGACGACCTTGATGCCCTCGGGCGCCGCGATGAGGCAGACGGCCGTCACGTCGCGCGCGCCGCGCTGCAGCAGGTAGTCGATCGACGCGACCAGCGTGCCGCCGGTCGCGAGCATCGGGTCGAGCAGGAAGCACTGGCGGCCCGTGAGGTCGTCCGGCAGGCGGTTGGCGTACGTGATCGCCTCGAGGGTCTCCTCGTCGCGCTGCAGCCCGAGGAACCCGACCTCCGCGGTCGGCAGCAGGCGCGTCATGCCGTCGAGCATGCCGAGGCCCGCGCGCAGGATCGGCACGACGATCGGGTTCGGGTCGGCGAGCTTGATGCCGGTGGTCGTCGCGACCGGGGTGGTCACCTGCACCTGCGTCGTGCGGACGTCGCGCGTCGCCTCGTACGCCAGCAGCGTCACCAGCTCGTCGACGAGCTGACGGAACGTCGGGCTCGGGGTGCTGGCGTCCCGCAGGACCGAGAGCTTGTGGGCGACGAGCGGGTGGTCCGCGACGTGCAGGCGCATGACCGTCACACTAGTGCGCGGACGCCCCCGCCCGCCGGGACGGTGGTCGGGGGCGACGGTGTCGTTCGTCGCACCCGCACCGGGCCGGGGTGGGCAGGGGCGGGTGAGACGGTGGCGGGCCCGGCGGGCCGAGCGGGACCGGGGTGTGCCGGATGGGCGAGCCCGGGCCGGGGACCATGTGACGGATGCACGACGGGTGCGCGGGACGACGACGAGCGGGAGGTGCGGGTGGACGGGACGCCGGACGTCGTCGTCGGGCCCGCGTCGCCGTACGCGACCACCGCCGACCGCGCCGCGATGGACCTCGCGCTCGCCGAGGCGCGTGCCGCGCTCGCGACGGCCGACGTGCCGGTCGGGGCCGTCGTGCTGGGGCCCGACGGTGCGGTCGTGGGTCGGGGGCGCAACGTGCGCGAGGCCGTCGCCGACCCGACCGGGCACGCCGAGGTCGTCGCGCTGCGGCAGGCCGCGGCCGCGCTGGGCCGGTGGCGGCTCGACGGCTGCACGCTCGTCGTGACGCTCGAGCCGTGCCTCATGTGCGCGGGTGCCGTGCTGCAGGCGCGCGTGCCGCGGCTGGTGTTCGGCGCGTGGGACGACAAGGCCGGGGCGTGCGGGTCGCAGTGGGACGTCGTGCGGGACCGCCGCGCGCTGCACCGCCCCGAGGTGGTCGCGGGCATCGCCGCCGCCGAGGCGGCCGAGCTGCTGCGCACGTTCTTCCGCTGACGGGCGTCCGGCCCGCTCTCATCGCCGAGTGCGCCAGAACGCCACCGAGTGCGCCTGTTGCTTCGACCGCACCCGGTCGCGTTCTGGCGCGCTCGGCGGCCTTGCCGGCGCGGGCGCGGGTCAGAGGGTGGCGGCCAGGGCCTGCAGGGTCTCGGTGGTGCCGGCGTGCAGCACGACGTCGGCGTACCGGTCGCCGCGCGTCTCGCCGCGGTTGACGACGACGACCGGCCTGCCCGCGTCGGACGCGTGCTTCACGAACCGGCGCCCCGACAGCACGGTCAGCGACGACCCGGCGACGAGCAGCGCGTCCGCGGCGTCGACCAGCGCGAACGCCCGCGCCACGCGCTCCGGCGGCACGTTCTCGCCGAAGTAGACGATCTCCGGCTTGAGCACGCCGCCGCACTCACCCGGGCCGCCGTCGGGGTCGGGCTGCCAGCAGGCCTGCACGCGGAAGTCCGCGGTCTGCTCGACCACCGCGTCGGCGTCCGGCGCGATCTCGACGTCCCCGACCACGCCCACGCGCTCCGCGAACCCCGGGTTCAATGCCTCGAGCCGTTCGGCGAGCGCCGCGCGCGGCACGACGCGCCCGCACCGCAGGCAGATCACGCGGTCGTACCGGCCGTGCAGGTCGATGACGTTCCGCGACCCCGCGGCCTCGTGCAGCAGGTCGACGTTCTGCGTGATGACGCCCAGCACCACGCCGCGCGCCTCGAGCGCGGCCAGCGCGCGGTGCCCGCCGTTCGGCTGCGTGCGGTGCACGTGCCCCCACCCCACGTGGTTGCGGGCCCAGTAGTGCCGGCGGAACGCCTCGTCACCCACGAACTGCTGGAACGTCATGGGGGTGCGCGGCGGGGAGTCCGGCCCGCGGTAGTCGGGGATCCCCGAGTCCGTCGAGACACCCGCCCCCGTCAGCACCGCGAGGCGCCGCCCCGCGAGCGTGGCCACCACGGTCGCGAGCGTGCCCGCGCGTGCCGTGCCGGTGGTGCTCACGTCTCCACGGTACGACGCGGGCGGACGCTGCTCGTGGCGGGGTGGCCTGGGTGGCGCGGGGTCCGTGGTGGAGCGGATTGGGTGCTGGGGCTCCGAGCGGGTACTCTCAGTCGCCGAGGTAGCGTGTCCGAGCGGCCTAAGGAGCACGCCTCGAAAGCGTGTGTGGGTGAAAGTCCACCGTGGGTTCAAATCCCACCGCTACCGCCACGGCCGAGGCCCCGGGTCTCTGACCAGCGTCAACGCTGGCAAGAGACCCGGGGCCTCGCTGTTTCCTCGTGCCTCGGCGCCGAGGGCGCCCGACCTCAGAGCCGCGGCGCCCGCCCGCTGAACGTCTCGGCCTCGGCGAGGTACGCGGGCGAGATCTCCCCGGCAGCCAGCGCCGACGAGACGGCGTCGACGGCGAGCCGGCGCTCGCGCTCGACGGCGGCGGGGTCGCGGCGCAGGGACGCGCCCTGGTCGAGGAGCTTCGCCTGCACGTCGCGGTGGTCGACGTCGCGCGGCATCGTGTCGGTCCTCGCGGCGAGGGCGGCGAGCGTGCCGGCGGCGTGGCCGATGGCCATGACGCCGCCCTGCGTGCGGAACGAGCCGTGCGCGGCCTGGTCGGCGGAGATCGCGCGGCCGGCCATGACGAGGCCGTCGAGCTCGACGGGGACGAGCGCGCGCTTCGGCACGTCGTACGTGTCCTCGAGGTCCTGCCACGTGCCGCCGCCCGTGTACCCGGACTTGCCCTTGAGGTTGTGGATGTCGATCGGGAAGTACCCGCGCGACACGACGTCGTCGAACGTGCGGCCCGCGACCACGTCCTCACCCGTCAGCACGTACTCACCGGTGACGTGCCGGCTCTCGCGGATGCCGAGCTGCGTGCCGGTGCCCGCGAGCTGCGCGTGCTCGAACCCGGGGACCTTGCGGACCAGGAAGTCCGACAGCGACATCACCTGGCGGCGTGCGTCGATCTCGGCGCGCGTGAGGGACTCGGCGTCGGTCGCGTCGACGCCGGCGACGCGCGTCGAGTTGAAGTGCAGCACGCCGCGGTGCGTCGTGGTGAGGAACAGGATCGAGTCGCGGCCCAGGTACAGGTCGTCGTCGGCCATGGCCTTGCCGACCATCTCGACGAACCCCTGCCCCACGAAGTGCTCGCTGGGCCGCGGCAGGCGCGGCGAGTAGTCGGACACGGCGACGAACTCCGACGCCCACTCGAAATCCTCGGGGTGCTCGTCCATGTACCGCTTCACGGCGACCGTGTCGACGCCCTCCATGTCGAACATCAGCGTGGCCGGCTGCGACAGGCCCGAGCCGTTGCCGACCGTGTGCTCGGCGCCGGCGCGCGCGGCGACGTCGCCGTCCCCCGTCGCGTCGACGACGACCTTGGCGCGGATCTCGCTGCGGCCGCCCTTGTTCTCGACGACCACGCCGCGCACGGCGCCGTCCTCGACGATCGTGCCCGCGATCCACGTGTGCAGCAGCGGCGTGCCGCCGGCCTCGAGGAACAGCGACATGGCCGACCACTTGTACGTCTCGCGGTCGTAGAAGCACAGGTAGCTGCCGCTGCCGTGCGGGTTGGTGCAGCGGATGTGCCCGGTGCTGCCGCCCGCCGCGACCATGTGCTTCACGAAGTCGTAGGGGATGCCCGCGATGACGCGCTCGTCCTTGAAGTAGAACGGCGAGATCGGGCCCAGCCAGCCGGACGTCGCCATGCCGCCGAGGAACCCGTACCGCTCCACGAGCAGGGTCTTCGCGCCCGTGCGGGCCGCGGCGATCGCGGCGACGAACCCGGACGGCCCGCCGCCGCAGACGATGACGTCGAAGTCGGTCGAGGTGGTGCGCATGGGTGCTGCTCCTTCGCAGGTGGTGCGGGGGTGGTTGGGGGAGAGGGCCGCGTGACGCGGCGCGCCCGGGCCGGCGGTGCACCGGCCCGGGCGCCGCGCGTCAGCCGCCGTACGCGGACGCGGCGGCCGTGAGCGCGGCGAGCGGGTCCTCGCCCTGGAAGACGGCCTTCTGCCCGGCCGAGACCAGCGCCGAGCTCAGCTCGTTGAACCGCGTCGAGGTGACCTCGGCGCGGCCGTGCTCGGCGATGTACTCGCGCCAGCCGCGCAGCTCGTCGGCGTTGCCCAGCGCGGAGAACGCGTCGGTGTCGTACACCGACGACCGCGAGGGCAGCACGCCCGCCTCGGCGAACGCCGTCGCCGACTCGACCGACGTGTAGTACTCGATGAACTTCCACGCGCCCTCGGGGTCGGCCGAGTTCGCACCGATGCCCATGGTCTGGCCGGCCACCGCGGTGGGCAGCGGGCCCGACGCGTCGAACGGCGCGGGCGCGACCTGCAGGTTGTCGCCGATGCCGTCGCCGGCGCGGGCGGCGCCCACGCGCTGCGTGCCCTCGATGGCCATCGCGATGGTGCCCGCGGCGACGCCCTGCACGACGTCGTCCGCGGTCATGGACAGCGCCTCGTCGCCGAACGCTCCCGCGTCGTGCAGGTCGGCCATCATGCCGAGCGCCGCGACGCCCGCGTCGTCGGCGAACACGGGCTCGCCCGCGCCGTCGAGGACCTCGCCGCCGTTGGCCCACGTGAACGGGATGAACTTCTCCACGAAGTCCGCACCCAGGCCCTGGTCGGAGAACCCGATCGCGAGCCCCGTGGTCACGTCCGTCTCGGCGACGAGCCGCGCGGCGACGTCGGCCAGCTCGGCGCTCGTCGTCGGCAGCGACGCCCCGATCTGGTCCAGCAGGTCCTGCCGGTACCAGAGCATCCACGCCCGCACCTCCCACGGCACGGACATCACCTCGCCGTCGAACGTGACGCCGTCGAACGGGAAGATCGAGTCGTCCTTCAGGGTGTCGAGGTCGGCGCCCGCGACGTCCGCGAGCGGCTGCAGCGTGCCCGCGTCGACGTGCGTCGCGAGCTGCGTGGAGTACACGTTGAGGATGTCGGGGCCCTGCCCCGAGCTGGTGGCGCGGATGACCTCGGCGTCGATCTGCGCGTAGTTGATGGACCGGACGGTGACCTCGACGTCGTCCTGGCTCGCGTTGAAGCCCTCGACGACCTGCTTGAGGGCCTTGCCGCGCGCGTCGTCCGACGCGGGGTCGAGGAACGTCCACAGCTCGAGCTGCGACGTGCCGCCGGGCTCGGCGCCGCTGCTGGTGCCGCACGCGGCGAGGGGGACGGTGAGGGCGACGGCCGCCGCAAGGGCGACGGCGGCACGCCGCGCGGTGAGGTGGGTGCGCATGAGTTCCTTCTCCTTTGAAGTGAGTTCTGCGACGAGGTGCGTGCGGTGCCGGTGCGACGGACCGGGGACGGCGGGGCCGCCCCGGTTCACCCCTTGGTCGCGCCGGCGGAGAGCCCGGAGACGATGCGCTTCTCCATGAGGACGAAGAGCAGGATCATCGGGACGACGGTGACCACGACGGCGGCGGTGAGCTGGCCCCACTCGATGCCGTACTGGGACAGGTAGTTGTAGAGCCCCACCGAGACCAGGCGCTTGTGGTCGGAGCTGACCATGGTCGAGGCGATGAGGAAGTCGTTCCAGACGGCGACGAACGCGACGACGGACGCCGCGGCGATGCCGGGCTTCGCGAGCGGCAGCACGAGCTGCACCATGATCCGCAGGTCGCCCGCGCCGTCGATGCGGCCGGCCTCCTCGAGCGACGCGGGGATCGACTGCAGGAAGCCCCGCAGCATCCACAGCACGGTCGGCACCTGCCACGCGGTGTAGACGACGATCATGCCGAGGTACGTGTCGTACAGGCCCGTGCGCACCGCCAGGAAGTACAGCGGCACGAGGATCGCGATGCCCGGGATCATCGACGTCATCAGGATGAGGAACAGGCTCGCGTCGCGGCCGCGGAACTGGAACCGCGCGGTCGCGTAGGCGCCGAGCAGCGCGAGCACGATCGTCAGGGCCACCGACCCGCCCGCGACGACGATGCTGTTGAGCAGGTACCGCGGCACCTGCGAGTCGAACAGCACGGTGGCGTAGTTCTGCAGGGTCGGCGCCGCCGGGACCCAGCCGCCGTCGGACAGCACGGCGCCCTTGCTCTTGAGCGAGGTCGACAGCGCCCACAGCAGCGGCAGCACCGCGAACGCCGACGCGGCGACGAGGCCGACGTACGCGAGCGGGCCGGCGGGCTTGTGGCGGCCCCGCCCGGGCACCCGGCGCGCGGCCGGGCGGGCGACGGGCGCGACGACGCGGGCCGTGGTGGTCTCAGACATCGCGGTCACCTCGCAGCATCCTGATGTAGGCGAGCCCGAAGACGACGTTGAAGACGAACAGGATCACGCTGTACGCCGCGCCCAGGCCGAGGTTGAAGTAGCTGAAGGACTGCTGGTACGCCTCGAGGCTCACGAGCTGCGTCGCGCTGAACGGGCCGCCGCCGGTGAAGGTCAGCACGAGCGTGACCATGTTGAAGTAGAGGAGCGTGAGCATGATCGCGACGACGAACACGGTGGGCGCGATCATCGGCAGCGTCACGGACCGGAACCGGCGGAACGCGGTGGCGCCGTCGACCTCGGCGGCCTCGTGCAGCTCGGCGGGGACGCCCTGCAGCGCCGCGAGCACGAGGATCGTCGCGAGCGGGTAGCTGAGCCACACGTTGACGAGCACGAGCGCGACCATCGCGAGCACGGGGTCGGCGAGCACGTCGACCCGCTGGCCGCCGAGGCTCCCGAGCCCGAGCGGCCCGTAGTCGGGGTTGAGCAGCCAGCGCCACAGCAGCGCGGCGACGGTCTGCGAGATCACCCAGGGCATGAGGATGAGGACGCGGAACACGCGGCGCAGCCGGGCGGGCCGGTCCAGCAGGTGCGCGAGCCCGACCGCCAGCGGCAGCGCCAGCACGAGCGAGCCGACGACGTAGACCATCGACCGGCCGATCATGGCCCAGCCCTGCGCGGTGGCCAGCACGCTGAGGTAGTGCTGCAGCCCGACCAGGTCGCCGACCTGCGTGTACCGCGTCTCGTGCACGGACAGGTTGAGCGCGAACAGGATCGGGAACACGGACACGAGCGCGACGAGCGCGACGGCCGGCGCGAGCAGCGCGAGCGGCAGGCGCGAGGACCGCAGCGACCGGCGCCGGGTGGCGGGGACGGCCGCGGGGGGCCGCGGCGCGCGGGACGGCGGCGGTGCCGTCGGCGGCGTGGTGAGGCTCATGGTCATCATCGACCTCCGGGGTCAGACCTGCGCGACGGCGGGTGCGACGGGGGCGGGACGCGGGTGGCGTGCGGCGGGGACGCGGACGACGGCGGTCCGGAACAGCCCCGCGTCGACGAGTCGCTGCTTGGTGGCGCGCAGGCTGGGCCCGACGGCGGCGACGAGCGGGTCGACGTCGGCGCGCGCCGCGAGGGCGGCGGCACGGTCGCCCGCGCGCAGCGCCTGTGCCTGCCGCAGGAACGGCGCGGGCCCGACCTGCATGACGCCCGAGACGACGCCCGCGCCGCCCGCGTCGAGCACCTCGGGCAGCAGCGCGTCGTTGCCCGAGTAGACGGGCACGTCGTCGGGCAGGGACGCGACGAGGTCGGCGACGTAGCGGGTGCCGGGGACCGACACCTTGACGCCGTCGAGCCCGGCGGCGACGACGACGTCGGCGAGCCGTTCGGGGTCGACGTCGACGCCGGTGCGCGCGGGGAACACGTAGGCGAACAGCTCGTCGTCGCCGTCGAGCACGTCGCGCAGGCGCACGTAGTAGTCGAGCAGCGCGTCGCCCGGCACGTCGGTGTAGTAGGGCGTGACGGCGGCGAACCGGGTGGCGCCGGCGTCGCGCGCACGGTGCGCGAGCGTCACGGCCTGGTGGGTGGACGCGGCGCCGACGTGCGCGAACACGTGCGCGGTGCCGATCTCCTCGACCGCGGCCTCGAGGACGGCGATCCGCTCGTCGTCGGACAGCGCGACGAACTCGCCGGTGGTGCCGGCGACGAAGTGCGCCTCGACGTCGAGGTCGGCGACGTGCGCGAACAGCCGGCGGCAGGACGCGAGGTCGAGCGTGCCGTCGTGCGCGAACGCGGTCGCGAGGGCGGGCAGCAGGTGGGGGCGGGTGCTCATGCGGTCTCTCCGTCCGGTGGGGTCGCGGCGCGACCGGTGTCGAGGCGGCTCAGCGCGTGCACCATGCGGGTGCGCGCGCCGAGCAGGTGTCCCTGCAGCTCGACCACGGCCTCGTCGACGCGCCCGGCGCGGGCGGTCTCGAGGATCGCGACGTGCGACGCGAGCGACGGGCCCAGGTCGACGTCCTCCGCGTTGGTGATCTCCAGCAGGACGGCGAACGTCGGTTCGTACTGTCGCCAGATGTCGAGCAGCCGGCGGCTGCCGGACAGCGCGTAGAACGACGTGTGGAACGCGAGGTCGGCGTGCGCGTAGTCGGTGTAGCGCGCCGCGTCGGCGGCCCGGCGCATGGTGGCGAGCGCGTCGAGCGCCTCGCCCCAGTCGGCGTCGGCCGCGCGGTCGTGCGCGAGGCGCAGCGCGAGCGTCTCGACGGCCTCGCGGATGGCGTAGAGCTCGACGACGTCGTCGGTGGTGAGCCCGGCGGCGAACATCTTGCGACGCCGCACGACGACGAGCCCCTCGGACTCGAGGCGGCGCAGCGCGTCGCGCACGGGGCCGCGGCTGACGTCGAACGACTCCGCGAGGCGGGGCTCGGCCAGGTGGGCGCCCGCCGGGACGTCGCCGGCGATGATCATGCGGCGCAGCCGCTCGGTGATGACGTCGCCGAGGGCGGTGGCAGGCACCGGTTCGAGCGAGGACCAGGTCATGCGACGTTCTCCCTTGAACGTTGCGTCAACTGTTAACAGGTGACTGTAATCGATTACTGGACGGTCGGCCAAGACCCCCGAACCCGCCCGGGCGGGTGAAGTCCGGACCTACGATGTGGCGGGCCCGGCCCGCGCCCCGCGCGCCCGCGGCCCCGACCGAGGAGGACCGTGCCCCGCATCGTCGACGTCGCCCGCCGCGCGGGCGTGTCCACCGCGACGGTCTCGCGCGCGCTCAACGGCAAGCCCGTGCGCCCCGAGCTGCTCGCCGCCGTCACGGCCGCCGCCGCCGAGCTCGGCTACACGCCGGACCGCACCGCGCGTTCCCTGCGGCGCCGGTCGAGCGACGTCGTCGCGCTCGTGCTGCCCGACGTCGAGAACCCGTTCTTCACGGCCGTCGCGCGCGGCGTCGAGGACGTCGCGCAGGCGCACGGCGTGTCCGTCGTGCTGTGCAACACCGACGACGACGCCGCCAAGGAGGCGCGCTACCTGGCCGTCGCGCAGGACGAGAACATGGCCGGCGTCGTCATCGCCGCCGCCTCCGGGCGCCCCGCGCTCGCGCCGCTGCTCGCGCGCGACCGGGCCGTGGTGGCGGTCGACCGCGCCGTGGCCGACGACGTCGACCTCGTGACGTTCGACAACGTCGCGCTCGGCCGGGCCGCCACGCAGGGTCTGCTCGCGCGCGGGTTCCGGCGCATCGCGTGCGTCACGGGCCCGGCCGCCACGAGCACGGCGGTCGAGCGTGCGCAGGGGTGGCGCGACGCGCTCGCCGACGCCGGGCTGCCCGCCCCCGACGACCTGCTGGTGCGCAGCGACTTCCGCGTGGCGGGCGCGCACGACGCGGCGGTCGCCCTGCTCGACCGCGAGCCGCGGCCGGACGCGGTGGTCGCGACCAACAACCTCGGCGGCGTCGGCGTGCTGCGCGCGCTGGCCGAGCGCGGCGTGCCCGTCGCGGCGTCGGCGCACGTGGCGGGCGGGGTGCCCGCGGGGGCGGCTGCGGCGGGGGCAGGGAGCGGCGGCGTCGCGGGGTGCGGCGTCGCGATCGTCGGCGACCTGCCGTTCGCGACGTCGAGCACCGACGGCGTGCTGCTCGTGCCGCTCGACCCGCGCGACCTGGGTGCCGCGGCGGCGCGCATGCTCATGGAGCGCATCCGCGGGCTCGACGTGCCCGCGCGGCGCGTGGTCCAGCGCGTCGCGGCCCTGACCTAGCGGCCGGCCGCCCCACCGGGCCGGGCGGGGGCGTTGCGTCTGTAATCGATTACTGCGACAGTGGCGCCACGGTCCGCGGACGCCGACGACGGCGCACGGACCGCGCGAGCGGGACACCGAGGTCCCGCCGCTGCGTCGCGCCCCGAGGAGTCGCCATGCCCACGTACGTCCTTCCTGAGGTCACCCCTGAGCCGGTTGCTCCGCCGCAGACGGCGTTCCTGGTGGCGTCGGGTGATCTGCGGGAGTCGGCGAACGTCGCGGGGTGGGCGACGCAGGTGGCGTTGGAGCGGGTGGTGACTGACGCGTTCGCGGAGCAGGGGTGGGATCTGGTGCGGGCGAACGGGGTGGATCCGGTGACGGGGCATGGGTTCATCAGCTCGCAGCGGATGGGTCTGGAGGTGTTCGCGAGCGTTCCGCCGGATGCGCCTCTGGTGGTGGCGGAGGCGGTGTGGCAGTACAGCCATCACGTGCTCGCCGGTCTGCGGACTCACCGGGGGCCGGTCCTCACGGTGGCGAACTTCGCGGGGGACTGGCCAGGGCTGGTCGGCCTGCTGGGCCTGAACGCGGGGATGACGAAGATGGGTCGGGAGTACTCGACGATCTGGACGGTCGACGGCACGGACGCGTGGTTCCGTGCGGGGGTCGCGTCGTGGTTGACCGAGTGGCGGATCGTGCACGACGCGTCGCACGTGCGCCCGCTGCCTGCCCTGCCGGACTCGCCCGAGCGGGAGCTGGGGGAGGCGCTCGCGGCGCAGCTGGTGCGGGACAAGGCGATCGTCGGGGTGTTCGACGAGGGTTGCATGGGGATGTACAACGCGATCTTCGACGACGAGCTGCTGAACCCCACGGGGATCTACAAGGAGCGGTTGTCGCAGTCGGCGTTGTGGGCGCAGATGCAGCAGGTCCCCGACGACGTCGCCGACGGGGTGCACGAATGGTTGCTGGACGCGGGGATGACGTTCCGGCTGGGCACGGACGAGGCCACGGAGCTGACGCGTGAGCAGCTGCAGTGGCAGTACAAGATGTACGTGGCGGCGTTGTGGATCGCCGATGACTTCGGGCTGGACGCGGTGGGGATCCAGTACCAGCAGGGGTTGAAGGACGTGTGCCCGGCCTCGGACCTGGCCGAGGGGTTGTTGAACAACGTGGCGCGTCCGCCGGTGCGTTCGCGTGACGGGTCGCGGGTGCTGTGGGACGGGCGGGCGTTGCCGCACTTCAACGAGGCCGACGAGGGTGTCGCGGTCGACGCGCTGGTGACGAACCGGGTGTGGTCGGCGATGGGTCTGGACCCGGCCACGACGTTGCACGACGTGCGCTGGGGCGAGGACTTCGACGGGGACTTCGTGTGGGTGTGGGAGATCTCGGGGTCGGTACCGGCGTCCCACCTGGACGGCGGGTACGCCGGGGCCGAGGGGTGGCGGCAGGACCCGGTGTTCTTCCCCGCCGGCGGGTCGACCCTCAACGGCGTCTGCAAGGCCGGGGAAGTGGTCTGGTCCCGCATCTACATCGCCGACGGGCGTCTGCACGCCGACCTGGGCCGGGCCACCGCGGTGGACCTGCCCGCTGCCGAGACGCAGCGGCGCAAGCAGGCCACGAACCCGGAGTGGCCGATCCTGCACGCCGTGCTGCACGGCGTGACCCGCGACCAGTTCATGGCCCGCCACAAGGCCAACCACCTCAACGTGGCCTACGCCCCCGACGCGGCCACCGCCGACAAGGCCCTGACCGCCAAGGCCGCCATGCTCCACGGCATGGGCATCCAGGTCCACCTCTGCGGCGACATCCAGATCTGACCGCGAGGGTGCATTCCGAGGACAGGGAGAGTGCGAGTGTCTGTGATCAGCACGAGAAGCGCCTGAGTTTGGACACTCGAAGCCGGCTAGGGCTTGGGTCCGGAGCGCTTCAGATTATCCTCTTCGCAGGCGCCTTGCCAGTCGGCCGACAATTGATCGCGCCCGACTGCGAATCGCCGACGATACGCGAGATGTGTCCTGGCTGCTTTTTCCATCATCACCTACATAAGGAACCAGCACGGCCGCGATCTCCTCGGCAACACCCTCGAGATGGTCTAGTTGATCGTCGAAAACAATGTGGGGTCGCAACACCCTAAGCACGCGCGCTTTTTCTATACCGCCAAGAAAAAAGGCGTCGTTGAACTGCACGTCCCAGTCGCGAAGCGTGCGGATTGCGCGCTCGTGAGCTGGCGCCTGTCGTGCCGTAACTAGTGCGATCCGGACGCGCGGGGCGTAACCTGGATCTGAATTATGGCGCTCGATCTCCTTGCGTTGGATCTTCCCGAGGGCACGGACCAGCTGGGCCATCGGGCCTGGCTGGTGGGGCTCAGAGGCGTGACGCACCTCATGCGCGAGGAAGCCCGGCAGTTTCTCGCGGTCGTAGACCTTCTGCGCCTCGAGGTCCGCCAGTACGCCGTCGAAGTCAAATGCGACGCGGAGCGCTCCGGGCGCTTCGTCAGAGTGCTCCTCACTTCTCGCTGTCCTGCCCAGAACGAGTCCGGCTGGGAGGCCGTTCGAGACTGCGCGAGCGACGTCAGAGCGGTTTCCAGAGAGATACAAGCATATGTTCAACTCCTTGATGTAACCCGACGGTGCGCTCCCCTCTGTGAACACCGCACGCTCGATCTTCAAGCCATAAAATGCTAGAGACTTCAGGTGGCGGAGTCCCGTGACGGCGTCATCCTTCGCAAGGAGGATCACCTCCACGAGGGGGTCTCCGGGGGAGAGGTCGTTGAGGCCAAGTAATCTCTCAATAAAGGGAAATGCCGCCCCCTTGGGCATCGGTTTGTCAATGTTCTCATCCTGAAAGGACCTGTATGCATCAATGCTTGTTTTGAAGGCTGCATCCGACTCGCGCAGATCGAAAAGTGCGCTCGGCGCTACGCCAACCACCAGACGGTGATCGAGCTCGTACGGCATGTCGGGTTCCTCCGATTCGCCCATGGCGGGCTGCCGATGTGCTGCCCTCTAACATCAGATATAGCAAACCTGGAGCGCCCAAGTGCCCGAATGCGGCGCGAAGGCAGGTGAATCTGCCTAGATGCTTCCAGAAACAGGAGGGCTCGATGAGCGGCCGGACCTGTGTGCCGGTTCGCTTTCGGTCAGTCCGCTACTCCGCGGGTGACCAGCGGGTCTGCCAGTCCATCGGAAGCAGCTGAGTTGTCTAGTGACATGGCTGCTGGCCTCCAGAGGTGGTCGCTTGCCGTCACACGGGTTATGAAGGATCCGCAGATCCATGGTGCTCCAGGCGCGCTGGTTCACCCTCACCCCGCGCGCGTCGACCCCCGCACCACGAGCGACACGGGGTTGACGACGTGCTCGGGCGGCGCGTCGTCGCCGGACATGCGCTGCTCGAGCAGCCGCATGGCGGTGGCGGCGAGCTCGCGCGAGTGCGGGTCGACGGACGTGAGGCGGGGGCTCAGGAAGTCGGAGAACAGCAGGTCGTCGAAGCCGACGACCTGCACGTCCTGCGGGATGCGCAGGCCGTGCTCGGCCAGCGCCGACATCGCACCGAGGGCGACCATGTCGGTCACGGCGAAGACGGCGTCGAACGGCACGCCGTCCGCGATCAGGGCCGTGAGCGCGGCGCGTGCGTGGCGGACGTCGTAGTCCTGCACGGGGACGACGAGCCGCGGGTCGGCCGGGACGCCTGCGTCGGCGTGCGCCTGCCGCCAGCCGACGAGGCGCGAGTGCGAGATGCCGAACTCGGCGCCGAGCGACCCGCCCAGCACGACGACGCGGCGCGCGCCGTGCTCGAGCAGGTGCGCGGTGGCCAGGCGCCCGCCCTCCTCGTTGGCGAGGCGGACGTGGTCGACCGTGGCCGGCATGGGGCGCTCGCCCAGCACGACCAGCGGGGTGCGGCGGCGGGCGCGCTCGACGTCGTCGTGGTCGAGCCCGACGGCCGAGAGCAGCACGCCGTCGAACATCTGCAGGCGCTGGAACGTGATGGCGGCGCGCTCGGACTCGGTGAGGGCGGACGTGCGCTCGAGCACGAGGTGGCGGCCGGTGGCCTCGGCGAGCACGGCGAGCTTGTCGGCGATCTCGCCGAAGTAGTCGTGCACCGACGGCACGATGAGCGCGATCGTGTCCGAGCGGCCCACGCGCAGGTGGCGCGCGGTGAGGTTGACCTCGTAGCCCAGCTCGTCCGCGACCGCGAGGATCCGTGACCGCGTGGCGTCCGAGACGCGCCCGCGGGCCGTCAGCGCGTTGGACACGGTCGTCACGGTGACGCCGGTCCGCTGCGCGATGTCGCTCATGGTGACCATCGCAACCTCCGCTGGGGATCATGGCAGACGCGCCGCGGGCGGTTGACGGGTTCGACGTCCCGTGACAGCCTGCGGAGAACGGATTGATCGATAAACCAACGCGGGAGTCCCATTGTCGCGACCCTCCACGTCCGAGCTGCGCGTCGCCCTTGTCGGCACCGGCTTCATGGGCCGGGCCCACTCGCACGCGTGGCGCACCGCCGGCGCCTTCTTCGACCTGCCCCGCCGCCCGCGCCTGCAGGTCGTGGCCGGCCGCGACGCCGGCCGCACGCGCGACCTGGCCGATCGCTTCGGCTGGCACGAGGCGCAGACCGACTGGCGCGCCGTCGTCGAGCGCGACGACGTCGACGTCGTCGACATCTGCACGCCGGGCGACACGCACGAGCCGATCGCCCTCGCCGCGCTCGCCGCCGGCAAGCACGTGCTGTGCGAGAAGCCGCTCGCCAACTCGGTGCCCGAGGCCGAGCGCATGGCCGCCGCCGCGCGCGACGCCCGCACGCGCGGCGTGCTGGCCATGTGCGGGTTCAGCTACCGCCGCACACCGGCCCTCGCGCTCGCGCGGCAGCTCGTCGCCGAGGGCTTCACGGGCGAGATCCGGCACGTGCGGGCCCAGTACCTGCAGGACTGGCTCTCCGACCCCGACGCGCCCCTGACGTGGCGGCTCGACGCGACGCGCGCGGGCAGCGGCACGCTCGGCGACATCGCCGCGCACTCGGTCGACACCGCGCAGTGGCTCACCGGCAGCCGCATCACCGACGTCTCGGCCGTGCTCCGCACGTTCGTCACCGACCGTCCGGTGGGCGGCGAGCACGTCGGCCTCGGCGGGCGCGGCGACGGCGGCGAGCGCGGCCCCGTCACCGTCGACGACGCCGCGGCGTTCACCGCCTCGTTCGACGGCGGCGCGCTCGGCGTCTTCGAGGCCACGCGCCTGGCGACGGGCCGTCGCAACGCCAACCGCATCGAGATCGACGGCGAGCTCGGCTCGATCGCGTTCGACTACGAGCGCAGCAACGAGCTCGAGGTCTACGACGCGCGTGACGACGCCCGCACGCAGGGCTTCCGCCGCGTGCAGGTCACCGAACCCGTCCACCCCTACATGGCGGCATGGTGGCCCGCCGGGCACGGCATCGGCTACGAGCACGGCTTCACGCACCAGGTCGTCGACCTGGTGCAGGCGATCGCCGACGGCACCGACCCGTCCCCGACGTTCGACGACGCGCTCGACGTGCAGCGCGTCCTCGACGCCGTCGCCGTCAGCGCGGCCGACCGCTCGGCCCGCACGCCCGTCGCGCGCCCCGACGTCGCGCGTCCCACGAACGAGGAGGTGGGTGCGTGAGGCGCGCCCTGGTCGTCCGCGGCGGATGGGACGGGCACCAGCCCGTCGCCGCCACCGAGCTGTTCCTGCCGTTCCTGCGCGCGCAGGGCTTCGAGGTCGCCGTCCACGAGACCAACGAGGTCTACGCGGACGCCGAGGTCATGTCCGCCACCGACCTGGTGGTGCAGAGCGTGACGATGTCGAGCATCGGCCACGACGAGCTCTGGGGCCTGCGCGGCGCCGTCGAGGCGGGCACGGGCCTGGTCGGCTGGCACGGCGGCATCGCCGACTCCTACCGGAACAGCTCGGACTACCTGCAGCTGGTCGGCGGGCAGTTCGCGACCCACCCCGGCAAGGAGCCGTCGCTGCGCGTCGGCGACGAGACCGACAACTACCTGCCCTACACGGTCGAGATCACCGACCTGGGCCGCGAGCACCCGATCACCGCGGGGCTCGACGACTTCGAGCTCGAGTCCGAGCAGTACTGGGTGCTGCACGACGACCTCGTCGACGTCCTCGCCACCACGACCCACCCGACGCAGCCGTACCACCCGTGGCACCGGCCGCTCACGTCGCCCGCGGTGTGGACGCGGCACTGGGGGAAGGGTCGGGTCGTCGTCGCGACGCCCGGCCACACGCCCGAGGTGCTGCAGCACCCGTCGGTGCGCGCGATCGTGGAGCGCGGCATGCTCTGGGCGGCGCGCGCGTGAGCCGCGTCGGCGTCGGCGTCGTGGGCGTCGGGGTCATCTCGCGGACGTACCTCGAGACGCTCACGGCGCACGGCGGCGTCGACGTGGTCGCCGTCGCGGACCTCGACCGGGACCGCGCCCGGCACGTCGCGGACCAGCACCCCGGCACGCGCGCGGTCGACGTCGCGACCCTGCTGGCGGACCCCGCGGTCGACGTGGTCCTCAACCTCACGGTGCCGCTCGCGCACGAGGAGGTCGCGCTCGCCGCGATCGGTGCGGGCAAGCACGTGTTCGGGGAGAAGCCGCTCACGGCCACGCCCCAGGGCGCGCGGCGCGTGCTCGCGGCCGCCGACGCCGCCGGCGTCCGCGTCGGGTGCGCACCGGACACGGTGCTCGGCACGGGCGTGCAGACGGCGCGCGCCGTCGTCGAGGCGGGCACGATCGGGCGGCCGTCGAGCGCGCTCGCCACGTGGGTGTCGCCCGGGCACGAGGGCTGGCACCCGCAGCCCGACTTCTACTACCGCGCGGGCGGCGGGCCGCTGCTCGACATGGGGCCGTACTACCTGACGGCCCTCGTGCACCTGCTCGGGCCCGTGACGCACGTGCAGGGCGCCGCGGGGCGGGCGCGCGACGAGCGCGTCATCGGGTCCGGCCCGCGGGCCGGCGAGCGGGTGCCCGTCGAGGTCGCGACGCACGTGACGGGCCTGCTGGAGCACGCGGACGGGGCGATCTCGACCGTGACCGTGAGCTTCGACGGCGGGCGCTCGCGCGCGCGGCCCGTCGAGGTGCACGGCGAGCGCGGGTCGGTGTCGGTGCCCGACCCCAACGCGTTCGACGGCGAGGTGGAGGTGTGGACCCCGGACGCGGGCTGGCACGTGGTCCCGCCGGGCGCGGGGTACGCGGGGTCGGCGCGCGGGATCGGCCTGCTCGACATGGTCGACGCCGTCGGGCCCGGCGGCGGGGCGCACCGGGCGAGCGGCGAGCTCGCGGCGCACGTGCTCGAGGTGATGACGTCGCTGCTGGCGTCCGCCGAGGGTGCGGGCCGTGTGCCGGTCGCGTCGCGGCCCGTCGTGCCGCCGCTCGTGCCCCTCACGGCGCGCGACGCGTGGTGCGCGCCGCAGCCGCGGGGGGTGGTCGCCGCCGAGCGCTGACGTCCGGTCGGCGCCCGCGCGGCGGTCGACGCACCGCTGTCGAAACTATCGACAGCGACGTCGTCGCGACCCCGACCTGGGCGTCCGTCCACTGTCGCTTAATCGTTACTTCACAGGGGCTTCGCGGGTCTTGACGGGGTGAATGTCGGGACCTAGCCTCCTGAAACTATCGGTCCCCGGTCGCGTCAACCTGTTTTTCGTGCATCGACCGGGGTCCCGCACGAGGACCTGCACCACCGCCCGACGGCGGACGGTGGCGGCCGGTCCGCGGCCCGGTCGGCGTAGCCCGGGCCTGGACTCGATGAGGAGACCTACATGCTCAACGGCGGGACGTACACGGGACGCACGGCGCGACGCCGGCGCGCCGGGGCCATCGGGGCGGCCGCGCTCGCGGCGACCCTCGGGCTCGCGGCCTGCGGCAGCGGCGACAGCGGCGGCGGCGGGGGCACGGCGAGCGGCGAGGACCTCGAGTGCTCGGTCGACGCGGTCGCGGACCAGCCCTGGAAGGCCTCCGAGCCGCGCGAGTTCTCGGTCCTGTGGACCGACTGGCCCGACTACCCGGTCACCGACTCGTGGCAGTTCTTCGACGAGATCGAGAAGCGCACCAACGTCAAGCTCAACCTGACGAACATCCCGTTCAGCGACGCGACCGAGAAGCGCAGCCTCCTCATCAGCGCGGGCGACGCGCCGCAGATCATCCCGCTCACCTACACGGGCGACGAGCGGCAGTTCGCCGCGTCCGGCGCCGTGGTCCCCATGAGCGACTACGTCGACTACATGCCCAACTTCCAGAAGTACGTGGAGGAGTGGGACCTGGGCGACATGATCGACAACCTCCGCCAGGCCGACGGGAAGTACTACATGGTGCCGGGCCTGCAGGAGGTCTCGGTCCCCGTCTTCACGCTGATCATCCGCCAGGACGTCTTCGACGAGGTCGGCGCGCCCGCCCCCGAGACGTGGGAGGACCTGCAGACCGGCCTCGAGATGATCAAGGCCAAGTACCCCGACAGCAAGCCGCTCGCGGACGGCTTCGAGGGCCAGTCGATGATCAACTACGCCGCCCACTCGTTCGGCACGGTCGGCGGCTGGGGCTTCGGCACCGGCGCCTGGTACGACGAGGACGCCGACGAGTTCGTCTACGCGCCCACCACCGAGGGCTACAAGCAGATGGTCGAGTACTTCAACGGCCTCACCGAGGCCGGGCTGCTCGACACCGAGTCGTTCACCGACTCGAACGACGGCGGCGGCACCGTCACCGAGAAGATCGCCGCCGAGACGGTCTTCGCCGCGTCCGGCGCGTCCGGCACGGTCCAGGAGTTCGCGACCGCGCTCGACGCCGCGGGCGTCACGGACTACGAGCTCAAGCAGATCGCGCCCCCGGGCGGCCCCGCCGGCATGGTCGTCGAGCCCCGCAACTTCTGGAACGGCTTCATGCTGACCCAGGACGCGGTCAACGACCCGAACTTCTGCGACCTGCTGCAGTTCACCGACTGGCTGTACTACAACCCCGAGGCCCGCGACATGATCCAGTGGGGCGTCGAGGGCGAGACGTACACCAAGGACGGCGACACCTACACGCTGAACCCCGAGTACACGCACAAGCAGCTCAACCTCAACCCGAGCGGCACGATCGACATCAAGAAGGACCTCGGCTTCGCCAACGACGTGTTCGCCGGGTCCACCGAGTCGCGGGCGCTCAAGGAGTCGTACAACGTCCCCGCGTTCGTCGAGTACATCGACTCGGTGCTCTCGACCCGCACGCCGCGCGACCCGTTCCCGCGCGCACCCCTGGACGAGGCCGAGCTCGAGCAGTCGTCGCTCCTGGCGACACCGCTCAAGGACTCGGTCGACACCGCGACGCTCGAGTTCATCCTCGGGCAGCGTGACCTGTCGCAGTGGGACTCCTTCCTGAGCCAGCTCGAGGGCCAGGGTCTCCAGCAGTACATGGACCTGATCAACGGTGCGCGCGAGCGCGCCGCCGAGAAGGGCTGACCCCGCCCTCCCCGCCCGGTGGGCCGGCCCCGACGTCACGGGGCCGGCCCACCGGGCACCACCTGCTCACGAAGGAGTGAGACATGAGCGCAGCTCAAGTGACGGGCGACGCACTCGTGACCGAGGACCCGCGGGACCGGCGCGTGCCCGCGCCCGGCGGCGCAGGGGGCCGCCCGGCCGGCCGTCCCCGCCGGGGCAGGGCCGCGGGCAAGGTGCCGTGGCGCGCGGCGCTGCGGCGCGACTGGCCGCTGTACGCGATGGCGCTGGTCCCCGTCCTGTTCCTGCTGGTGTTCCGCTACGCGCCGATGTTCGGCAACGTCATCGCGTTCCGCCGGTTCCGTCCCGGCGGCAGCATCATCGGTGACGAGTGGGTCGGCCTGCGGTACATCGAGATGTTCCTGTCCGACCCCAACTTCTGGAACGTCTTCGCCAACACGGCGATCCTCGGCGGCCTCACGCTGCTGTTCTGCTTCCCGCTGCCGATCGTGCTCGCGCTGTCCCTCAACGAGGTCCGCAAGCGCGCGTTCAAGCGCACGGTGCAGTCGATCTCCTACCTGCCGCACTTCCTGTCGGTCGTGATCGTCGTCGGCATGACCATGCAGCTGCTGTCGCTGCAGGGCACCGTCAACCAGGTCATCGAAGGGTTCGGCGGCGAGGCGATCCCGTTCCTGCAGCGGGCCGAGTGGTTCCGCACCATCTACGTCGGGTCCGAGATCTGGCAGACCGTCGGCTGGGGCACGATCCTCTACCTCGCGGCGCTCACCACGGTCGACGCGTCGCTCTACGAGGCGGCGCGCATCGACGGCGCCAACCGCTGGCGCCAGACCTGGCACGTGACGCTGCCGGGCATCCGCCCGACCATGGTCACGCTGCTCATCCTCAACATCGGCACGTTCCTCAACGTCGGGTTCGAGAAGGTCCTGCTGCTGTACAACCCGCTGACCTACTCGACCGCCGACGTCGTCTCGACCTACCTGTACCGGGTCGGCCTGGTGTCGAACAACTTCAGCTACGCGACCGCGATCGGCCTGTTCCAGGCCCTCATCGGGCTCGTGATGGTGCTGACCGCGAACTTCGTGTCGCGCCGAGTGGTGGGAGCAAGCCTGTGGTGACGCAGTCCGCCCTGACGTCCTCGACGAGCCCCGCCGGGGGCACGTCCGTCGGCCCGCGCGACTCGCGCGGGTACCGGGTCTTCACGTGGGTCAACGGCGCGTTCCTCGTGCTGCTGTGCGCCTTCATGCTGTACCCGTTCATCACGGTCATCGCGCAGTCGTTCTCCAGCCCCGGCGCCGTCAAGGCGGGCCTGGTCAACGTGTGGCCCGTCGGCTTCAACCTCGACACGTACGAGGCCGTGTGGCAGAACAAGATGTTCTGGCGCTCGTACCGCAACACCGTGGTCTACACGGTCGTCGGCACGACCATCGCGATGGTGCTGACCACGCTGCTGGCCTTCGTGCTGTCGAAGCGGCACCTGCGCGGGCGCACGGGCCTCATCTGGGTCGCGATGTTCACGATGTTCTTCAACGGCGGCCTGATCCCCAACTACGTGCTCATCCAGACCCTCGGGCTGAAGAACACGATGTGGGCGGTCGTGCTGCCGGGCGCGATCTCGATCTTCAACCTGCTGGTCATGAAGTCGTTCTTCGAGAACCTGCCGGCGGAGATGGAGGAGGCCGCGCAGATCGACGGCCTCGGGTGGTTCGGCATCTTCGGCCGCATCGTCATCCCGCTGTCCAAGGCGGTGATCGCGACCATGATCCTGTTCTACTCGGTGGCCATCTGGAACGACTGGTTCGCGGCGTTCCTCTACATCGACAAGCAGGAGCTGTTCCCGGTCACGCTGTTCCTGCGCAACCTCATCGCCGGTGCGTCGTCCGCGGCGTCCGAGGGGGCCGCCGTCGCGGGCACGACGTCCGCGGCGATCGCCGCCAACATCCAGTCGGTCACGATGATCCTCACGATCATCCCGATCCTCTGCGTGTACCCGTTCGTGCAGCGGTACTTCGTGTCCGGCGTCATGCTCGGCTCCGTCAAGGGCTGACACCCGCAGGGGTGGTGGCACCCACGGTGCCGCCGTCCGGGGGTGCCCGCAGCGCCGCGGCCTGGGTCCTGGTACCCAGGCCGCGGCGCTGACCTGTTTCTTCACCCGGTCCGGTGCGTCGCATTCGCCCCGCGCCGTCACCAACGGCCCCTTGCGGCTCTCCCTACGTTGCGTGCTGGACGGGCGTCTAGAACGCACGTCCGTCCACCACAGCGGGGAGAGGGTCGTGGCACAGACGCAGGAGGCGCGCGGGGCGCGCAGGGGGACGGGTGCGCACGCGTCGCGCCGAGGGCGGCGCGGGTCCGCGGCCCTCGCGGCGGCGGTCGTGGCGGCGCTGCTGGCACCGCTCGCGCTCGTGGGCCTCGCGGCACCCGCCGCGGCGGCGGAGTACCGGCCGTTCGGCTCGGTGTTCTCGACCAACACGAACGGCGAGATCCTGCTCTCGGCCAACACGCTGATGACGTGCACGACGGGCGCCAACAACTGCGCCGCGGTGCGTGACGGGTCGTCGTCGACGAACCTCAGCAACAACGACCACACCATGCGCTACGTGGACGTCGACGGCGACGCCTCGACGTTCAACTCGTCGTCCGCCGAGCTCGCGATCCCCGCGGGCGGCAGTGTGCTGTGGGCCCGGCTCTACTGGGGCGGCCGCACGGCCGCGGCCAACACGGCCGGTGCCGACGCGACGCTGCGCGACCGCGCGGTGCTGCGCGTGCCCGGCGCCACGTCCTACGCCACCGTCACCGCCGCGCACGTCGACGTCGCGCCCGACCGCGCGTACCAGTCCTTCGTCGACGTGACCGACCTCGTCACGGCGGCGGGCAGCGGCTCGTACATGGTCGGGAACGTGCAGTCCTCGGCCAACGGCACCAACAACTACGCCGGCTGGACCCTCGTCGTCGCGGTCGCCGACCCCGCCGCCCCGGCCCGCAACCTCACGGTCTTCGACGGCTTCGGCTCGGTCGCCAACGGCGACCCGCTGCCCGATTTCACGGTCGACGGCTTCATCACGCCGCCCACGGGTGACATCCGCACGTCCGTCGGCGTCGTCACGTACGAGGGCGACCGCGGGCTCGTCGGCGACCAGCTGCTGCTCAACGGGCTGCCGCTCACGGACGCCGAGAACCCCGCGAACAACGCCTTCAACTCGACCATCACGCGTGCGGGGGTCGACCGCGCGTTCCTGGCCGGTGCGGCCGCCGACGGCAGCCGGCGCAACCCCGCCTACCGCAACCAGCTCGGCTTCGACGCCGACGTCTTCACGGTCGGCAGCGACTACATCCCGAACGGTGCCACGAGCGCGCGGTTCCGGCTCACGACGGGCGGCGAGCAGTTCTTCCCCGGCGTCGTGACGTTCTCGACCGAGCTCTACGACCCGACCCTGCTCGGCCACAAGTCGGTCACCGACCTCAACGGCGGCGACGTGCGTCGCGGCGACGTCCTCGAGTACTCGGTGCCCGTGAGCAACATCGGCCTCGACGTGGCGTCCGACAGCCGGTTCTTCGACGCGATCCCCACGGGCACCACGTACGTGCCCGGGTCGCTGCAGGTCGACGGCCAGCCCCTCACGGACGCCGAGGGCGACGACGACGGCTACTACGCGCAGGACCCGAGCGGCCACGTCGTGGTCCACCTGGGTACGGGCGCCGACGCCTCGCGCGGCGGCGACATCCCCATCACCGTCGGCTCCGACCCCGCGCACGTCGTCACCTTCCGCGTGCGGGTCGACGACGCCGCCCCCGCGGGTGTCGAGCTCGTCAACGCCGCCGCCATGACCTACCGGGGGCACACGACGCGCGCCGCGGCGTCGTCCGCCACGAATGTCGTGCAGCGTCCCGTCGCCGAGCCCGCGACCGCGGGCCAGACGCCGCCGGTCGCGCAGCCCTACGTGCGGACGTTCACGCCGCGCAGCGCGACGCCGGGCCTGCGCGTCGACGTGCTCGCCGACGCGCGCGACGCCGAGGGCGGCCCGCTGCGGACGGTCGCCGTGACGGACGCCGCGGGCGGCTCGGTGACGATCGGCACCGACGGCGCGCTGACGTACACGCCGCGCGCCGACTTCGCCGGGCGCGACGTGTTCACGTACACGATCGAGGACCCGACGGGCCTGCGGTCGACGGCGGCCGTGCAGGTCGTCGTCGTCAACGAGGCGCCGGTCGTCGGCGACGACACCGCGACCTCCACGGGCGGCCCGGTGACGATCGCCGCGCTCGCGAACGACTCGGACCCCAACGGCGACGCGATCGCCTACCGCTCGGTGCCCACGACCACGCCGCACGGCACCGTGACCGTCGACGACCAGCAGCGGCTGGTGTACACGCCGACCCCCGGGTTCCGCGGCACGGACGCGTTCGACTACACGGTCGAGGACTCGCGCGGCGCCGCGACGACCGGACGCGTGACCGTCACGGTCGGCAACGGGGCACCGGTCGCGCAGGGCGAGACGCTGCGGGTCAACCCCGGCAGCAGCACGCCGATCGCGCTGCTCGCCAACGACTCCGACCCCAACGGCGACCCCGTGCGCGTCGAGGTCGTCACGCCGTTCACGCAGGGCACGGCCACGGTCGACCCCGCCACGGGCGTCGCCACGTACGTCGCGCCCGCGAACCCCACGGGCCCCGCGACCATGACGTACCGCGTGGTCGACGACCAGACGCCCGCCGGGCGCTCGGACGTCGTGACCGTCACCGTCACGTTCAACGGCGCACCGCTCGCGGGCGACCTCACGGCGGACGTCCCCGAGGGCGACGCGGACGTGGTCGTCGACGTGGCGGGCGCCGCGAGCGACCCCGACGGCGACGCGCTGACGTTCGCCGTCGGCACCGCACCCGCGCACGGGTCCGCCGTCGTGACGGGGGCGGGCGGCGTCCGCTACACGCCCGCGGCCGGCTGGGCGGGCACGGACACGTTCACGTACACCGCGACCGACCCGATGGGCCTGACGGCGACCGGCACGGTCAGCGTCACGACGCCCAACGTCGCGCCGACCATCACGACGTCGGGCGCGTCGGTCGCGACCGACGGCCTGCTCGCGGGCGTCGACGTGCTGCAGCACGCGTCCGACGTCAACGTCGGGCCCACCGACCAGGTGCTGCGCGTCACGGGCGCCACGGCCGACCACGGCGCGCAGGTCACCGTGAACCCCGACGGCACGCTCGACGTGCGGCCGGCCACGGGCTACCGCGGGACCGTCACGGTCACGTTCACGGTGTCCGACGGCGCGGGCGGCAGCGTCGACGGCACGCTCGTCGTCACGGTCGCCAACGCCGCACCGCGCGTGCTGCCCGACACCGCCGCGACGGACACGGACACCGCGGTGCTCGTCGACGTGCTCGGCAACGACGACGACGCGAACGGCGACGTCCTCACGGTCGTGCCCGCGTCGCTCACCGTGCCCGTCGACGCGGCGGGCACGCCCCGCGGCGGCGTCGAGGTCGTCGACGGTCAGGTCCGGTACACGCCGCCGGCCGGCTGGGCGGGCGTCGTGACGTTCTCCTACGACGCGACCGACGGCCTCGCGGCCGGCACCGCGTCGGTCACGGTGACGGTCCGCAACGCCGCGCCGGTCACGCAGGCCGCACACGTGACGACCCCGGCGGGCGTGCCCGCGACGGTCGACCTCGTGGCGCGCACGACGGACGCGAACCTCGGTGCGACCGACCAGCAGCTGGTCGTCACCGGGGCCGCCGCCGACGCGGACGCGCAGGTCGTGCTCACCGACGACGCACGCGGCGTCGTCGTCACGGGCGCACCCGGGTTCAAGGGCGACGTCACCGTGACGTACACGGTGTCCGACGGCGCGGGCGGCACCGCGGACGGCGTCCTCGTCGTCACGGTCGCGAACGCCGCCCCGGTCGTGCCCCCGCGCGGGCCCGACGCGACGCCGTACGGCACGCCCGTCGTCGTCGACGTGCTCGACGGCGTCACCGACGCCAACGACGACGCGCTCACCGTCACCGAGGTGGGCACGGCGGTCGACGCCGACGGCACGCCGCGCGGCACGGTCACGCTGGTCGACGGCGTCGTGACGTACACGCCGCCGACCGGCTGGTCGGGCGACGTGACGTTCGAGTTCGCCGTGTCCGACGGCACCGACACGACCCGCGGGACCGTCACGGTCACGGTCGGCAACGGCGCACCCGTCGTCCCGGCGACCACGGTCACGGTCGGCAACGCCGGCCCGTCCGCGATCGACGTGCTCGCGGGCGCGAGCGACCCCGAGGGCGGCGAGCTGACGGTCGTCGACGTCGAGCAGCCCGCCACGGGCACGGTGACGGTCGTCGACGGCAGGCTCGTCTACACGCCCGAGCCCGGGTTCGTCGGCACCGTGACGATCACGTTCACGGTCGCGGACCCGCAGGGCGCGCGCACGGTGTCGACCGTGACGGTCGAGGTCGTCGCGGCCGCCGCGGGCGGGACGACGCCCGTCGCGGTCGAGGCGGTGCCGGCCCCGGCCGGTGACGCGCTCGCGGTCACGGGCGCGCAGGTCGCCGGTGTCGGCGCGGCGGCGGTCCTGGTGCTGCTGGTCGGCGCGGGGCTGGTCGTCGCGCGCCGTCGCTGGACGCACGCGGGCTGACGCACCTCACGGGCCCACCCGGGCCGTGCCGCCGCGACGCCGTCGCAGCGCGCACGGACCGGGTGGGCCCTGCGCGTCCCTGCGGCGGTGCGGCGCGCTGCGGGCCGGGTGCGCGGCTCAGCGCGCGCGGTCGCGGGGGCGCAGCCGCACGTTCGGCAGCTCGGGTGCGGGCAGCGCGGGGCCGTCGTAGCCGTGCACCTCGCCGTACCGGCCCAGGCCGGCGGCGTCCCCGGCGATCGCGGCCTGCCACTGCGCGCGCGCCTCGACGACCTCGTCGTGCGTGCGGCCCACGAAGTTCCACCACATGAGGACGGGCTCCTCGAACGGTGTGCCGCCCAGCAGCACCGCGCGCACGGGCCGGTCGCCGGCCTCCAGCACCAGCACGTCGCGCCCGGGCGGCGCGTACGCGAGCCACGCCGGGTCGACGTCGTGGCCCTCGAACCGCAGCGCACCGGAGTCGACCAGCACGCCGTGCTCGAAGGACGGGTCGACGGGGAGCCGCACGCGCGTCCCGGCGGGCACGTCGACCTGCGCGGCGACGAGCGGCGAGTACGCGCGCGCCGGGGACTCGACGTCGCCCAGACGCCCCAGGAACACCTGCAGCACCGCACCGTCGACGGTCAGCCGCGGCACGTCGGCGACGTGCTCGAACGCGCGGTCGCCGTGCCGCGCCGACTCCGGCAGCGCCGTCCACAGCTGCACGCCGTGCAGCACCGGGCGGTCGGGGAACGTCGCGGGCGTCGACTCCTCGGAGTGGCAGATGCCGCGCCCCGCGGTCATGAGGTTGAGCTGCCCGGGCGTGATGGTCTGCTCCGAGCCCAGCGCGTCGCGGTGCAGCACCGCGCCCTCGAACAGCCACGTCACGGTCTGCAGCCCGGTGTGCGGGTGCGGCGGCACGTCCATGCCGCCGGTCGCCGCGACGTCGTCGGGGCCGTAGTGGTCCGCGAAGCAGAACGGCCCGATCAGCGAGCGCGCACGCGACGGCAGCGTGCGGCGCACCGTCATCGCGCGCGGGCCGCCCAGCGGCACGTCGCGCGGCTCGACGAGCTCGACGTCGGCGGCCGGGCCCGCGACGCACACCTGCTCGGTCGGTCGGGCCTCGAGGTTCGTCACGCGGTCAGGCTACGGGGGCTCCCGGCGTCGGTCGACGACGGTCGGCACCGAACCGGCGCCGGCGGGTGTGCCAGCATCGGCACGTGGAGCTCCCCGTCGCCTGGTCCGTCCTGCTCGTCGTCGCCGGGCTGTGGAACCTCGTCGTGTGGCCGGCGTTCCTGCGTCGCGTCGCCAAGGACCCGCGGGCGCGCGACGCCGCCGGGCGCGCGACCCGGTTCCTCACCGTGCACGTCGTGCTCGTCGTCATGTCGCTCGCGCTGGGCCTCGCGGTCGCGACGGCCGGCGTGCTCACGCTCGTGGGCTGACCGCCGCTGCGGCCCCCGGCGGTGCGCCGACGCCCGCCCCGTCGGGCTGCGTCGGGCCCGCCGCGCTCGGGGGCACCCGCAGCCCCGCCGCGTGCCACGTCGCGCCGCCTGCCGCGAGCGACGCCCGCACGTCCAGCACGCGCTGGTTGCGGCTGCCGCGGAACGCGAGCGTCAGGTCCCGCTGCGCGAGCTCGAACCGGCCGTCGACCAGCACGTCGACCTCCGCGAGCAGCGCGCGCTGGTCGTCGTGCCCGGCCGCGAGCTCCTCGAACGTGTACCCCGTCCACGCCCACACGTCGCGCGTGGCCCCGAGCTCGGCGCGCAGCCGCCGCACGAGCTGCAGGCACACCTCCGTGTTGAGGAACGGCTCGCCGCCCAGCAGCGACAGCCCCTGCACGGCCGGGTGCGCGAGGTCCGCGAGCACGCGGTCCTCGAGCGCGGCGTCGTACGGGCGGCCGTAGCGGAAGCTCCACGCCGCCTCGTTGAAGCAGCCCTCGCACGCGAACAGGCAGCCCGACACGTACAGGCTGCACCGCACGCCCTCGCCGTCCACCATGACGAACGGCTTGTAGTCGGCGACGTACCCGTGGCTGACCTTGTCCGACACCCAGCCCGGGCCCGGGTCGCGCGCCACGGCGCGCCTCAGCCCCGGGACGTCGGCGGCGCGTCGGCCGCGTCGAGGGACGTCGCGCCCGGCAGGTGCTTGACGCGCGACGAGATCTCGACGTGCCGCCCGTGCACCATCGGCCGCTGCTGCGGGTTGCCCAGGTAGCCGCACGTCCGCTTCACGACGTCGCACGTGCGCGGGTCGGTGTTGCCGCAGCCCGGGCACGCGAACCCGCGGGCCGTCGGCGTGAAGTCGCCGCAGAACCCGCACTCGTGGCAGCGGTCGATCGGCGTGTTCGTGCCCAGGTACCCCACGCGGTCGTACGCGTAGTCCCACACGGCCTCGAGCGCTGCCGGGTTCTGCTGCAGCACCGGGTACTCGCAGTAGTGGATGAACCCGCCCGACGCGTGCTGCGGGTAGTCCATCTCGAAGTCCAGCTTCTCGAACGGCGTCGGCGCCTTGCGCACGTCGTAGTGGAAGCTGTTCGTGTAGTAGTCCTTGTCGGTGATGTCCGGCACCGCGCCGAACTTCTCCTTGTCGAGGCGGCAGAACCGGTCCGTCAGGCTCTCGCTCGGCGTCGAGTACACGCTGAAGTGGTAGCCGGTCGCGGCCTTCCACTCCCGGGCCCGCTCGGCCAGCGTCCGCAGCACGTCGAGCGTCAGCCGCTTGGCCTCCGGGTCCTGCTCCCACGCACCGCCGTAGAAGGCGGCGGCGACCTCGTACAGGCCGATGTACCCGAGCGACACCGTCGCGCGGCCGTCGCGGAACAGCACGTCCACGTCGTCGCCCGGGTTCAGGCGCTGCCCGAACGCGCCGTGCACGTACAGGATCGGCGCGTTGCCCGGCGTCGCCTCCTTGCAACGCTCCACGCGGTACATCAGGGCGTCGCGCGCGATGTCGAGACGCTCGTCGAGCAGCGACCAGAACCGCGCCAGGTCGCCGCGCGCCTCCAGGGCGATGCGCGGCAGGTTGAGCGTCACGACGCCCAGGTTCATGCGGCCCTCGACGACGTCGTTCCCCTCCGCGTCCTGCCAGCCCTGCAGGAACGAGCGGCAGCCCATCGGCACCTTGAACGAGCCCGTGAGCTCGACGATCTTGTCGTAGCTCAGCACGTCCGGGTACATGCGCTTGGTCGAGCACTCGACCGCGAGCTGCTTGAGGTCGTAGTTCGGGTCGGACGGCTCGAGGTTCACGCCGCGACGCAGCGTGAAGATCAGCTTCGGGAAGATCGCGGTGCGACCCTCGCGGCCCAGGCCCCGGATGCGGATCTGGAAGATCGCGCGCTGGATCTCGCGCTCGAGCCAGCTCGTGCCCAGGCCGAACCCGACCGACGTGAACGGCGTCTGCCCGTTGGACGTGAAGAGCGTGTTGATCTCGTACTCGAGGCTCTGCATCGCGTCGTAGATGTCCTTGGTGGTGCGCTCCCGCGCGTACTCCTCGTGCAGCGACGCGTCGGGGATCCACCGCGCCGCGTCCGCGAGGTGCTTGTCGAGGTTGCGCTGCGCGTACGGCGCGAGCAGCTCGTCGATCCGGTTGACCGAGCAGCCGCCGTACTGCGACGACGACACGTTCGCGATGATCTGCGAGATCTGCGCGGTCGCGGTCTGGATGGACCGCGGCGGCTCGACCTGCGCGTTGCCGATGCGGAACCCGTCCGCGAGCATCGTGCGGAAGTCGATGAGGCAGCAGTTCGTCATCGGCGCGTACGGGTGGTAGTCGAGGTCGTGGTAGTGGATGTCGCCCTTCTGGTGGGCGTTCGCGACGTGGGCGGGGAGCATCCGCAGGCCGATGGCCTTGCCGACCGTGCCGGCCGTGAGGTCGCGCTGCGTGTTGAAGACCTCGGAGTCCTTGTTGGCGTTCTCGTTGACGACCGTCTGGTCCTTGTCGATGAGCCGCACGATCGAGTGGTTGAGGTCGGTGGACCGGCTGCGCGCCAGGTCGCGCTCGACGCGGTAGTCGATGTACGCGCGGGCCACGTCGTACTCGTGCGACTCGAGCAGCACGTGCTCGACGACCGACTGGATCTCGTAGATCTTCACCGTCGAGGTGAAGCGCGCCGCGAGCTCGGCGTCGACCCGCTCGACGAGCGCGGCGACCGCGTGCCGGTGCACGACGTTCGGCTCGCCGTGCACGGCCGCGTACGCCTTGGTGAGGGCCGCGCGGATGCGCGCGTCGTCGAACCGCAGCAGGCGGCCGTCGCGCTTCTCGACCTGCAGGACGCGGGTCCCGGTGGTCCCGTCGGTCGCGGCGGCCTCGCCCGTCCGCACGGCCTCGTCGGCCTCGTCGTCGCGCGTCTGCGGCTCCAGCTCCACGATGCTCACGGACTGCCCCTCCCACGGCTGCGCCGGCGCCGCCGTCGGGGCGGCACCGGCTGATCTCTGCTCGGTGTCTGCGGTGCGTGCCCGGGCCCGCACGGCTCGCGCCGGGGTCCGCGCCGCGGCGTCCCACGGGACGGCGACGTCCGTGGGGTTTTCCACGGCCAGACACAACATGTTGTGTGAACTACACGGCCGTCACACTATTTGTGGGGGGTGCGGGTCAGTGGGCCGAAGGTCCCGGGACCGCCCGACGCACCTGATCGCGAGGCCGGCGCGACCTGTGCGTCACGGCGTGTCGTGCACACCGGTGCGACCCGCGCGATGATTCCCGGGGCCGGGCCAGGTCGGCACGGGCAGGCGCCCCGCCCGCGGGGCGCACCGACCCCCGAGGGAGCACCGCGTGGCCACCATCGTCTCGACCCTGTTCATCGCGCTCGACGGCGTCGCCGAGGTCGACCCGGCCTGGCACTTCCCGTACTTCGACGAGCGCATGGGCGCGGGCGTCGGCAGCGACTACGAGGACGTCGACGTGCTCGTGCTCGGCCGCGTCACGTACGACTCGTTCGCCGGCGCGTGGCCCGAGCGCGAGACCGCGGGCGGCGAGGACGCCGGGTTCGCCGCGCAGCTGGGGGACGTCCGCAAGCTCGTCGCGACCCGCGGTGACGCCGACCTCGGCTGGCGGAACGCCGAGCGCACCGCCGACGTGGTCGCCGCGGTGCGTGCGCTGCGCGACGACGCGGACCTCGGCACGGTCCTCGTCGCCGGGTCGCTCTCGGTGGTCCGGCAGCTGCTCGACGCCGGCCTGCTCGACGAGCTGCGGCTCTACGTGCACCCCGTCGCGGCGGGCAGCGGCGAGCGGCTCTGGGGCGACGGACCGGTGCGCCCGCTGCGCCTCGTCTCCTCGGAGGCCTACCCCACGGGCGTGCTGCGGCTCGTCTACGCGCCCTCCGAGCTGCCCGGCACCGCCGGGTACGACGACGCCAAGGAGCACCTGCCCGCGTCCTGACGCCGCCGGTGGCTCGAGATCCTACGACCCGCCCGCACCCCCGACGGCCTCACCCCTCTCGCGAGTGCGGTAGATGTCGCGCGAGCGCGGTGCTCGTGTGTCCCGCGCTCGGCGCACGAGTGCCGCGCTCGGCGCATGAGTACCGCGCTCGTCGCACGAGTACCGCGCGCCCGGTCAGTTGCGCAGCAGGGTCGCGCGGAGGTGGCCCGCGTAGCCGCCGGGCGTGCGGCCCACCGCGCGGCCCGACGTCAGCACGTCCACCGCGTCGGACGCGACAACCCGCGCGCCGGTGGCCCGCAGGCGCGCCACGAGGTCGACGTCCTCGTGCTCGGGCGCCGGGGCGAACCCGCCCGCCGCGAGGTACGACGACGCGCGCACGCCCAGGTTCGCGCCGTGCACGTGCCCGTTGGGGCGCCCGGGCTCGTGGGTCGCGCGCCAGGTGTCCCACTGGGACGCCGTGAGGTCGGCAGGGTCCGGGTGGACGGTCCCGACGACCACGTCGGCGCCCGCGTCCGCGAGCCGCACGTGCTCGAGCAGCCAGTCCGTCTCGACGGCGGAGTCGGCGTCGGTGCACGTCAGCCACGTGCGCTCGGCCGCCACGGGCCGCACCGCGAGCGCCGAACGCACACCGGCGGCGCGCGCCGCACCCACGTCGCCGGCCGCGGTCTCCAGCACCCGCACGCTGCCGAACCGCGCGACGACGTCGGCGCTCGCGTCCCGGCACGCGTCGAGCACGACGACCACGTCGACCGTGCACCCGCCGCGCTCCAGCAGCGCGCGCCGCGCCGCGCGCACCGAGGCCAGGCAGCGCGCGAGCAGCAGCTCCTCGTCGCGGACCGGCACGACGACGGCCACGTGCGCGACCGGTGCCGGCACGGTCGTGCGGCGCGCCACCACGCTCTCGCCCGCGGCGGCCGCGACGCCGAGCTCGGCCCTCACCGCAGGCCCGTCCGCTCGGCGACCGACCGCGGGTCGCGGCTCCACACGTCCAGCAGCAGGTCGGCCTCGTGGTGCTCGACGAGCCGCGTGAGCCCCGCGGCGCCGGCCGCGCGCGCGAGCGCCCGGTGCACGGCGTCGCCCGGCAGCGGGTAGTCCTCGACGGGGTGCCGCCAGTGGCACGCGAGCAGGGTGCCGCCGCGCGCGAGCCGCGTCAGCAGGTCCGGCAGCGCGGCCGCCAGGTCAGACGCCGACAGGTAGTAGCCGACCTCGGACAGCACGACGAGGTCGAACGGGCCGCCCGGCAGCGCGTCGTTCCCGGCGCCGCCGAGCGCGCCGCGGACGAGCCGCACGTGCGGCTCGTCGTCCCCGAGGCGCGCACGGGCCCGGTCGAGCGCGGCGTCGGCCACGTCGGTGGCGGTCAGGGCGTCGGCGCGCCGCGCGAGCTCGACCGTGAGGACGCCGATCGAGCAGCCCACCTCCAGCACGCGCGCGTACCGCTCGTCGGGCAGTGCGGCGAGCGTCAGCGCGCGCTTGCGGGTCTCGTACCAGCGGTCGGTGAAGCCCCACGGGTCGTCGTGCCGCGCGTACGTCGCGTCGAAGTACGACGCGGGCAGGGTCGTCGCGCCCGCGCCCGCGCCCGGGTCGGCCGCGGGCGCGTCGTCGGGTGCGGCCGACCGGGCGGGCGCGTGCACGACGAACGGCTCGACGTCCCGCGTCAGGCCGCGCACGAACCGCGGGTGCAGCACGGGCGCGTCGGCCGGGTGGTCGGACAGCGGCTCGACCTGCGTCTCGTGCGCCGCGACCGCGCGCTGCTTGAGCACCACCGCATGGTCGGACAGCGGCAGCCCCCGCAGCGCGTCCCACGGAACGGCCGGGTCGTCGGGCGTCGCCCAGTGCCACAGCCACAGCGGCGCCTCGGCGAGCGTGCAGCCCAGGTCCGCGGCGAGCTCGGCGCACACCTCGGCGACCACGCGGTGGTCGCGGTGGCCGTCGCCGCGCCACGTCGTGACGAGGGTGGCGACGCGCGGCCCGGCGGACAGCACGCGCCGCAGGTCGGCCGCGACCTGGTCGCGCGCCTCGCGCAGCCCCCCGTCCGGGTGGCCCAGCAGCGTGACCGACGACGCGGGCGACAGGACCTCGACCGCGCGGCGCACCTCGTCGACGCGGCGCCGCACGAGGTCGGCGGGCCCGAGCGTCGGCGACCCCGGGTGCGAGCCCGCGCCGTCCGAGACCACGACGACCTCGGCGGGCCGGCCGACGGCCGCGAGCTCGGCGAGCAGCCCGCCCGCCGTGAGCGTCTCGTCGTCGGGGTGCGCCGCCACGACGACCGTGCGCCCCGTGCGCGGCAGCGGCCACGTCGGCAGGGCCGCGAGGCGCTCGTCCCACACGTGCGGCGGCGTGCCCGGGGCGCGGCCGTCGAACGTCACCACGGCGCGCGCTCGCGGGCGGCCACGGTGGTCCCGAGCGACGCGTCGTCACGCTCGGCGTGCTGCTGACGCACGTACACCTGCAGGTCGGCGACGCGCTTGGCGTGCTCGGCGTCGAGCGCGAGCGGTGCGGGCCCGAGCGCGTGCCCGACGCGCGTCAGCACGTCCTCGCACGTGCGGGCCACCGTCGCGCGCACGCGCTTGGCCAGGAGCGTGCCCGGGAGCCCGAGGTCCAGCGTGCCGTCGACGACGCGCGCGGCCTCGGCGAGCGCGCGGCGCGCGTCGGCCAGCGCGACGTCGACCGCGCCGAGGTGCATCGCGACGAGCCGGTCGTCGGTCGTCGTCGCGTGCCGCCACAGCGTGCGACCCAGCGCGACCGCACCGCCGTACCAGCAGGCCGCGACCCCGATGCCTCCCCACCAGAACCCCGGCCGCTCGAGGTACCAGCCCGGTGCGCCCACGGCCGTGGCGGGCACGTCGTCGAACGCGACGGGCGTCGACGGGATCTCGCTGAGCCCGCGCGCCGCCCACGGCTGGTCGACGAGCGTCACGCCGGCGTCGGCGAGGTCGACCGCGAAGAGACGACGGGTGCCGTCGGGCAGGTGCGCCGTGACCAGCGCGGCGTCCAGGCGGTCGGCCAGCGAGCACCACGGCTTGGTGCCGGTGAGCCGCCACGCGTGCTCGCCGTCGTCCTCCGCGGGGCCGTCGGGGTGCCGCGTGGCCTCCAGCCGCACGCCCGGGCCCTCGGCGGCGAACACGCCCCACGTGCGCTCGTCGCCCGCGGGCGACCACGCCTGCTCGAGGATCGCGAGCGCGTCGAGGTGCGGCTCGACCGCGCGCGCCACGGCGAGGTCGTGCGCCGCGAGGGTCGCGAGCGTCGACCACAGCGCGGCCGTCGCGCCCGCGCCGGGCCGCAGGTGGTCCGGCCAGGTGCGGACGGCCGCGAGCGCGGCGTCGACGTCGGCGGGCAGCGGGTCCGGCAGCCACGGGTCGGCGGTGCCGACACGGACCGGGGCGGTGCTGGTCACGGGCCTCCTTCAGCGGGACGACCGTCCGATCATCGCCGCGCGCGCCGCCCGCGGCGACCGGGGACGTAGGACGTGTCCGCGGCCCGGCGCGGCCGGTGGCGCGGGGGTAGCGTGCACGCCGTGGACACCCGGGTCGCCGCGTACGCCGTCGTCGTGCGGGACGCGCGCCTGCTGCTCGCGCACTGGTCGGAGGGCGGGCGCACCGGCTGGTCGATGCCCGGCGGCGGCATCGAGGGCGGTGAGCACCCCGAGCAGACGGTCGTGCGCGAGGTCCGCGAGGAGACCGGGTACGACGTCGTGGTCGACGAGCTGCTGGGGATCGACTCGCTCGTCGTGCCCGGCGCCGACCGCATCGAGCCGGGGCCCGACCTGCACGCGCTGCGCATCCTGTACCGCGCGCACGTCGTGGGCGGTGCGCTCGCGCACGAGGTCGACGGTTCCACCGACGAGGCCGCGTGGGTGCCCCTCGCCGACGTCGACGCGCTGGACCGCGTGGGGCTCGTCGACGTCGCGCGCCGGCTCGCGGGTCTGCTGCCGGGCTGAAGGGTCGGCGGTGGCGCGGTGCGCCGCGGGTCGCGAGGCCGCGGCGCACGCCGGGACCGGTGTGGGGTCGGTCAGCCGAAGAGCTGCCGGGCCGCGCGTCGCGTGAACGCCTCGAGGTCTGCCTCCAGGGTCGAGTCCTCGGCGGCGAGCGTCGCGATGCCGTGCACGAGCGCCCACGCGGCACGGCGGGCGTCGTCCTCCGCGAGGCCCGCGCGGGCCTGCGCGGCACGACGTGCGGGCGGCTAGCGTCGTCGCGTGCCGTCCTACCGCGTGACCGCGAACGTCGGGCTGCTGCGCCCCGGGACGTCGGCGCCGGCCGTGCTGCCCGCGGCCGTCGAGGCCGCCCGGGCGCTCGCGACCGTCGAGGCGCACGACGTCGGCGTGGTCCGCGGGCAGGCGCGCGTGACCGTGCGGTTCGAGTCGCCCGGCGACGGTCAGGCGCGCCGCGTCGCGTGGGCCGTGCTCGAACGCCTCGACGAGCTCGCCGAGATCAGCGACGGCAGGCTCGTCCGCCGCTACGGCAACCGCTGGTACCCGCCGCGCCGCCGCGAGCCCGGGACCTGACGACCGGTCGGCCGCTCCCCGTGGGTGGTGGGGGTTCGCGCGGACGGGCACGCTGGGGCGGTGGTGAGCCTGGACGACGTCGTCGACGACCTGTACGGCGGGCCGCTCGACGACTTCGTGGCGCGCCGTGACGCCGCCGTGCGCGCGGCGCGCGCCGCGCAGGACCGGGACCTCGCGCGGCGCATCGGCGCGCTGCGCAAACCCACCCTCGCCGCGGGTGCCGTGAACCTGCTGGTCCGGGACGACCCCACGCTCGCGGGCACGCTGCGCGACCTCGGCGAGAGCCTGCGCGACGCGGAGCGGTCGCTCGACGGCCCCGCGCTGCGGGACCTGGGCAGGCAGCGTCGCGCGCTCGTCGCCGGCTGGGCCGCGCAGGCGCGCCGGCTCGCGGCCGCGGCCGGGCAGCCGGTCTCGGCGGCCGCCGCCCAGGAGGTCGAGCGGACGCTCACCGCCGCGCTCGCGGACCCGCGCGTCGCCGCCGCGGTCGCCGCCGGGACGCTCACGCACGGCACCGAGCACGTCGGCTTCGGCGGCGTCGGGTCCGGGGGCGACGACGACGCGGGCGCGGACGGCGGGGGTGCCGACGGCGGGGCTGCCGACGGCGTCGGGCTCGCCGGCGACGCGCGGACCGCTCGTGCGGCGGGCGCGGACGGCGGCGCCCGGCGCCGCGCATCGACGGCGCCCGGACGGGACGCTGACGCGCCCGACCGTGCGTGGGCGGCGCGGGACCGTGAGCGTGAGCGCCGCGAGCGGGAGGCCGCCCGCGCGCGGGAGCGCCACGAGCGTGCGGTCGCGGCCGTGGCGGCGGCCGAGCGCGACCTCGAGCGCGTCACCGAGCGGCACGACGCCGCCGCGACGGCCGAGCGGGACGCGACGACGGCGCTCGAGGACGCCGAGCGGGAGTCGGCGCAGGCGTACGCGGCCGAGGAGGAGCTGGTGCGCGCGCTGGCCGACGTCCGGCGTCGGCTCGCCGAGGCGCGTGCCCGGCTGCCACGCGTCGACGAGCAGCTCGTGGCGGCGCGCACGCGCGCGCGTGAGCGGGAGAAGGCGCTGCGCGCCGCGGGGCGCGAGCTCGACCGGGCGTCGTCGGCCGCCGAGCGCGCCCGCGACCAGGAACGCCGCGCGGCGGCCGACCTGCCCTGACGCGCTCGCGGGTCGCGCGGAGCACGCGAGCGGTTCGGCCGACCCTGTGATCGGTGACGGGTCGGTGTGCTCGGACGCGACGGACGACGGGCTCGGCGGGGGTGGGAGCGGGTGAGAGGCGGTGGTGGGCGGGCGGGTCGGACGGGTGTCCGCGTAGGGCTGACGTCCCGCCGCGTGCCGACCGTCCCCGTCATGATGGGGGCCGTGCCCACCGAACCTGACGACGCCGAGCTCGAGCTGATCCGCCGCTCGGGCGTCGTGCTGCGCGTCGGACGCCTCAGCCTGTCCGCCGGCACCGGCTCGTACCGCGTCAAGGCGTCGATGGGACGGATCGCGCACGCGCTGGGGATCGAGCGCCACCACGCGCACGTCACGCTCACCGAGATCACCACGACGTCCCACCGGGGTCGCACGTTCCGCACCGAGGTCACCGAGGTGCGGACCGTCGGCGTCAACACCGACCGGCTCGCCGAGCTCGAGCTGCTGGCCCAGCGGGTCGAGGCGCGCGCACCCGTCACGGTCGAGGACGTCGGCGCCGAGATCGACCGCATCACCGCCAAGCCGCCGCTGTACCCCGTGGCGCTCAACGCGCTGTGGGCGGCGATCGCGTGCGCCGCGTTCGCGTTCCTCAACAACGGCGGGCCCGTCGAGGTCCTCGGCGCGTTCCTCGGCGCGTTCCTGGGCCAGGGCCTGCGGCGCGTCATGCTGCACCGCGGCTTCAACCAGTTCGGCGTCACGATGCTCGCGGGCGCGCTGTCGAGCCTCGGGTACCTCGGGTTCGTGCAGGCCCTGCACGCGCTCGGCGTCACCGGCCCCGTCCACGAGGCCGGGTACGTGGCCGCCGCGCTGTTCCTGGTCCCCGGGTTCCCGCTGGTCACAGGCGCCCTCGACCTCGCCAAGCTCGACTTCTCGGCGGGCGTCGCGCGGCTGACGTGGGCGGTCATGATCTTCGTGTCCGCGGCCTTCGCGGTGTGGGTCGTGTCGATCGCCGTCGGTCTGAGCCCCGACCCGCCCACCGCGCTGACGCTCGACCCGGCGCTCATGACGACGCTGCGGCTCGTCGCGTCGTTCGTCGGCGTGCTCGGTTTCGCGCTGATGTTCAACAGCCCGTGGCGCATGGCGCTCGCGGCGGCGAGCGTCGCCGCGGTGCCGAACCTGCTGCGCGTCGAGGCGGTGCTGCTGCTCGAGTGGCCGCCGCAGGCCGCCGCCGCGATCGCCGCCTTCCTCGTCGGGCTCGGTGCCGCGTGGGTCGCGCCGCGGCTCAACATCCCGCGCATCACGGTGTACGTGCCGGCCGTGACGATCATGGTCCCCGGCGTGCCCGCCTACCGGGCCATGTACTACCTCAACAACGGCGACGTCCCGCAGGCCCTCACGTACGGCGTCTCGGCGGCGCTGGTCGTGACAGCGCTCGCGGTCGGCCTGGCCGTCGCGCGCATGGTGACCGACCGCGAGTGGGGCTTCGAGCACTGAGCCGCACGGCTCAGACGGCGGGCGCCGCCGGGTCCTCGGGGGCCGGGACGGCCGGGGCGACGGGCCCGTCGGCGTCCGCGGGCGGGTCCGGGACGACCGTGCCGGACGCGACGTCGGGCTCCGCGGCGGCCCGCTCCCCGGTGACGGGCTCGGCCGCGGCCTCCTGCGGCGCGGCGGGCGTCGCGAGGCTCGCGAGCATCCGCGCGTGCAGCTCGATCGTGGTGCGGGCCGCGAGCGTGTCGCCGTCGGCCAGCCACGTGGTCGTCAGACCGTCGACCGTCACGACGAGGAGGCGCGCGACCTGCTCGACGGGCAGCGTCCACGTGCACCCGCACGACGTGGCCGCGTCGGTGAGCACATCGGCGGCCATGGCGTAGTACGTGCGGTACAGCGGCAGGGTGCCGCGACCGTCGGAGCGGCGCATGCTCCACAGGAACAGGTCGAGCAGCGCGGTCTCGCGCGAGGGCTCGGCGCACAGCAGGTCGAGGTAGCGGCCGAGCCCGGTGACGACGTGCGCGCGCAGCAGGTCGGTGCCGGGCGCGCCCGTGGGGAAGCCGGCGCGCTCGATCGCCTTGAGCTCGCCCTCGAGGGTGTGCGCGAGGACCGCGTCGAGCAGGGCCTCGCGCGACCCGAACGCGTAGTGCAGCGAGCCGAGCGGGATGCCGGCCTCGGCCGTGACCGCACGCGTCGACGCGCCGGCCACGCCGTCGCGCGCGACGACCCGGACCGCGGCGGCGACGAGCTGGCGGCGGCGGTCCTCGATGCTCATGCGCTCGCTCACGCCGCGGCCGCCCGGGGGTGGTCGGGGCGGCGCCCGCCGCGCGCGGCGACGGACCGGCAGGTGGCTGCGGGCACGGCTTCCCCTCGTCCGGTCGCACTTGGTCGATCGACCAAGTGAGCACACCGTGGCGGACGGAAGGGTGTCCTGACAAGGGGGGACGCCCCACCGTCGCCCGGACGCACGGCGTGGCGGCCCCGGCGTGTCGGGGGTCGCTTTGGTGGCGGGGCGGCAGGCCGGTAGCCTGTGCTCGTCCTGGAGACGTCGCATAGCCAGGTCTAGTGCGCGGCCCTGCTAAGGCCGTGAAGGGGTCAACCCTTCCGTGGGTTCAAATCCCACCGTCTCCGCCAGATGGTGTCGACAGACGCCGACGAACGGGCCGGACCCCTCGGGTCCGGCCCGTTCGTGCGTCCGCAGGGTGGGTGCCCGGTTCGGCACGCGGAGGCGAGCGGCCGATCCGCCGGACCGGTCGAGAGTCGTAGGGGTGGGCGGGCGAGGTCCACCCACGAACCGACGCCGACGCTCCGCCCGGGGCCCTAGCGTCGACGCATGTCGAACCGGCAGGCGGCAGGGCGGGCGGACGACGCGCGGGTGCGCACGGCCGTGACGACGGTGCTCCCGGCGGCGGCCTCGCGCCGTCCCGTGCCGCCGGGTGGTCCGCGGGTGCCGTCCCCGCCGCCGGGCCGTCCGGTGCCCGCGTGGGCGGTCACGGCGGGCGTGCTGGTGGTCGTCGTCGCGATGCTCGTCGGTCTCGGGTTCGCGCTGCGCGACGCGGCCGCCGACCCCGCCGCCGGACCCGTGGCGGGGCTCGCCGCGGCCGACGCGGACGGGCCGGTGTCGCAGAACGGCTGGCCCGTGATCCTCGACCCGTACGACGAGCGGCTCGTGGCGCTGCCGGGCGTGACCGGTGGCGTGCGCGCGGGCGACGTCGCGACCGTGCTGGGTCACGTCGTCGCGCGGATCGACGCCGAGATCGCCCCCGTGGAGGAGACGAGCTCGTGGGGCTGGGCGCACCGCGAGGTGCGCGGGGGCGGCGACGTGTCGAACCACGCGTCGGGCACGGCGGTGGACGTCAACGCGCCGCAGCACCCGATGGGGGAGGAGGGCACGTTCGCGCCGGACGAGCTCGCGACGCTCCGGTCGATCCTCGAGGACGTCGCGCCGGCGGTCGTGTGGGGCGGCGACTTCGGCGGGCGGAAGGACGAGATGCACTTCGAGGTCGTCGGCGGGCCCGACGTCGTCGCGGAGGTCGCGGCGCGGCTCGCCGCGGGCGGGTGAGCCGCGCGCAGGCGCCCCGGGCCCGGCCGCGGGTGGCGCGACGTGTCAGACGTCCTCGCCGAGGGCCGTGACGACCGCCGGCGGCATGAGCGCGAGCTGGACCGTCAGCACGCCGACCAGCAGGACCACGGCGCGCGGTGCGTCCCACCACGACGACGTCGCGGCGAGCGTCATGACTGCTCCTTGTACAGCTGGTCGACCATGGGCGGGAACGGCGTGAGCGCGAACAGGGCCGGCAGCGGCGCGTCGAGCTCCTCGGCGATGCGCAGCGCGAGCACGAGGCTCGGGCTGTACTCGCCGCGCTCGAGGTACGCGATGGTCTGGTAGTGCACGCCGACGCGCTCGGCGAGCTCCTTGCGGCTGAGGCCGCGCTCGGTGCGCACGACCGTCAGCCGTGAGTACAACCGCGGCTTGCCGGAGTCCGAACCCTCTCGCATGGAGCAAATGCACTCACTCTGGGGATGCGCAGGCGCCACGCGATGCGCAGCGCGCACCCGTCAGAAGAGGGTGAGGACGTCGTCCTCCGCGGCCGCCGCCGGGGCCGGCACAGGGGCCGGCGCCGCCGCGACGGGTCCGGGCGCGGCAGGGGGCGCCGCCGGGGCGGGGCCGACGCCCGGGGCCACGCGCGCACCCGACGTGCGCCACGGCGGCTCGGCGTCCCACGACACGAGCGTGCGGTGCGCGAGCCACTGCAGCGAGTCGAGCTCGGCGCCCGCGAGCGCGCGGTGCAGCGTCGTCGCGTCGAGCGGCAGCACGCCCGGGCACGGCGACGCCGCGAGGTCGAGCCGCAGGTCGAGGTCGGTGCGCATGGTCATGAGCTCGACGTTGCGCCGGTAGGCCGCGCGGCCCTCGGGGTCCGCGAGCTTGCGGACGACGGCCTTGCCGACCTCCGCGGCCACGCGTGCGCCGTCGTGCTCGTCGACGTCGGCGAACGCGGCCTCGACCGTGCCGAACGCCGTGAGGAGCGCGACGCCCGTCTTCTCGCCGATGCCGCGGATGCCCGCCAGGTTGTCGGAGGCGTCGCCGCGCATCGCCGCGAACTGCCGGTACTGCGCGGGGTCGATGCCGATCATGAGCCGCAGCCGTTCGGGCGTCAGCACGGGCGAGGCCTCGACGCCCCCGTTGATGAGCCGCAGCACCGACGTCGTGGGGGTGATGAGCGCGAACGCGTCGCGGTCGGACGTGCACACGACCGTGCGCCAGCCCGCCGCGTCGGCGTGCGCGGCGGCCGACGCGAGCACGTCGTCGGCCTCGTGCCCCGGCGGCGTGACGACGTGCAGGCCCGCGTCGCGGAACACGTCGGCCGCGAGCGCGAGCTGCTCGACCAGGTCGGTCGGCTTCTCGGCGCGGTGCGACTTGTACTCGGGGTGCACGGTCTTGCGGACGTTGTGGCTCGCGTCGTCGAACCCCACGACGACCGCGTCGGCGGACACCCGGTCGCACGCGCCCAGCACCTGCGACAGCGCGCCCCGCACGGCCCACGTCGGGCGGCCGTCGCGCGTGCGCGTCCCCGACGCGGCCCCCGCGTGGTACGCGCGGTGGATCAGCGAGTTGCCGTCGACGGCCAGCAGGGTCTTCGTCATGGCGGGCGGTCGCCGGTCCTCTCGTGCGGGGGCGGTGCCGCCGCGTCAGCCGGGCAGCACCTGCTCGACGAGGGTACGTGCCTTGCGGCGCACGGTCGGCGAGCCGCCGCGCTCCGCGAGGTCCCGCAGCCCCGGCCACGCCGCGGCGTCGGCGGGCAGGAGCCCGCGGTCGGCGGCCTCGCGCAGCAGCGGCGCGTGCAGCAGCGCGACGTCGAGCACGCGGTTGAGCCACCGCGGCGCGGGCCCGTCCAGGCCGGCCGCGTGCCGCACGGGCTCGACCAGCAGGGGCCACAGCACGGGCAGCGTCGTCGGGTCGGACTCGAGCAGCTTCATCATGCGTGCGGGCGACACGTCGGGGTGCGGCAGCAGCGCGCGCACCGCGACCGTGACCGCCGCGGACCCGAGCAGCCCCTCGCGGACCACCGTCTGCACGGACCACACCGCCGCGTCGTCGTGGCACAGCGACGCGAGCACGACCGCCGCCATGGACGTCGTGAGCGGCGGCACGTCGCCGCCGGTGAGCGGGCCGTCCGCGCCCGTGCGCCAGTTGCGGTGCGGCGAGACGACCAGGCGCCCGGCGGCCGCGTCCCAGTGCAGCCACGCGTCGTGCCCGTGGTGGTTCGCGCCCGCGGCCCGCGCCGCGGCCGACCGCGCGGCGCACTGCCCCTCGCGCTCGAGGTCGTAGAACCAGCCCTTGGTCACGCGGAACGGCCCGCCGAGCGCGCCGGGCACGTCGACGTCGACCGCGAGCATGCGCGACGACGCGTCCGGGTCGTCCCACGCCGCGGTGACCTTCGCACCGTCGACGACGGCCGGCAGCGTCCCGGCGCCGTCGGGCCAGACCTCGGCGAACGCGCGCGTCGGTCGCGTCGTCGCGGACGCGGGTGCGGTGGCGGCGGGCTCCCCGGCCGCAGCCGCGGGCGTCTCCGCCTCGGGGGCGGTCACCGGCTCCGGCAGCCGCGCGACGACCGCCCGCGCCGCGACGACCGCGCGCGACGACCCGCCGCGCCCGGCCAGCGCGCGCACGCCCGGCAGCGCGAGCACGCCGGCGTCGGCGACGCCCGCCGCGACCGCGGCCTCGACCTCGGGCAGCAGCGCCTGCACGGCCTCGGCGACGTCGGCCGTGCCCGCGAGCATCCGCGGTGCGCGCAGCGACGCCGCGACCACGTCGTCCAGCACGGGCCACACCACCGCGAGCAGGCCCTCGTCGGCGAGCTCGCGCAGCGCACGGGCCAGCGCCGCGAGGCTCGACGGCGTCTCGGCCCAGTCCAGCAGGCGCACGTCGGGCACGCCGGGGCGCAGCAGCCCGCGCTCCCAGGCCTCCATGACGGCCGTCGTGCCGTCGGGCGCCGCGACCGCGTGGAACCCGCGCTGGGCGCCCAGCAGGTTGACGGCCGTGCCGGGCGGCAGCGGCGTCGCGCGCCGCACGGCCTGCCGCAGCACGAGCCCGGACGCCGCGTCCTCGGCCGCCCCCACGGCACGCCCCGCGGCGTCGCCCCAGGTCGGGAACGTCTCGAACCCCGGGTGGGAGTGCCGGTTGGCGCCGACGCGGCGGGGGAACGCGTCGAGCGACGCGGGCACGGCCGGCGTCGCGGGCGTCCAGCGTCGCCACTGCGGGTCGATCTCGAGCGCGGGCTCGCGCACCGGGTCGGTGAGGTGGCGGCGCAGCGCGGGGCCCGCGGTGACGCCCGCGTCGGTGCCGTCCTGCAGCACGACGGGCACGGGCAGCGCGTCGAGGGCCGCGAGCACGTCGTCCGTCACGAGCGTGACGTCGGCGCGCAGCATCGCCAGGAACAGGTCGGCCTCGGCCGCGGTCGCGCCGGCGTCGGCGTACGCGCGCAGCCGCACCACCAGGTCCGCGGGGTCGATGCGCAGGTCCACCCACGTGGGCGTCGACAGCAGCACGGGGGCCGCACCCAGGCGCGCGACCACCGACGCCTCGCGCGCGTGCAGCACGTCCCAGACCAGCGGCTGGGCGTTCCACCGCTCGGGGTCGGCGGGCCGGTCGGCCAGCGGGGACGGCTCGCCCGCGACCCACGACGGCACGCACCGCAGGCCCGCGACCCAGGACGTGCGGACCCCGCCGAGCGCGGTGCGCGCCGCGGCGACGTCGGCGTGCGCGACCGCGTTCGCGAGCGCGAGGAACCGCTCGACCTCGACGTCGACCACGCCGTCGGGCCGCCCCGTGAGCGTCGCGGCCGCGGCCGTGAGCGCGGCGGCGGACGGCTCGCCGACGTCGAGCCGCGGCACGTCCCACACGGGCGGCGGGTCCTGCCACAGGCCGCCGACGGGCGCGTCGTCCGAGGCGTCGTCCGGGTCGGGCGCCATGCCCCACGCATCGGCCAGCGCGGTGGCCGCGCGCGCGAGCGTGCGGTCGGTGACGCCCGCGTGCGGCAGCGCGAGCGGGGCGACGGCCGCGACCACGTCGTCCGACGGCCGGGGGCGCCGTGCCGCCTCGGCGAGCAGCAGGCGCAGCACCTTCTTGGTCCGCACCAGCAGGCTCACGGTCAGCACGTCGGCCAGCAGGTCGTCGGTGACGCCCGCGACGAGCGCGGGGGCGATCGCCTCGACGACCGCCGAGTCGCCGTGCGCGAGCGCCGGCACCAGCGCGTCCGCGTGGGGCACGAGCGCATCACCCGTGACGCCGAGGGGACCGGTGAGCACCTGCGCCCACGCCTTGCGGTCGCCGGGGCGCTGCGCGGAGTCCAGGGCCGCGAGCACGAGCGTCACCGCCTCGTCGTGGTCCAGCAGCCCCTGCTCGACCGCCGCGGGCACCACGGCGCCGAACGGTCCGGTCGCGGGCACGCCCAGCGCGACGGCCTGCCGCACGTGCTCGGGCAGGCGTCGCGTCACGACCCGCGGCGAGCACCAGCCGCGCTCGCGCGGGAACAGCTCGCCCTCGCCCGTCAGCGCGCCCTGCGCGTACACGGCCCAGTCCCGCAGGTACTCGACCGACGCCGGGACGGGCAGGTCGTGCAGGTCCACGAGGCGCACGACGGCGCCCGCGTGCACGCTCGTCGAGTGCTCCCACAGCCGCCGGTCCGCGCGGCACGCGGCGTCGACGAACCGCTCGGCGAACCGCGGCCCGCGCGCCGCGAGCAGGCGCGTCGCGCGCTCGTCGTCGACCGCCTGCGTGCCCGGCAGCAGCGCCGCCGACCGCTTCGCGTCGACCCCGACGCGCACGGCGAACACCGCGAGCATCGTCCGGTCCACGTCGATGCCGCTGATCCAGCCGTACGTGTTCCCGTCGAGGTGGCCCCACGCGCCCCACTCGCCCGTCGCGAGCCCGGCGCGCGCGACGCGCTGCTGCTCGGGCGTCCCCAGCGGCAGGGTCTCGGCCTCGTCGAGGGTCGCGCGGTCCCAGCCGAGCGTGCGGAACACGTCGACGGCGGCGGCGAGCGCGGGGTTCATGCGGGGTCCTCCGTGAGGATCTGGACGGCCAGGACGTGCGCGCACGGGCCGCGGCCCGTGCCGTGCGCGAGGAACCACGGGCACGTGCAGCGCGCGACGCCGCCGTCCCGCGCGACGTGGTGGTCGGGGGAGCCGGGCGTGCGGCTGCGCACGGTCCAGCCGTCGTCGACGCGCACGACGGCGCCGTCGGCCACGAGCCGCCGGGCGCCGACCAGGCGCGGGTTGTCCTTCTCGACGCGTGCGGGGTCGTGCGGCAGCTCGCGGTGGAACCAGGCGGCGTCGTGCAGGTCCCAGCCGATGCGGCCGTCGGCCGCGAGCACGGCCAGCGCGGCGCGCACGCGCGCGTCGTCGAGCGCGGACTCGCGGGTCAGGCGCGGCACGTCGACCACGGGCTCGAACGCGAGCAGCGCCGCGACCAGGTCGGCGTCCTCGACGACCGACGCGCCCGCGAGCGCCGCCAGCAGCGACCCCTCGCCCGAGTGGCCGCGCCACGCCTCGTCCGTGAGCCCCAGCACCAGGCGCGCCCCGGGCAGCGCGAGCTCGACGGCCGCGGGGCCCGGCTCGGACGTGCCGTGCACGGTCATGCCCGTGACGTGCGTGAGCAGCCGCTTGGCCGCGCTCAGGCGGTGCAGCCCGGCCACGTGCACACCGCCGCGCGTCGGTCGCGCCGCCACCCGCACGCCGGTCGGCCCGGCGACGAGCCAGCCCGTGCGACCCGTGCCGGTCGCGGCGGGGAGCGCCGCGACGAACGCGCGCGCGTGCGCGGCGCCGACCGTGAACGCGGGCGCGAGCCCGTGGTGCAGCTCGGCGACGTTCCCGAGCGCGCGCACCCAGCGCCCGGGCATCTCGACGGGCCGCTCGGCGACCGTCTCCTGCGGGCTCGACACGCTCAGGCCGCCGCTGCCGACGTCGAGGTGCAGCAGCCGCGCGCGGCCCACGCGGGACAGCGCCGTGCGCGTCGCGAGGCCGATGTCGACGTTCGTCGTGCCGTGCGACGCCTCGCCCGAGTCGAACGCGTCCGGCAGCAGGTCGAGCCGTGCGTACACGCTGTTGCACGCCGAGAAGCACTCGGCGCGCAGCCGGTCCCCGTGCGCCGTGAGCACGGGGTCGCGCTGCGTGGTGGGCGTGTACTGGAAGTACCGGGTCGCGGTGACGTCGGCCAGCGTCAGCAGACCTCGCGCGAGCACCTGCGGGTGCGCCGCGAACCCGTGGAAGAAGCTGGGGTCGGCGACCAGCCCGGCGGGCGTCAGTGCGGGGGCCAGGCCGAGGGTCAGACCGTCCTCGCCCAGGTGGGAGGCCTGCGCGAACGTGCGGGTCGTCACGGCCGCGAGTCTAGGGAGCGGCGCCGACACCGCCCAGGGCGGGGCCGCGCGTTCACCCGCGCGACGCGGCCGCCGCCGCCACGTGGGGCGCCGCGGTCACGTGAGGTCCTGCCGGTGCGCGTGCGGCACCGCGGGCAGGTGCGTGAGGTCGACGTCCCACGTGCCGTCGCGCGCGACGCGCCACGTGCCCGTGTCGACCATCTCGTGCCAGCGCGCGACGCGCTGCGCGAGCGTCGAGCGCGCGACGTGCAGCGGGTGCGCGTGCGGGTCGTGGCGGAACGTGTCCGGGCCGGGGCGCGACCCGTCGAGCACGAGCGGCAGCGCGTGCCCGTGCACCGCGACCACCCAGTGCGCCTGCCACGTGCGGCGGTCGCCGCGCGCCTCGGCGAGCGACGCCTCGTGGTACTCCCGCGAGCGGCGCAGGCTCGCGTCGAGCGGGGCGAACTCCTGCCCGGGCGCGAGGTGCGCGGGCGGCAGCCCGGGGGTGGTGCCGTCGTGCCACGTCCACAGCGCGACGAGGTCCTCGCCGGCCTCGTAGCCGTGCCGCGCGGCGAGCGCCACGGCCTCGGGGTACGTCAGGGCGGGACGCAGGCGCGGGACCACCGCGGCGCCCAGCGAGGCGAGCCGCGCAACCCAGCCCTGCAGCGCGGCGTGCACCTCGGCCGCGCTCACCGCGAGCCGTCCCCGGGCGTGCCCGTGCGGCGGCGTGGGGCGTGGTGCCGACGACCCTCCACCCGGGCACTCCTTCGCGCGCGTTCGTGACGTGCGGGACGTCGTCGGCCGCGCAGCGGGACGACACCGTGGCACACGGGCCGACCCGCGCGGAGCCGGTTCGCGCGGGAGCCACCCGGACGGGGCACGGGCGGGGGTGCCAGCGCCTACCCGAACGGTCTCTTTCTGGACGGTCAGCACGCTGCGCGTCCCGTCCGCGCGCCCGGCGGCGGCGCGGCCCGACGTGATCCGGGCCACGTCAGGCTGGATCGGTTTGGGCTCCCGGCCGGTGGGCCTGTACAGTTCTCGACGGCTCCTCGGGGCCGTGCGCCCGTAGCTCAATGGATAGAGCATCTGACTACGGATCAGAAGGTTGGGGGTTCGAGTCCCTCCGGGCGCGCAGTTCGGATGCGAGCCCGGCACCGATGGTGCCGGGCTCGTGTCACGTCCAGCAGGCTCTCCACGGTCCGCGCCACCGGCGCGACCGGTCCGCCCCCGACGTCGGGTGCGCGGTGAACCGCCTGCGACCGGCCGCGACCCGCGCGCACCCCTGCGCGCCGTGGCCACGCCCGCGGCACCCCGCCGCCGGGCACGCACAGCACCGCGCGCCGCCACGGCGAGCGCGCGCAGGAACGGAATCACCCCCATGAGCACGACCGTGGCGCGACCGCGCCCGACCACCCCCGCACGCCCGGGCCGCCGCTCGGCGTACCACCGACCCACCCTCCGTCACGTCTCGCAGGACGCGGGCGCGCGCCGCGCGCTCGTGCTGCTCGAGCTGTCCCAGCACGGCCCGTGCGACGTCCCGACGCTCGCGGAGCGCTGCGCGCTGCCCGCCGAGACGGTCACCGCGCACCTGCGCGACCTCGCCGAGGCGGGGTTCGTCGTCGCCGGCGGCCGCCGCTGGGCGGCCGTGTCCCTCGTCGAGCGCGAGCGCGCGCGGGGTCTGCCCGTCGGGTGACGACCGGACGCCGGCCGTCGACGGGCAGCCCCGCGCCGGCCGGCTACGCCCGCGCCGCCCGCCGCGCCGCGGCGCGCAGCAGCAGCGCCCCCGCGCCGCCCAGCACGAACCACGTCACGGCCTGCAGCGCCCAGAACGCGCCGTCGCCCAGCTCGGCGGCGGGCGTCACGAGGTTGGACGACGCGTACACGAGCGTCGTGTTGAGCAGCGCGTGCGCCCACGCCGCGGGCCACACGGACCCCGACAGCGCCCGCGCGGCGCCGATCACGAGCGCGGCCACCAGCAGGTTGACCATCGAGGCCACGACGTCGCGCCCGGTCATGGCGCCGCCCGCGCGGTAGGCCAGCAGCAGCGGCAGGTGCCACAGCGCCCACAGCGCGCCGATGCCGACGGTCGCGCGCACCAGCCCGTACCGGGCGAGCGTGGTGTGCAGGGCGCCGCGCCACGCGATCTCCTCGCCCGTGACGGTGAGCATCGCGACGAGCGCGAACGGCAGCACGAGCGGTGCGAGGGCCGCGGCGTCGTCGGTCGGGCGCCACGCGACGAGACCCGTCGCGACCCCGACGGCCGTGGTCACGGCCGGCACCGCGACGAACACCGCGAGCAGCAGCCCCGCGGTGCGCAGCACGCGCCCGGTGCGCAGCGGGCGGACCGCCGCCCACCGCCAGAACGGCGTGCGACGCCCCGTGCCGAGGTGCGCGACGAACGCCGCGAGCGTGGGCGCCCACGACAGCAGCGGCACGGTCGCGTTGAACGCGTCGGCGTCCGCACCGGCCACGGCCAGCGGCACGAGGACGGCCGCCGTGATCGCCGTGAGGGTGCCGACGAACCACGTGAGCACGCGCCGCGGGTCGCGGGCCGGTGTCGGGGTCGCGCCGGGCGCGGAGTCGCGCTGGTCGTCGGGGACGGGCGCGGTGCCCTCGGGTGCGCGGGTGTCCCGTGCGGTCATGGTGCTGCTCTCCTCGCCGGGCCGCGGCGGCCCTCGCGGTCGACGCTCGCAGTCGCGCACCGGCCCGCACCTCACCCCGCGCGGCGGGCGGCCCTCACCCCGCGGGGTGAGCGGGCCCGGCCAGGCCGTTCTCGTACGCGTAGATCACGGCGTGCACGCGGTCGCGCAGGTCGAGCTTGGTGAGGACCGCGCGCACGTGCGTCTTCACGGTGTTCTGCGTGAGGTGCAGCGCGGCACCGATCTCGCCGTTGGACCGCCCGGCGGCGATGAGGTCGAACACCTCGCGCTCGCGGGGCGACAGCCGCGCGACCGCGTCGGGCCGGGGCGCCGGCACGCGCCGCACGTGCTCGACGAGCGACGCGGCCACGGTCGGCGCGAGCGCCGCGCTGCCGGCCGCGACGTCGCAGATCGCCTCGACGAGCGTCTCGGGGCGTGCGTCCTTGGTGAGGTAGCCGCTGGCCCCGGCGCGCAGCGCGGCCAGCACGAGCTCGTCGAGGTCGAACGTCGTGAGCGCGAGCACGCGCGTGCGCGGGCGCAGCCGCACCACCTGCGCGGTCGCCGCGATGCCGTCGAGCACGGGCATGCGCACGTCCATGAGGACGACGTCGACGTGCTCGCGCAGCACCGCGTCGACGGCGGCGCGCCCGTCCCCGACGGTCCCGACGACCTCGACGCGCGGGTCGGCGCCCAGCACCGTCGCGAGCGACAGCCGCAGCAGCTCCTGGTCGTCGGCCAGCAGCACGCGCACCGGGCCGGTCACGCGGCACCCACCGTCGGCAGCCGCGCGCTCAGCGTCCAGCCGCGCTCGTCCCCGCGCTCGACGTCGAGCGTGCCGCCCGCGGCCGTGACCCGCCGCTCCGACGCCGCGAGTCCCGAGCCCGTGCCGGCGCGCACGCCGGCGTCGTCGGCCGCGCGCGGTCCCGCGCCGCCGTCGTCGCTCACCCGCACCCGCACGGCGTCGGCGTCGCGCTCGGCGTCCCAGTCCACGTGCACCTCCACGGTCAGCGGCGGCGCGACGTGCCGCAGCGCGTTGGTCAGGCCCTCCTGCACGAGCCGCACGAGCGCCGACTCGGCGTCGGCCGGCAGCGCGCGGCGCTCGCCGTGCTCGGTCAGCGTCACGCGGTGCAGCGGCGTGGCCGCGGCCGCGACGAGCGCCGGCAGCCCGTCGAGCGACGGCACGACGTCACCGGCGGCGGCGGGCGCCGCGTCGAGCACGCGCAGCATGCCGCGCAGCCCCAGCAGCGCCGAGCGCGCGGTGTCCGCGACCTGCGCGAGGGCCTGCGCGGTCGCGGGCTCGCGCGTGCCGACGCGCGCCGCCTCGGCCTGCGCGACCACGAGCGTGAGGGAGTGCGCGACGACGTCGTGCAGGTCGCGGCGGATCTCGGCGCGCTCGGACCGCCGCGCGAGCTCGAGCCGCCGCGCCGCGTCGGCCGCCGCGCGCTCGCGCTGCGCGCGGGCGGCCCGCGCGAAGCCCCACACAGCCACGACCGCGGCCAGCAGCAGCGCGGCCTCGAGCACCGGCAGCCACGCCGACCACGCGCCGTCGTCCGCCGCGCCGTCGCCGTCCGTGCCGCCGGGGGCACGGAGCGCCGAGGCACCCGCGGTCAGCGCCACGCCCGCGACCCCGACCGCGAGCACGCGGCGCACCCACGGGCGCGGCCCGGCGACGACCAGCCGCCACGCCGCCAGCAGGTAGCAGGCCGACGACGGCAGCCACACGCCGCTCGACCAGCCCGGCATCGGCACCAGCGCGAGCACGGCCATCGCCCCCGCGGCCGCGACGAACGCGCCGACGGGCCGCCGGTCGGCGCGCCACGCCGCGACGTGCAGCACGGCCGCCGCCGCGGCCACGACCACCACGGGCACGACGCCCGAGCCGCTGAGCGCCATCGCCACGAGCAGCGCGGCCGTCGCGCACGGCGCGACCGTCGCCGACAGCAGCACGAGCAGCCGCCACACGGGGTCCGGGGGTCGGGTGCGCACGGCACCAGTGTCGCGTCCCGCGCGCCGCGCCCCCGTACCGCCGCTCCCGTTCGTCGCGCGACGGGAGCCCGCCCGCCGCGTCAGCGCGCCGCGACCGCCGCGTCGCGACGTCGCCCGTGCTCGCGCACCGGCCGCTCGACGAGCCACCAGCTCACGGTCGCGGCGGCCACCGACGCCACGGCGCCGACGGGGCCCGCCCACACGCCGAGCTCGGGGCGCAGCCACATCGTCAGCGGGTAGTTCCACAGGTAGGCGGCGTACGACACGGTCCCGAGCGCCACGAGCGGCGCGAGCCAGCGCGGCAGGTGCACGTGCCGACGGCCCGCGTGCACCAGCACGACCGTCGCGACCGACACGGCCGGCGCCGCCACGAGGTACGTGGCCGCGTGCCCGCGCACGTCGACGACCGACAGCGCGGCCAGCAGCACGGCCGCGGCGACGACCGCGACGCGGCCTGTCGCGGCGCGCGCCCAGCGGTCCTGCGTGACGCGCGCCAGGCCCCCGACGACGAAGCACACGAGCCACGACGTCGGCAGCGGGTACGCCGCGTCGGGCGCGTCGCGGAACCACAGCACGGTCGCGGCGGTGAGCGCGAGCGCGACGCCGCCCGCGACGACCAGGCCCGTGACCGTGCGCCGCGCGCGCACCGCGAGCAGCACGACGAACGGCCACACGAGGTAGAACTGCTCCTCGGTCGCGAGCGTCCACAGGTGGTAGATCGCCGGGCTCACGCCCACGAGCCCGACGTACGGCAGGTTCGCCGTGTAGGTCAGCGCGACCGCGACGGTGCGCGGCAGGGTGGCCCGGTCGCCGACGTCGGCCAGCGGGTCGATCGTGAGCGTCACGAGCACGAACACCGCGACGAACGCCAGGAGCGCGGGCACGAGCCGTCGCACGCGGCGCCACCAGAACCGCCTCAGGTCGACGCGGCCGGTCGCGCTGGCCTCGTCGACGAGCAGCCCGGTGATGAGGTGGCCCGACAGCGCGAAGAACATGACGACGCCGACGACGCCCGCACCGGGGAACACCTCGGGCCACGCGTGCCGCAGGATCACGAGCCCGACGGCCACGCCGCGCAGCGCGTCCCACGCGGCGACGCGCGCACCGCCGCCGGCGCCCGTGCCGGTGCCGCGCGTCAGGACCCCGCGCGCGCCCGCGACGTCGGCGCCCGCGCCGCCGCTCACGCGGCCGGTGCCCGGTGCCGTGCGAGCGCACCCGCCACGAGGTCCGCGAGCAGCTCGGCGTACGGCAGGCCCGCCGCCGCGAACATGCGCGGCACCTGCGAGTGCGCGGTCATGCCGGGCATCGTGTTGACCTCGTTGAGCACGGGCCCGTCGGCGGTGAGGAAGAAGTCCACGCGCGCCACGCCGTCGCAGCCCAGCGCGTCGGTCACGGCGAGCGCCGCGTCCGCGAGCGCGCGCGCCTCGTCGTCCGTGAGCGCCGCGGGGACCACGAACCGCGCGCTGCCGTCGTACTTGGTCGTCGTGTCGAACACGGCGCCCGCGTGCAGGATCTCCAGCGGCGGGGACGTGACGGTCGTGCCGTCGGCGCGGCGCAGCACGGCGACGTCGACCTCGCGGCCCACGACGACCTCCTCGACGAGCGCGCTCCGGTCGATCGCGAGCGCGGCCTCGACGGCGTCCGTGAGCTCGTCGCGCGTCCTCACGCACCGCACGCCGTGGCTCGACCCGGACGCGACGGGCTTGACGACCGCGGGCAGCGGCACGCCGTCGAGCGCGGGACCGGTGCCCCGCACGACGCGCCCCGCGGCGACCGCGACCCCCGCGGCGGCCGCGACGAGCTTCGTCACCGCCTTGTCCATCGCGATCGCGCCCGCGCCGACGCCGGAGCCCACGCACGCGACGCCGATCACGTCGGCCAGCGCCGCGAGCGTGCCGTCCTCGCCGTGCGGGCCGTGCACGGCGGGCAGCAGCACGTCGCACGCGGCGATCACGGCGACCGCCTCGTCGACCGGCAGGTCGACGTCGTCCACCGACCAGCGCCCGTCGCGCCCGATCGTCAGGCGGATCACGTCGTGCGTCGGCGCGAGCGCGCTCGCGGCGGCCGCGGCGCTCGCGAGCGACACGTCGTGCTCGACGTTGGCGCCGCCGCCGACCACCGCGACCCGCGTGCGCCGTGCGCCGTCCGTCGCGGGTGCGGTCGGTGCGTCGGTCGTGGTCATCGGGTCTCCTCGGGGTGGGGGTCGGGGTGCGCGGCGGCGCGGGGTGCCGCGAGGGGTGCGGCGGGCACGGTGCGCCGCACGAGGCGCGGGCCGAGGCCCGTGAGCACCTCGTGCGGCAGCGAGCCGGACCAGCGCGCCCACTCGGCGAGCGTCGGGCCGGCGTCGGGGGTCGGTACGGCGCGGGGGTCGGCGTCGGGCGGTCCGGCGGCGACGACGGTCGCGACGTCCCCGGCGGCGACGGGCAGGTCGCCCGCGTCGACGACGACCTGGTCCATCGAGATCCGCCCGACCAGCGGGCGGCGCCGGCCGTGCAGCAGCACCTCGGCGCGCCCGGACGCCGCCACGGGCAGGCCGTCGGCGTACCCGAGGGGCAGCAGCGCGAGGCGCGTGGGCCCGGGCGTGCGGTAGGTGTGGTCGTAGCCGACGCCCGTGCCCGCGGGCACGTCGCGCACCTGCACGACGGGCGCGGTCACGTGCGCGACGTCGCGCAGCGCCGTGGACCGCCCGCTCGGGTCGATGCCCACGAGCCCCGCGCCGACGCGTGCGAGGTCGAGCACGGCGCCCGGCACGCCGAGCACGCCGGCGGTCGCGGCGAGGTGCCGCAGGGTCGGTCGCAGGCCCGCGGCGCGGGCCTGGGCGAGGCCGTGCACGAACCGGGTCACGGCGGCGGCGTTCTCGGGGTCCTCGGGGTGGGCGGCGCACGCGAGGTGCCCCATGACGCCGACGACGTGCACGGCGCCCTCGCGCTCGGCGGCGGCCGCGGCGGCGCACAGCGCGGGCCACCGCTCGGGCGGGCAGCCGTCGCGGGCGGTCCCGCAGTCCAGGTAGAGGTGCACGACGACCGCCCGGCCCAGCCGGCGCGCGGTCGCGCGCACGGCGTCGAGGTGCGCGACGTCGGGCACCGCGAGGTCCACCGTGTGGAGCACGGCGGCGTCGAGGTCGGCGTCCGCCGCGTCGAGCCAGCTGAGCACGGGCGCCGTGAGGCCGGCCGCGCGCAGCGCCGCGGCCTCCGCGAGCGTCGTGACGCCGAGCGAGCGGGCGCCGTGCGCGAGCGCGGTGCGTGCCAGGTCGACCGCGCCGAGCCCGAACCCGTCGGCCTTGACGACGGCCATGAGGTGCGGCACGCGCGCGGCGAGCACGCGCGTGTTGTGCGCGACGGCGTCGAGCCGCACGGTCAGCACGGGGCGCCCGGTGACCGGCGGCACGGCGGCCGGTGGGTCGGCGATCACGGGCCGACCGGGCCGTGGAGCGCGGCGGGCGCGCCCGTGACGAGGGCCCAGTAGCGGTCGCCGTGGCTCCAGTGCCACCACTCGGTGGGGTAGTTGACGAAGCCGGCGCCGGTCAGCGCGGCGGCGAGCGTGTCGCGCAGCGCGCGCGACGTGGGCGGGACGTGCGCCGCGGTGAAGCAGCGGCCGTCGCTGTCCTCGGGCGTCGCGTCGAGCGGGCAGCCGAGGTCGAGCTCGACGCCGTCGTCGTCGACGAGGGTCACGTCGACCGCGGCGCCGGCGACGTGCGGCGCGACCTCGACGGGGGACACGTAGCGGCTCGTGAGCCGCGCGACCTCGGCGGCGTCGGCGCCGGGGTGCGCGGCCTCGACCGTGGCGGCGTACCTGGCGACGATCGCCGCCTGGGCCGTGGGGCTGCGCCAGCCCTCCGAGAGCGCGAGGTGCAGGCCGGCGGGCAGCGCGCGCTGGGCGGCGGCGAGCCGCCGGGCGACGTCCGCGCGCACGCGCAGCGCCGACGCGGGCGTGCCGGGGCGCAGCGCGCGGATCCCGGCGGGGACGAGCGGCTCGCCGCGGTCGGCCACGGGGACGGCGGCGACGCGGGGGTCGCTCAGCAGGAGGGGGTGGTCGCTGACCAGGGGCATGGTGACGACGCTAGGGAGCGGGGGCCGTCGCGAGGATCCGCCCGCGGTCGCGCGCCGGACGCGGGTCCGGGAGGACGCGGCGGGGGTGCGGTCCGCCCCTGCGGCGAGGGCCACGGGTGGCGGATCCGCCCCCGGGTGGACGCGCCACGGCGCCGTCCGGCGCCGTGGCGGAGGCCTGTGTCAGCAGTCATGTGACCCCTTGACTCGCCGCGCCGGGCATCGGTAGCGTCGAAACGCTGACAGACCGGTCAGCATCGGGTGGCGTCGACGGCGACGTCGGGCCGGGGGAGCGCGAGGGCCCGCGCGCACGGCACCACCGTCGCCCTGCCGGCCCGCGGGCCGGCCGTCACCGGAGGTCGCCGTGCACCCACCCGCCCGTTCCGCCCGCGCCGCAGCACCCGCCCGCCCGTCCCGGCCGGCGCCGCGCGTCCGACCGGCCGGGCGGCGCGTCGCCCGGCCCGCGGCGCTGCTCGCGGCCCTCGCCCTCGCCGTCGCGGGCGCGGCGACCACGACGCCCGCCGCCGCGCGCGGGCCCGCACCCGCCGCCGTCGGGGACGTGCTGTGGTCGCAGGAGTTCGACGGACCCGCCGGCGCGGCCCCCGACCCCGCCGTGTGGTCGTACGACACGGGGGCGAACGGGTGGGGCAACGCCGAGCTCCAGAACTACACGACGTCGCGCGCCAACTCGGCCCTCGACGGTGACGGGAACCTCGTCCTCACCGCGCGCCGCGAGGCCGACGGCTCGTACACCTCGGCCCGCCTGCACACGGACGACAAGGTCGAGCTGCGCTACGGGCGCGTCGAGGCGCGCATCCAGATCCCCCGCGGGCAGGGCATCTGGCCCGCGTTCTGGATGCTGGGCGCGTCGTTCCCGCAGACCCCGTGGCCCGGCTCGGGCGAGATCGACGTCATGGAGAACGTCGGCAAGGAGCCGCACCTCGTGCACGGCACCGTGCACGGCCCCGGGTACTCGGGCGGTGCCGGCATCACCGGGTCCGCGATGCACCCCCAGGGGTGGTCGTACGCCGACGACTTCCACACGTTCGCGGTGGACTGGAAGCCCGGTGAGATCACGTGGTTCGTCGACGGGCAGCAGTTCCACCGCGTGACGCGCGCGAGCGTCGGGTCGAACGCCTGGGTGTTCGACCAGCCCTTCTTCCTCATCCTCAACGTCGCGGTCGGCGGCCAGTGGCCCGGGTACCCCGACGCCACCACGACCTTCCCGCAGCAGATGAAGGTCGACTGGATCCGCGTGACCGACAACGGCGCGACGAGCGGCGGCGACCCCGGCACGCCCGGCGGCGGCACGCTCCCGACGGGCACGGGCACGATCCGCGCCGACGGTCGCCTCTGCCTCGACGTGCCCTGGGGGCAGACGCACGACGGCAACCCCGCGCAGATCGCCACCTGCAACGGCGGCGCCGCGCAGCAGTGGACCCGCGGCGCCGACGGCACGGTCCGCGCGCTCGGCAGGTGCCTCGACGTCGCGGGCGGCGGCACCGCCGACGGCACGCGCGTGCAGCTGTGGACCTGCAACGGCACGGCCGCCCAGCGCTGGACCTACGACGCGGCGACGCAGACCCTGCGCAACCCGCAGTCCGGCCGGTGCCTCGACGCCGACGGCGGCAACCCGATCCACGACGGGCAGAAGCTCGTCGTGTGGTCGTGCCACGGCGCCGCCAATCAGCGCTGGGTGCTCTGACCCGCGGCGACGTGCTGCGTCGCGACGGTCACGGGTGGTCGCGGTGCGCGGCGGTCGTCCGTGACCGTCGCCCCGCGCCCCTGGCCGGGGACGGCTCAGCGGCGCCCGGTGAGCGCGGGCCGGCGCTGCGCTGCGGTGCGCTGCGACGGCCACGCGAGCATGACGAACATGGTCCGCTCGCCGCGCGGGCCCACGAGGGACGCGCGCACGACCGGGGTGACGCCCTCGCGCGCGCAGCGCCGCAGCTCGTCCTGCAGCAGGCGCGGCCACGGGCCGCCGACGTGCCCGATGCGCCGCCCCTCGAGGTCGAGCAGGTCGAGCGTGCCGTCACCCGCGGCCACCTGGACGCGCAGGCGCCCCAGGCCGTCGGGCTTGACGAACGTGCCGGTGCCCTCGACGTACCCCTCGACGCGGACGGTCACGTGGCCGCCGTCGCTCGGCACGACGCGCCACGGCTCGGGCAGGTAGCGGCGCGTCATCCCGCAGCCCCCGACGGCGGGGTGGCGGGCACCGCGGGCGGTGCGGGGCGGGCGGGTGAGGCGAGCGAGTGCGGTAGCACGGTGTCCTCCGTCGCGAGAGCGGAGGGCCGCTGCCTGACCCGTCTTCTCACGTTACCCGCGGACCCCGTCGAGCGCGCGGCGGGACGCCGGGTGCGCGCCGTCGGGCCCGGACGTGGCTCCCGCGGTCGCGGGTGCCACGCGCCCGGCCTACGGTTTTCCGGCGAGCACCCCCGTAGGCCCCGGGGTGCGGGGAGGGGCGCTGACATGCTGGACCAGCCGCTCGGCGACACGCTCGGACGCCTGCACGACGCGGTGCGCGAGGCCACCGACGTGCAGGCCGTGGTCGACACCGTCGCCGCGTCCGCGCGCGCGACGCTGCCGGGCGTGGCCGAGGTGAGCGTCACGCTGCGGCGCGACGGCGAGGCGCGCACGGTCGGCGCCACGGGCGAGCGCGCGCGGCGCTGCGACGAGGTCGAGTACGCGGGCGACGCGGGCCCCTGCCTCACGGCCGCCGACGAGGGGCGCACCGTGCTGGTCCGCGACGTCGAGACCGACGGCCGGTGGCCCGCGTGGGCGCTGGCCGCCCGCGCCGAGGGGTTCGTCGGCGCGGCCGCGTTCCCCGTCGCGACGCGCGCCGACGTCTCCGTGTCGCTCAACGTGTACAGCGAGCGGCACCTCGAGTGGCAGGACTCCGCCGTCGTGCTGGGCGAGCGCTACGCGGCGGGCGTCGCGCACGTGCTCGGGTGGTCCGTGCGCCTCGTCGACCTCGCGCAGACCACGGCCGACCTGCGGGCCTCCCTCGAGTCCCGCGCCGTCATCGACCAGGCCATCGGCATCGTGATGGCGCAGAACCGGGTCGGGCCCGACGAGGCGCTCCGACTCCTGCGGCAGGCGTCGCAGGGCCGCAACGTCAAGCTCCGCGACCTCGCGCGTGACGTCGTGGTCGCCGTGGGCGGCAGCGAACCGGAGAGCGTGTTCGTCCCACGACGCTGAAGCACCAGCCGTCCGGACCCGCCGTGCGCCCCGTCACGAGTCGGCGACCGCCTCGTCCGTGCCGACCGACGACGGCGCGAGCACCTGCCCGAGCTCGTCCGCGAGCTCGGCCACCGGGCGGCCGCGCGCGGCCGCCCGCTCGACCACGAGCTCCGCGAGCCGCCGCAGCGTGACGTTGTGCTGCATCGACGCGCGGCGCAGCATCTCGAACCCCTCCTCGGGGTTCACGGCGAACGCGCTCGCGAGCATGCCCTTCGCCTGCTCGATCGTCGCGCGCGACGTCGTGGCCGCCGCGATCTGCTCGGTCGCGACGCGCGCGCCCTCCGAGCGCACGACCGCGCTCACGTCGACCAGCGCGGCCTCGACCACGTCGTCCTCGCGGTGCACGAGCCCGAGCACGTGCCGCGTGCGGCCCTGCGCGTCCCGCAGCCGCACGTGCGAGTACGTGCCGGCCCGCGTCGTGCCCAGCAGCGCGCTGCGCCAGCCCTGACGGTCGTCGGGGTGGACGTGCGCGAGCACGAGCTCGGTCGTCGGGACGACCTCGCCGACCTCGAATCCGTGCAGCTCGTACGTCGCGTCGGACCACCACCAGGTGCCGTCGCGCAGCCCGTGCCGCAGCAGCGCGGTACCGGGCGGGAGGGGGAAGGTGTGGCGCGTCTCGCGCGAGGGGGCGGACACGGGGGGATCCTCCGAGTGTGACGACCGGAGGGCCGTGTCCTGACCCGAGACGGAAACCTAAGTGCCTTTCGCGGACGAAGCAAACGACGACCGTCGATACGGACCCGTCCGGACCCGTGCGGGTGCGTCCGGACGGGTCCCGGCGTGCGTGACGTCACCCGGGCGCGCGGAAGCCGTTGACCTTGTGCGTGCCGTCGCACCACGGCGGGGTCGCCGTGCTGCCGCAGCGGCACAGCGCCACGGTCCGGCGTCGCACCGGGACGGGCACGCCGTCGGGCCCGACCAGCTCGAGCGGGCCGCGCACCAGCAGCGGCCCGTCGGGGCACGGGGTGACCCGGACCGGGCCGCGACCTCGTGGCGCGTCGGTGCCGGCGTCCGCGTGCGTCCCCTCGTCGGCTCCCGTCATCGCACCGGCCGGCGCAGCGACGACGCGCCCGCCTCCCACGCCGCCAGCACGTGCCGGGCCCACCAGCCGTCGAGCGCGAGGCACACGGCCGCGCCCCACATGACGTCGGGCCCGAGCGCGGGCTGCTGCTCGACCAGGCGCCCGGCCATGTCGCGCGCGGCGATCTGCTCGTGCACGGCGTCGGCCTCGACGTGCTCGTCGAAGTACTCCGTGACGTCGTCGCCGAAGCCCAGGCGGCGCAGCCCGTTGCCGTACAGCCGGTTGGGCACCGACGACGTCATCTCGAACGCCGCGAGGTGCCCCACGATCGCGCCGCGCAGCCGCCGGTTCAGGCCCAGCATCGCCATGACGTTGGGGTGCGCGAGCGTGATCGCGGGGACGTGGTCGACGTACCGGCCGTACGTGTCGTCCAGGCCGACGCCGCGCATCGCCGCCGCGAACAGGGCCGCGTGCTGGCGCGCGGGGTCGCCCGCGCCGTACTCGTCGGACTGGATCTCCACCAGTGCGACCTTCGGCGCCCCCGTGAGGCGCGGCACCGCCCACGTGTGCGGGTCGGCCTCCTTGAGCTGGTACACCGACCGGTGCACCAGGAGCTCCTCGACCTGCGGCTGGGTCGCGCGGCGTGCGAGGTGCCGCGACACGCTCGGCGCGTCGTCCGCGGCGGCCGTGGCGAACAGGGTCGCCGCGACGTCCGCCGCGGTCGCGCCCGGCGCCGGAGCGGTCACGCGGTCGCGCAGCTCGGCCTCGACGCGCCGCTCCAGCAACGACCGCGCGACCAGCACGTCCGGGTGCCACTCCCAGTCGTCGTCGACGCCCTCGAGACCCTGGTGGTGCAGCTCGTACATGCAGGTCAGGGCGATCTGCAGGTCGTCGTGGTCGAGCCACGAGCGGGTCGGCCCCGGCACGGCCGCGGCGACCGCGGCGTGCAGCGGCGCGGGGTCGAGCGTCGCGCCGGTGAGCAGCCGCAGCAGCGCCTCGCCGATCCGTCCTCGGGGCGTCGGCAGGGGCATGGGGGACGCCTGCAGCGGTGCGGGGCCCGTCGTCCTCGACGGTGTGGCGGTGGTCATGGGCGTGCTTCCTCGCGACGAGCCACGCCGCTGCTGGACGTGGGCCAATCGTCACCCTGCGCCGGTGGCGTCGCCACCGGAGCGCTCACGCGTCCGTGGCCCCGGGCGCCAGCGGCACCTCGACGGCGTCCGCGACCGTGCGCACCGCGCGCGGCACGGCACCCAGCACGCGGCCGCCCGGCCCGCCGGTCCCCGCGCCGTCCAGCGCCTCGAGCACGAGCCGCAGGCCGCGCGCGTCGAGGAACGTCACGCGCGACAGGTCCACGTCGGCACCGGCGGGGGCCGCCGCTGCGACGGCCGCGATGACCTCGGGCCCCACGAGCGCGGCGTCGACCTCGCCCGTCACCTCGAGGCGTGGGCGCGCGCCGGGGCGCAGCACGACGCTCCCGCCCGGCGACGACCAGCGTGCGGGCGTGCCGTCGTGGCGGGTGTCGGGCCGTGGTGCAGCGGGGCGCGGCCGGGGCATCGAGCCGGACCTCTCGGACGTGCGACGGGCCGTGGCTTGACCCGTTCGCAACGTAGGAGAGGTCGGTGGGCTGCGCAAACGCTGGCGTGCGTGACGCGCCCGGGGTCAGCGGGGGGTGTCGCGCAGCGCGCGGACCATCGCGCGCAGCACCCGGAGGGCGTCCGCGCGCTCGGTCGTGGTGAGCCCGGACAGCATCCGGTCCTCGACCGTCCGGACGGCGGCGCTCGCCTGCGCGAGCCGTCGCCTGCCGTGCGCCGTGAGCTGCACGGGCAGGACGCGCCCCGTCGGCGCCGCGGTCGGGCGGGCCACCTCGCCGTCGCGCTCGAGCGCCTGGAGCAGCACGTGCATGGTCTGCCGCGTCACGAAGGTGCCGCGCGCGAGGTCGGCGCTCGACGCGCCGGGCCGCTGGGCGAGGAGCTCGAGGCACGCGTAGTGCGTGACGCTCATGCCGAGCGGGCGCAGCACGTCGTCCATCGCGGTGCGGAGCGCGCTGGACGCCTCCTTGAGGAGGTAGCCGAGCGAGGTGTCGAGGTCGATGCCGGCGCCGTCTTGACCCATGTCAGCATCCTGACATACGGTCGTCATGTCAGAAAACTGACAACCCCTCGCCAAGGAGCGCACCGTGCCCGTCACCGGCCCCGACTTCCTCTCCCTGCAGGTCAGCGACCTCGACGCGGCCCGCGCGTTCTACGAGCGCTACCTCGGCCTCGTCCGCTCGCCCGCCGGCCCGCCGCACGCGGTCGTGTTCGCCACGTCGCCCGTCGCGTTCGCGCTGCGCGAGACGCTGCCGGGCCTCGACCTGTCCGCCGTCGACCAGCCCGGCCTCGGCGTGGCCCTGTGGCTGCACGCCACCGACGTCCAGGCCGTCCACGACGCGCTCGTCGCCGACGGCCACCGGATCGTCACCGCGCCGTTCGACGGCCCGTTCGGCCGGACGTTCACGTTCGCCGACCCCGACGGCTACCACGTGACCCTCCACGACCGCGCCTGAGCACCCGCGCCGCGGGGCGTCCCGCGGCGCGCTCCGCCGGGCGGACCGGGTGACACGCGCGGCCCACGGGCGCACACTGTGGCCGTCGAGCCGGCCGACCGACCGGCCGTCGACGTGGCCGTCGATCCCGCCCGGCACGGAGGTCCGTGTGGCACCAGACGCAGCAGCCCGTCCCGCCCTCGTCACCGTCGACGACGACGCCGCGGTGTCGCGCGCCGTCGCGCGCGACCTGCGCCGCCGCTACGGCGAGCAGTACCGCGTGGTGCGGGCCGAGTCCGGGGCCGAGGCGCTCGACGTGTGCCGCGAGCTCAAGCTGCGCGGCGAGCAGGTCGCCGTGCTGCTCGCCGACCACCGCATGCCCGGCATGAGCGGCATCGAGTTCCTCGAGCAGGCGATGGACCTGTTCCCCGCCGCGCGGCGCGTGCTGCTCACCGCGTACGCCGACACCGACGCCGCGATCGACGCCGTCAACGTCGTCGACCTCGACCACTACCTGCTCAAGCCGTGGGACCCGCCCGAGGAGAAGCTCTACCCGGTGCTCGACGCGCAGCTCGACGCGTGGCGGGCGGCGGCGCCGTCGGCCGTGCACGGCCCCAAGGTCGTGGGGCACCGGTGGTCGGCGCGGTCGTCGCAGCTGCGCGAGTTCCTGGCACGCAACCAGGTGCCGTACCGCTGGTTCGCGTCCGACTCGCCCGAGGGCGCCCGGCTGCTCGAGGCCGCGGGCGTCGACGACGCGCGGCTGCCGGTCGTCGTCACGTCCGACGGCGACGTGCTCGTCGAGCCCGACGACGCGACCGTCGCCGCGCGCGTCGGCCTCGAGGTCCAGCCCGCCGAGGACTTCTACGACCTCGTGGTCGTCGGCGGCGGGCCCGCCGGGCTGAGCGCCGCGCTGTACGGCGCGTCGGAAGGCCTGCGCACCGCGCTCGTCGAGCGCACCGCGACCGGCGGGCAGGCCGGGCAGAGCTCACGCATCGAGAACTACCTGGGCTTCCCCGACGGGGTCTCGGGCGCGCAGCTCACCGAGCGCGCGCGCCGCCAGGCGCAGCGGTTCGGCGCCGAGATCGTCATGACGCGCGACGTGTGCGGGCTCGACGTCAACGGGTCGGCCCGCGCGGTGCGGTTCGCCGACGGCAGCACGCTCGCGGCGCACTGCGTCATCCTCGCCAACGGCGTGTCCTACCGCGAGCTCACCGGCCCGGGCCTGGGCACGCTCACGGGCCGCGGCGTGTTCTACGGCTCGGCGCTCACCGAGGCGCCCGGCTGCCGCGACCAGGACGTGTACGTCGTCGGCGGCGCCAACTCGGCCGGGCAGGCCGCGATGTACCTCGCGCGCGACGCGCGGTCCGTGACCCTCGTGGTGCGCGCGGGCGACCTGCGCGCGTCGATGTCGCACTACCTCGTCGAGCAGGTCGAGGCGCACCCCCGCATCCGGGTGCGCACCGGCACCGAGGTCGTCGAGGCGATCGGCGACGAGCACCTCGAGCAGGTCGTGCTGCGCGACGCCGCGACGGGCGACAAGCAGACCGTCGACACCGGCTACCTGTTCGTGTTCATCGGCGCCGCGCCCCTCACCGCGTGGCTCGACGGCACGCTCGACCGCGACCCGCGCGGGTTCGTCCGCTCGGGACCCGACCTCCTCGTCGACGGGCGCCCCCCGGCCGGCTGGCCGCTGGACCGCCCGCCCTACCACCTCGAGACCAGCGTCCCGGGGGTGTTCGCGGCCGGCGACGTGCGCGCCGAGTCCGCCAAGCGCGTCGCGTCCGCCGTGGGCGAGGGCGCGATGGCCGTCATGCTCGTCCACCGGTACCTGGAGCAGCTGTGAGCGCACCCGCCGACGACCTGCGCGCGTCCCCGCCCGACGGCGCGCTGCCCTGCGACGTCGAGGAGCTGCGGACCCTCTTCCTGTTCGAGGCGCTCGACGACGACCAGCTGCGCTGGCTGTGCCGGCACGGGCACGTCGAGCACCGCGAGCCCGGACCGCTGTACGCCGAGGGCGAGCCCGCGCGCTGGTTCTACGTGCTGCTCGAGGGGACGGTCGCGATGTCGCGGCGCGTCGGCACCGACGACGTCGAGGTGTCCCGCACGTCGCAGCGCGGCGTGTACGGCGGTGCGACCGCCGCCTACCTGGGCGACCGGACGCCGCAGCGCTACTCGCAGACCATGCGGGTGCTCGCGCCGTCGCGGTTCTACGCGCTGCCCGCACCGGACTTCGCCCAGCTCATGACGTCGTGGTTCCCGATGGCCGTGCACCTGCTGGAGGGGCTGTTCGTCGGGCAGCGGACCACGCAGCAGGCGGTGGGTCAGCGCGAGCGGCTGCTCGCGCTCGGTGCGTTGTCGGCGGGCCTCACGCACGAGCTCAACAACCCCGCCGCGGCCGCGAACCGCGCGACCGCGGCGCTGCGCGAGCGCGTCGCGGGCATGCGGCACAAGCTCGCGATGATCGCCGACGGGCCCTACGACGCGACGACGCTCGGCACGCTCGTCGACCTGCAGGAGCAGGCCGTCGAGGCGCTCGCGAAGTCCCGCGCGCCCGGGGCCCCGCCGCCGCCGACGGCGCTGCAGCGCACCGACGCCGAGGACGCGGTCGCCGACTGGCTCGACGCGCACGGCATCGCCGGCGGGTGGGACCTCGCGCCGACGTTCGTCACGGCGCGGCTCGACCCGCCGTGGCTCGACCGCGTCGCCGACGCCGTCGCGCCGGGCATCCTCGAGGGCGCCGTGCGGTGGCTGTCCTACGCGCTCGAGACCGAGCAGCTCATGAACGACGTCGAGGACGCCACCTCACGCATCTCCTCGCTGGTCGGCGCCGCCAAGCAGTACTCGCAGATCGGCCGGGCGCCCGACCAGACGCTCGACGTGCACGAGCTGCTGGACTCGACGCTCACGATGCTCGAGCGGCGGCTCGACGGCGTCGACGTCGTGCGCGACTACGACCGCACGCTCCCGCCCGTGCACGTCTACGGCGCCGAGCTCAACCAGGTGTGGACCAACCTCATCGACAACGCCGCGCAGGCCATGGACGGGCACGGCACCCTGACGCTCACGACGCGCCGCGTCGACGACTGGCTCGAGGTCGAGATCGCCGACACCGGCCCGGGCATCCCGCCCGAGATCGCCGACCGCGTGTTCGAGCCGTTCTTCACGACCAAGCCCGTCGGGTCCGGCACCGGCCTGGGCCTCGACATCGCGTGGCGCATCGTCGTGACCAAGCACCACGGCGACCTGTCGGTGCGCTCGACACCGGGCGACACCCGGTTCGTCGTGCGCCTGCCCTACGCCCCGGCCGACGCGCCGGGTGACGACCCGGCCGTGCCCGGCCCCGACCCGGAGGTGACCGCGTGAGCGAGACCGCCATCGACCCGACCGTGCCGCCCAGCGGCCCCGGCTGCGTCGACTGCGACGCGTCGGGCGGCTGGTGGTTCCACCTGCGCCGGTGCGCCGCGTGCGGGCACGTCGGCTGCTGCGACTCGTCGCCCGCGCAGCACGCCACCGCGCACTGGCGCGACACCGGGCACCCGCTGGTGCGCAGCTACGAGCCGGGCGAGGACTGGTGGTGGGACTACTCGGCGGGTGCGTACGGCCAGGGCCCCGACCTGGCCCCGCCGCAGGCGCACCCCGCCGACCAGCCGGCCCCCGGCCCGGCGGACCGCGTCCCGCCGGACTGGCGCTCCCGCCTGCACGCCTGACCCCGCCGCCGCGCCGACCACTGGTCACTTCGGCGCCGATCCAGGGTCCAAGCTGCACCCGTTCAGACCACTGGTCGCCGGGCGGGCCGCCGTTGTGACCAGTGGTCAGTTCGGTGCTGGTTCTGGGCGTGCGCCGCTGTCGTTCTGACCAGTGGTCGCCGGGCGGGCTGCAGTTGTGACCAGTGGTCGCCGGGTGGGGTGCCGTTGTGACCAGTGGGCGGCGTGGGCGGGTCGGTCGGGCCTAGCCTCGGGGGATGAGCACGTTCGCGACCGCCGGCCGGATCGTCGTGGGGGCGGGGACCTCTGCGCAGGTGGGTGGGCTCGTCGACGAGCTCGCCGGTGCGGAGGGCGGGGTCGGCGGCGGGTCGCGGCGCGCGCGCCTGCTCGTCGTCGCGGGCGGCTCGGCCGACGTCGACGCGCTCACCACCGGGCGTGACGCGCACGTGTGGCGACACGGGGGCGAGCCCGACGTCGAGGCGGTGCGCGCGGCGGTCGCGCACGCGCGCGAGGTCCGGCCGGACGTCGTCGTCGGCTGGGGCGGCGGGTCGGTGCTCGACCTCGCCAAGTGCGTGGCCGTGCTCGTGCCGGGCGACTCCGACGTGCTGGACCACCTGGAGGTCGTCGGCCGCGGGCTGCCGCTGCCGGACGGTGCGCTGCCCGTCGTCGCGGTGCCGACGACGGCCGGGACGGGTGCCGAGGTCACGGCCAACGCACCGGTGCGCGTGCCCGAGCGCGGCGTCAAGGCGAGCCTCCGGGGCCGCGCGATGCTGCCCGCCGTCGCGGTCGTGGACCCGGAGCTGACGTTCGGCTGCCCGCCCGCGCTGACGGCGTCGTCGGGTGCGGACGCGCTCACGCAGTGCCTCGAGGCGTTCACGACCCCGCAGGCCACGCCCCTGACCGACCCGCTCGCGAGCGACGGGCTCGTGCGTGCCGCGCGCAGCCTGGTCCGCGCCGTCCACCACGGCGACGACGCCGGCGCGCGCACCGACCTGGCGATCGCGGCCCTGCTCTCGGGCATGGCCCTCGCCAACGCGAAGCTGGGTGCCGTGCACGGGCTCGCCGCCGCGCTCGGTGGGCGCCTCGGCGCGCCGCACGGGCAGGTGTGCGCCGCGGTGCTGGCCGCGACGACGGCCGCCAACGTCGCGGCCCTGCGCCGGCTCGGCGACGCGGGTGCGGCCGGGCTCGCGCGGTACGACGACGCCGCGGCCGCGCTGACCGGGCACCCCGCCGCGTGCGCGGCCGACGCGGTCGCGTGGCTCGCCGAGACCGTGACGGCGCTCGACGTGCCCGGGCTCGGCGCGCTCGGGCTGGCCGAGGAGGACGTGGCGGCCGTCGTCGCGGACGCGCTCGCGGCGTCCAGCACGCGCGGCAACCCCGTGACGCTCACCGTGGAGGAGATGACGGACGTCGTCACGGCGTCCTGGTGACGGTGCGACCTCGGGCCGCCGTCCGCCCCGAATCATGAGGCGACGCCGCGCACGCACCGCGAGGATGGGGGCATGAGCACCCTCGACCGACTGACCGCCGACCTCACGACCGCCCTCAAGGCCCGCGACGCGCTGCGCACCAGCACGCTGCGCCAGCTCATCGGCGCCGTGCGCCACGAGGCGAAGGCCGGGCCCGTCGAGCGCGAGCTCACCGAGGACGACGTGCTCGCGGTCCTGGCGCGCGAGGCCAAGAAGCGCCGCGAGTCCGCGCAGATCTACGCCGACGCGGGCGCAGCCGACCGTGCCGCGACCGAGACCGCCGAGGCCGACGTCGTCGACGAGTACCTGCCGACCCGGCTCACGCAGGACGAGCTCGTGGCCCTCGTGGACGCCGTCGTCGCCGACACGGGGGCGTCGAGCATGAAGGACATGGGCGCCGTCATGAAGGAGGCGACGGCCCGCGCGCAGGGCCGTGCGGACGGCAAGGCCCTCAGCGCGCTCGTGCGCGCCCGCCTCGCCGGCTGACGCCCCGCCGGGCCGGAGCCCCGGCCGGCTGCTCCGGCTGACGCCCCGTGCGGTGCGACCCCCTCGGGGCCGCACCGCACGGGGCGCTCCCGCGCCCGGTCAGCGCTGCGACGCGGACGCGTCGGCCGGCGTCCCCTCCGCGCCGGTCCCGTCGGGGGCGGGACGTGCGGCGCCGTCGGACGCGTCGGCCGCGGCCATCGCGCGCCGGCCCGACGGCAGCGCGACGCTGACGACCACCACCACGAGCAGCGCGACGCCGGCGGCGACCAGGAGCGACTCGACGGAGTGCCGGTCCGCGAGCGGCCCGAACACCGCCATGCCCAGCGGCATCGCGACGGCCATGACGACGCCGACGAACCCGAACACGCGGCCCTGCCGCTCGGGCTCGACCGTCTCCTGCAGCACGGTCATCGTGGGCGTCGAGAAGAACGGCACGCCCAGGCCGATGAGGAACATGAAGCCGAAGAACGCCCACATGTTCGTCGACAGGCCGAGGCCCACGTTGAGGACGGCGAACAGCAGGGTCGTCAGCACGACCATGTGCACGCGGTTGCGCAGACCGCCCCACCACGCGACCGCGACGCCGCCGAGCGTCATGCCGACGCTGAACGCCAGCTCGTTGGCGGTGAGCTTCCAGACCTCGTCGCCGAACGACCGCACGACCATGAGCGGCGTGAGGAACGACGGCGCGACGATCAGCACGAACACGACGCCCCACAGCAGCAGCACCCACCGCACGAACGCGTGCGTGACGACGTACCGGACCCCGCCCACGAGGTCGGCGACGTAGCCGCGGACCCCGGCCTCCTGGTCGGTGCGCACGAGACGCGGCACGGGCACGAGCAGCAGCAGCCCGATGCCGACGAGCGCGGTGACGACGTCGACGAAGAAGATCGCCTCGATCGACGCCCACGCGTACAGACCGGCCGCGACCGCGGGCGCGAGCAGCATCATGGCCGACTGGATGGTGCCGTTGACCCCGTTGACGCGCATGAGCTTGTCGGTCGGCACGATCTGCGGCAGCAGCGAGCTGACGGCCGGGGTCTGGATCCCGGCGCCGGCGGAGCGGATCGCGGCGGCGACGTACAGCAGCCACAGCTGGTCGTAGCCGGACAGCATGAGCACGGCGAGCGCGAGCGTGGTCGCGGCGATCGTCGCGTCCGCGCCGATGATGAGCCGGCGCCGGTCCAGCCGGTCGGCCCACACGCCGCCGAACACCGACACGACGGCCTGCGGCAGGAACCCGACGGCGGCGTACACCGCCATGACCGTGCCCGAGCGCGTCTGCAGCGTGAGGTGCCACATGATCGCGTACTGCACGAGCATCGAGCCGAACAGCGAGAACGTCTGGCCGGTGAGGAAGACCGTGACGTCGCGGCGCCAGCGCGGGCGGGCCGCGGCCGTGAGGGGGGCGTCGGCGAGCGGCGCGTCCGGCGCGACGGCCGGGGCGTCGGCGTCGGTCCCGGCACCGGTGGGCGTGGCCGGTCGGTCGTCGGGCGGCGGTGCGGTCGCGGGCGTGGTCATGGGGCGTCCTCGGTCGTGGCGGTGCGGTCGCGGCAGCGTCGGCCGTGCCGGGCGGCGGGGCGGGAGGTGGTGGGCGGTGCCGGTGGGTGTGCAGTGACGGACCCGCGGCGGCGCCGGGACTCACCGGGCCGTGCCACCGCGTCCGCGGCGCTTCCGTGGTGCGCCCGTGGTGGGCCGCGCCGCCGCGGGGTCGTCATCCTGGCCCACCCGGGCCCGCGCTGTCAGCGCCTTTCGCCGCGTCGGTGTCGGTGGTCCGCGCGACCATCGTGCGCAGGGCCGCGGGCCCGACGAGTTCGGGGTGCGGCACCGGTCGGTACGCACGTCACGACGACCGACGAGGAGAGCGATGACGGCGACCATCACCGCGCGGGGACTGGTGAAGCGGTACGGCCAGGTCGAGGCGCTGCGCGGCCTGGACCTCGACGTGCCGCAGGGCACCGTGCTGGGGCTGCTGGGGCCCAACGGCGCGGGCAAGACGACGGCGGTGCGGATCCTCACGACGCTGCTGCGCCCCGACGAGGGGACCGCGACCGTCGCGGGTGCGGACGTGCTGCGCGACCCCGAGGAGGCGCGCCGCCGCATCGGGCTGTCGGGGCAGTACGCGGCGGTCGACGAGAACCTCACGGGTGCCGAGAACCTCGAGATGATCGGGCGCCTCTACGGCTTCCCGCGGCGCCGTGCGCGCGACCGTGCGCACGCGCTGCTCGGGCGGTTCGACCTGGCGGACGCCGGCGGACGCCCGGCCAAGACGTACTCGGGAGGCATGCGCCGCCGCCTCGACCTCGCGTGCGCGCTCGTCGCCGAGCCGCCCGTCGTGGTGCTCGACGAGCCGACCACGGGCCTGGACCCGCGCAGCCGCCTGCAGATGTGGGACGTCATCGCCGACCTCGTGCGTCAGGGCACGACGCTGCTGCTCACGACGCAGTACCTCGAGGAGGCCGACCGGCTCGCGGACGACATCGTCGTCATCGACCACGGCCGTGCGATCGCCCGTGGCACGGCCGACCAGCTCAAGGCCCAGGTCGGCGGCCAGCGCGTCGAGGTGCTGCTCGCCGACGCCGCCGACTCCGGTGCGGCCCGCGCGGCGCTCGCGGCCGTCGCGGCCGCGGACGACGACGTGCACGCCGACGGTGACGGTCGCGCGCTGTCGGTCGCGGTGGCCGACGGCACGCGCGTGCTGCGCGCCGTGCTCGACCGGCTCGACGCCGACGGCGTGGCCGTCCTCGAGGCGGGGCTGCGGCGCCCGACGCTCGACGACGTGTTCCTCACCCTCACGGGCCGCACGGCCGACGACGTCCAGGAGGAGACGCGATGAGCTCGCTCGCCCGCACGGTGACCGACACGCACGTCGTCGCCAAGCGCAACCTCATCAAGATCCTGCGCGTGCCCGAGATCCTCGTGGCGGTGCTGATCTCGCCCATCATGTTCGTGCTGCTGTTCGCGTACGTGTTCGGCGGTGCGATCGACCCCGGTGACGGCGTGAACTACCGCGAGTTCCTCATCCCCGGGATCTTCGCGCAGACCGTCGTCTTCGGTGCGACGTTCACGGGTGCCGGCATCGCGGAGGACATGCAGAAGGGCATCATCGACCGGTTCCGCTCGCTGCCGATGTCGCAGTCGGCCGTGCTCGCGGGGCGCACGCTGTCCGACGTCGTCTACAACGTGCTGTCGCTCGCGATCATGGCGCTCACCGGCCTGCTCGTCGGGTGGCGCGTGCGGGGGTCGTTCGTCGACGCCGTCGCCGCGTTCGCGCTGCTGCTCGTGTTCGCGTACGCGGTGAGCTGGATCATGGCGCTCGTCGGCGTCCTCGTGCCCAGCGTCGAGGTCATCAACAACGCGTCGTTCATCGTCATCATGCCGCTCACGTTCGTGTCGAACGCGTTCGTGCCGCTCGAGTCCTTCCCGGCCCCGCTGCAACGGGTCGTGGAGTGGAACCCCGTCTCGACGCTCACGCAGGCCTGCCGCGAGCTGTTCGGCAACACCAACCCGAACGCTGCCGTGCCCGACGCGTGGTCCATGCAGCACCCGGCGCTCTACACGCTGCTGTGCGTCGTCGTGATCCTCGTGGTGTTCGCGCCGCTCGCGATCGCCCGCTACCGCCGCACGTCGCGCTGACCGCGCCGCGACGGGCCGTCAGCCCGCACCGACGGGCCGTCAGCCCGCCGTGGCGGTCGGCGACGGCGCGGGCGTGGCGGGCGTGGTGTCGGCGGGGGACGTCCAGCCCACCTGCTGGACGATCCACGTGATCGCGTCGGGTGCCATCGCCTGGGCGGTGCTCCAGTCGTGACCGCCGACGTAGTCGCCGACCTTCACGGGCAGACCCTGCTGGGTGAGCGCGTCGGCGATGCGGTGCCCCTCGGTGACGTCGTCGCCGCTGGGGATCCCGACGAAGACCGGCAGCCGCTCGGAGTAGGTCGTGCGGCCGATCACCTCGAGGGGCTCGTTGGCGGCCAGGGCCGAGGGCGAGGCGTGCAGCGCCGGCGCCTCGGGGACCAGGTAGGGCATGAGCGAGACGATGCCCGCGAACGTGGACTGGTGACGCAGTCCCACGAGCAGCGAGCCGAGGCCGCCGGCGCTGATGCCGCCGATGACCCGGTGCGGCTGGTCCGGGACCGTGCGCAGGTGGGCGTCGGCCCACGGCACGACGTCGGAGACGAGGAACGTCTCGTGCAGCGCGCCGGGTGCGGGCATGTCCACCGGCTCGTCCGCGGCACCCAGGTCGAGGTCGGGCGACACCACCACGACGGGCGGGATGGTGCCGGCGTCGATGAGCCCGTCGAGCACCTGGTCGAGGTGCGCCGCGGTGAACCAGTCGGCGCTCGTGCCGGGCGCCCCGTGCATCATGTAGAGCACCGGGTACCGCGCACCGGTGTCCTGGGAGTAGCCCGGGGGGACGTACAGGTACGTGTCGGAGTCGGGCACGCCGCGCGAGTGCGACGGGATCGTCACGTCCCACGTGCGCCCGGCCGTCGCCGTGGTGGGCGTCGGCGGGTCCGCGGGCTGGCCCGCGGCGAGCGCGTCCGGTGCGTCGCCGACCACGGTCGCCCCGACGGTGGCGATCCCGTCCCAGTCGGAGACGTACCCCGTCCCGACCCCCACGGCGAGCAGCCCGGTCGCGGCCACCAGGGTGAGGCACAGCAGCCCGCCCGTCACGGCGAGCAGAGCCGCGGGATGGTGCCGGCGGCGTCGGCGCCGCACGGTCCGGACGAGCGCGACGACGCAGACGACGACGAGCAGCGCGCCGAACCCCACCGCTGCCCAGCCCTGCCACGAACGGTCGAGGATCGCGACGTGCACGGCCACCTCCGAGACTCCGGGGCCCCCGGAGCCCCGAGGACGACGCTCAGGGTGCGCCGGTCGTCTGGGAGCCTCCTGGGTGCTCCCCGGGAAGGTCCTGCGCGGGTGCCTCGGCCGCGACGCTCGCGGGACTCGTCGCGAGGACGACGCACGCAGCGATCGCGAGCACCAGCGCGGCCACCACCGGGGCGGCCCACCCGGTGCGCACCGTGTCGCCCAGCACGGCGACGCCGACGGCGCCGGGCACGACGACCTCGGTGACGGACAGCACGGCCGCCATCGACCCGGCCGACCCGCGCTCGAGGGCCCGCAGGTACGCGAGCACGCCGACCGCGCCGCACGCGACGATCGCGATCGCGAGGGGCTGCAGCACCGTGTCGAGCAGCCCGCCCGACGCGTGCGCGCCGCGCGCCGCGATCGCGGCCCCCGAGTACCCGAGCCCGCCCAGCGTCGCGAGCAGCAGCGCGCCCCCACGTGCGTACGCGGCGACGGTCGCGGCGACCAGCACGCCCGACGCCACGAGCATGCCGGTCGTGAAGCCGGCGGGCGGCGTCACGGCGGGCTGCTCGCCGGACCCCGCGGCGAGCACCACGAGCGCGCCGACCACGGCGACGATCGCGCCGACGTCCCGGCCACGCGTCGGCGCGCCCAGCACGGTGCGCGCGAGCAGCACCACCACGACGACCGACGACGCCAGCAGGGCCTGCACGACGAACAGCGGCAGCCGGTCGAGAGCCACGAGGGACAGCAGCCACGCGGCCCCGTCGATGAAGAGCGCGCCGACCACGAGCGGCTGGCGCAGCGCCGTCAGACCCTGCGCGCGGCGCGTCGCGACGGCCTGCATGACCGTGCTGACGCCGTAGCCGACGGCCGCGACCGTCGCGGCGAGCAGAGCGAGCACCATGGGGGTCCTCCTCCCGTGCGCCGCGTCAGCGCCGGCCGGACGGCCGGACGAACGGGAACGCGAGCGTGTCGCGGATCGTCCCGCCCACGAGCATCATCACGACCCGGTCGACGCCGATCCCGACGCCGCCCGTGGGCGGCATCGCGAACTCCAGCGCCGACAGGAACTCGTCGTCGACCTCCATCGCCTCGGGGTCGCCCGCGGCCGCGAGGATCGACTGCTCGGTCAGCCGGCGGCGCTGCTCGACCGGGTCGACGAGCTCGGAGTACGCGGTGCCGAGCTCGGCGCCGAACGCGACGAGGTCCCACCGCTCGGCGAGCCGCGGGTCGTCGCGGTGCCGGCGGGTCAGGGGTGACGTCTCGACCGGGAAGTCGGTGTAGAACGTCGGCTCGACGGTCTGCCCCTCGACGAACCGGTCGTACAGCTCCTCGACGAGCGCGCCGTGCGTCTCGTCGTCGTCGAACGCGACGTCGTGCGCACGGCACAGCTCGCGCAGGTCGGCGAGCGGCAGGTCGGGCGTGACGGGAGTACCGAGCGCACGGGACACGGCGTCGTGCACGGTGAGCACGGGCCACTCGCCGTCGAGCCGCACGACCGTGCCGTCGGGCCGGTGCGCGACCGGTTCGCCGTGCACCGCGACCGCGGCCGCGACGACGAGCTCCCGCGTGAGGTGCCGCATGGTCGTGTAGTCGCCGTACGCCTGGTACGCCTCCATCGAGGTGAACTCGGGGTTGTGGGTCGCGTCGACGCCCTCGTTGCGGAAGTTGCGGCCCAGCTCGAACACGCGACCGACGCCGCCGACCATGAGCCGCTTGAGGAACAGCTCGGGCGCGATGCGCAGGTACAGGTCGAGGTCGTACGCGTTGATGTGCGTCGTGAACGGCCGTGCGTTCGCGCCGCCGTGGATGCGCTGCAGGATCGGCGTCTCGACCTCGATGAACCCGCGCTCGACGAGCGAGGACCGGAGGGACCACACGGCGGCGGCGCGCGCCCGCAGCAGGTGCTCGGCGCGGTCGTTCAGCGCGAGGTCCATGTGCCGCAGCCGCACGCGCGCCTCGGGGTCGGCGAGGCCGCGGTGCTTGTCCGGTGGCGGCGTGAGCGCCTTGGCGGCCATGCACCACGAACGCGCGAGCAGCGTCGGCTCGCCCGACCTGCTGCGCACCGGGACGCCCGTGACGGACACCTGGTCGCCGAGGTCGACGGCCCGGCGCCACAGCGCCAGGTCGGCCGACCCGGAGGCGGTGAGCATGACCTGCAGATCGGCCCCGCCCTCCCGCAGCACCGCGAACACGACGCCCCCGAGGTCGCGCAGGCGGACGACTCGCCCGACCACCGCGAGCTCGTCCGCACCCGCGGCGGGGCTCGTGGTGCCGGGCGGCACGGCGTCGAGCACGGCGCGCGCCGCGGCGACCGCGGCCGTGCGGGGCACGGTCACGGGGTACGGGTCCATGCCGGCGGCGTGCAGCACGTCGAGCTTCGCGTGGCGCGTGCGCTGCTGCTCGGTGAGGCGGCGCGGTGGCGCGGTCACCGCGAGGGCCTCGTCCTCCTGCGCGACGACCGCCGCGACGAACGCGGGGTCGTGCAGCTCGGGGGAGCGGTCGGAGCGGTCGTCGGCACCGGTGAGCCAGCGCGGGTTGCGCGGCAGGAAGCCCTCGGCCTGCCCGAGCGCGAACACGACGCGCGTGAGCTGCCCGGCCGCCTCGTAGCACATGAGGCGCGGCTCCCAGTCGGGCAGGTACTTCTCGTTCGAGCGGTAGAGCTGCTCGAGCTGCCAGAACCGCGACGCGAGCAGCAGCACGCGGCGGTTGAACCGCTGCACGGGGGTCGCACCGACGCGCTCGCCGACCTCGAACGTCGAGCGGAACATCGCGAAGTTCATCGAGACCTTCTCGATCCCGAGGTCCCGCGACGCGGCGGCGAGCTCGGCGACCATGAGCTCGGTCACGCCGGCGACGGCGTCGGGCGAGCGGCGCATGACGTCGAGCGACAGCCCGCGCCGGCCCCACGGGACGAACGACAGCAGGCCGCGCACGGCACCGTCGGCGTCGTGCGCGGTCACGACCACGATGCGCGGGTCGACCGGGTCGCCGAGCCGCTCGAGCGCCATCGAGAAGCCGCGCTCCTCGCCGTGCCGCCAGCGGTCGGCGTCGCGCACGAGCTCGGCGAGCTCGTCGGCGGGGATCGCGGACTGGCGGCGCACGCGGACCTCGTACCCGGCGGCCTTCCCGCGCTCGACCGCACGGCGCACGGGGCGCAGGGCGGGGTTGGCGAGGTCGATGCGGCGGGTCACGACGACGGCCTCGTCACCCATGGGCACGGGGTGCAGGCCCGCGTCGCGGTAGGTGCGGGCGCCGGCCTCGGTGGTCGACGTGACCGCGGGGATCCAGCCGTGCTGCCGCGTGTGCAGGAGCCAGCGGTCCACGGCCGCCGGCCAGGACTCGCGGGCCCCGACGGGGTCGCCGGCGGCGAGGCTCACGCCGGACACCACGCGGTACGACACGGCGGCGCGACCGTCGGGGGAGAACACCGCCGAGCGGTCGTCGCGCGTCGCGAAGTAGCCGAGCGAGTCGTGCTCGGGGTCCTCCAGCAGCAGGCGCCGCACCGCGAGCGCGTCGGCCGCGCGCTCGCCCGCGGGGCTCGCCGACGAGCGCAGGAACACGGCGATGCCCAGCAGCAGGCCGGCCGCCGAGACGAGCCCGACGAGCGCGCCGACCCACGCGGGGCCGTGGCCGCTCGCGACGACGCTCGAGTGGATGCCGAGCACGTGCGACAGGCTCCAGCCGAGCCGGTCGCCCTGCGTGGTGAGCCCCGCGGGGTCGAACTGCAGCAGCGTGTAGGCGAGCGTGGCCGCGGCGAGGGCCGTGGCGCCGGTGACGAGCACGGCGCGCCACCACGCGCCGCGTCGCAGCCGGGCCGGGAACGCGCGCCGCGCCGAGACGAGGACCACGATGATCGGCAGCGAGAAGCAGAACGCGACGACGTCGCGCGTGGTGACCTCGAGCTCGGCGAGCGTCGCCGACCCGGTCGCGACGAGCACGAGCGTGAGCAGGCCGATGAGGGCGACGGGCAGCTGCCACACGACCACGACGAACCACACGGCGGCCCGCAGGCGGCGCAGCACGCCGGACGCGACGACGCCGACGAGGATCGCGGAGAACAGCCCCGGCTGCGCGGGGACGTTGGTCATCGACAGCACGTGGCCGACGGCGCGGACCTGGTGCGGCCAGAACGGCAGCAGCACGAGCGCCACGAGCAGCCAGATCGCGTACGCCTGGAGCACGCGGCCCGTGACGTGCGCGACGCCGCGCGCCCAGGGCGACGCGTGGGGCGTGCCGGCCGGGGCGGCGTCCCCCGCGTCCCGCGTCGGGCGGGCGTCGCCGCGCGGCACCGGCCGTCGCGGGTCGACGTCGGTGCCCGTCGACGGTGCCGGCTCGGTCGACGTGCGCGCCATGCGCGGTACCCCGCAGGTTCGTCAGCCCGGGGCGCGGTCGCAGGGCTGCGCACGTCGGTCCCACCGGTGGGCGGCCCGCTGCGCGGACGGCCGTGAGGGCCAATCTGCCCCTCGGGGCGAACCTGTGCAACGAGACGTCCGCCCAGGTCGGACGCGCACGGCGCCCGCGGGCCCTGCGCGTGGGCCCCCGCACTGCCCGCGGGTGCCCGGGACGTCCGGTCCGTGACGAGCGTCCGGTTCGCCGGCGGATCCGCCGGGCGCACGGCCTGGCCGTGGGACCACGGGGCAACTACCGTTGCGCAAGTGACTGAGAACCGTGCCAACGGCACCGCGCCGGTGACCGCCCCCCAGCACTCCGTCGAGGGCTTCGTGAAGGAGTTCCTGCGCGAGCTCCACTTCGGCCAAGGGGTGACGCTCGCACGCGCGAGCGACAACGACCAGTACCTGGCGCTCGCGCGCACGGTGCGCGAGTACCTCATGGCCCGGTGGCTCGAGACGCTGCGGCGGCAGTTCGACGCGCAGGCGAAGTCGGTCGCGTACCTGTCGGCCGAGTACCTGCTGGGGCGCCAGCTCGACAACGCGCTCATCGCGACCGACCTCACCGAGATCGTCGAGGAGGGGCTCGCGTCCCTCGGCATCGACCTCGCGACCCTGCGTGAGCAGGAGGTCGAGCCGGGTCTCGGCAACGGCGGCCTGGGGCGTCTCGCCGCGTGCTTCGTGGACTCGCTCGCGACGATGAGCGTGCCGTGCATCGGCTACGGCATCCGCTACGAGTACGGCATCTTCCGCCAGACGTTCGTCGACGGCTGGCAGGTCGAGCAGCCGGACACGTGGCTGTCGCTCGGCGCGCCGTGGGAGTTCCCGCACCCCGAGCACTCGGTGCCCGTGCACTTCGGCGGCCACACCGAGACGTACGACGACGGCGGCGTCGAGCGCACGCGCTGGGTGCCCGCGTGGGACGTGCTCGGCGTGCCCTACAACTACATGGTCCCCGGCTACCAGAACGGCCGCGTCAACACGCTGCGCCTGTGGAGCGCGCGCGCGACCAAGGCGTTCGACCTGCAGATCTTCAACTCCGGCGAGTACGTCGACGCGGTGCGCGCGCAGACGTTCGCCGAGAACATCTCGAAGGTCCTGTACCCCGAGGACTCGACGCCGCAGGGCAAGGAGCTGCGCCTGCAGCAGCAGTACTTCTTCGTCGCGTGCTCGATCCGCGACTTCGTCGAGAACGTGCTGCCCGAGGACTTCGACCTGCACGACCTGCCCGAGCGCATCATCTTCCAGCTGAACGACACGCACCCCGTGATCGCCGTCCCGGAGCTCATGCGCATCCTGGTCGACGAGAAGAAGTGGGACTGGGACGAGGCGTGGGCGGTGACGCAGAAGTGCTTCGCGTACACGTGCCACACGCTGCTGCCCGAGGCGCTCGAGGTGTGGCCGGTCGAGCTGCTGGGCCGGCTGCTGCCGCGGCACCTGGAGATCATCTACCGCATCAACGACGACTTCCTCGCGGAGGTCGCGCAGCGGTTCCCCGGCGACGAGCTGCGCCTGCGCCGCATGTCGATCATCGCCGAGCACCCCGAGCGGTCGGTGCGCATGGCGTACCTCGCGACCGTGGCGGGCGCGAAGGTCAACGGCGTCGCCGAGCTGCACAGCCAGCTGCTGCGCGACAAGGTGCTCCCGGACTTCTCGGAGTACTGGCCGGACAAGTTCACGAACGTCACCAACGGCGTCACGCCCCGGCGGTTCGTGCGCCTGGCGAACCCGGCGCTGTCGGAGCTCATCACCGACGCGGTCGGCCCGGGGTGGGTCACGGACCTCGAGCGGCTGCGCGAGATGGAGCCGCTGGCCGACGACGCCGAGTTCCGCGAGCGGTTCCGTGCGGTCAAGGCGCACAACAAGGACCGTCTGAACGCGCTGCTGCAGCGCCGCGACGGCATCACGCTGCCGGCCGACGCGATGCTCGACGTGATGGTCAAGCGCCTGCACGAGTACAAGCGGCAGACCCTCAAGGTGCTGCACATCGTGTCGCAGTACGAGCGCATCGTCAGCGGCGAGCTCGACCCCACGAGCATCCCGCGGCGCGTGTTCGCGTTCGGCGCCAAGGCGGCCCCGGGCTACAAGATGGCCAAGCAGATCATCGGGCTCATCAACCACGTGGGCGCGGTCGTCAACACCGACCCGCGCGTGCAGGGTGCGCTCACGGTCGTCTTCCCGCCCAACTACAACGTCACGCTCGCCGAGACGCTGATCCCCGCGGCCGACCTGTCGGAGCAGATCTCGCTCGCGGGCAAGGAGGCGTCGGGCACCGGCAACATGAAGTTCGCGCTGAACGGCGCCCTGACGATCGGCACCGACGACGGCGCGAACGTCGAGATCCGGCAGCTCGTCGGCGACGACCACTTCTTCCTGTTCGGTCTCCTCGAGCCGCAGGTCGAGCAGGTCGTGGCCGCCGGGTACGAGCCGTCCCGGTACTACGAGGAGAACCGCACGCTGCGCCGCGCGATCGACCTCATCGCGTCGGGTGCGTTCGCGAACGGCGACCGCAAGGTCTTCGAGCCGATCGTGTCGAACCTGCTGCACGAGGACCGGTTCCTGGTGCTCGCGGACTTCCAGTCGTACGTCGAGGCGCAGGAGCGGGTCGACGCCGCGTACCTCGACACCGAGGGGTGGACGCGCTCGGCGATCCTCAACGTCGCGCGGTCCGGGTTCTTCTCGTCCGACCGGTCGATGTGGGACTACATCGACCGCATCTGGCACGCGCAGCCGGTCGTCGCGCGCTGACGCGACTCCCCGGTCGCACGACGGTCCCGCACCCACCGGGTGCGGGACCGTCCTGCGTCCGGGGCTCTCTGCCGCCACCCACCCGGCCCCACCCACCCCCCCCGCCGAACGCGGGGTTCGGCCGGTTCCGAGGGTCCAGAAGCGGCCGAAGTCCGCGCTCGACGGCCGTGACGGGGCGGTGGCGACGGGGCGACGCGGGGACGGGTGCCGGCGTCAGGCGCGCAGCGCCGCGACCGACTCCTCGAGGCGGCGCGCGGTCCCCGAGAGCTCGTCGGCCGCCGAGCGGATCGTCGCGATGCCGTCGAGCGAACGCTCCTGCCGCTCCTCGACGCCGCCGATCCCGGACTCGATGCCGCGGCCCGCGCGCGCGGCCTCCGCGACGGCCTGCGCCATCTGCGCGGTGGTCGCGGTCTGCTCCTCGACGGCGCCCGCGATGGTCGTCTGGTAGTCGTCGATGCGGGACACGACGTCGCTGATCCGCGAGATCTCCTCGACCGCGCGGCCCACGGCCGACTGGATCTGCTCGACCTGGTCGCCGATCTGCCCCGTCGCGCGCGCGGTGGCCTGCGCGAGGTCCTTGACCTCGCCCGCGACGACCGCGAACCCCTTGCCGGCCTCGCCCGCGCGGGCCGCCTCGATGGTCGCGTTGAGCGCGAGCAGGTTCGTCTGCTCGGCGATGCCGGTGATGACCTTGACGACCGACCCGATCTGCGCGGACGACTCGCCGAGCTCGGCGACCGAGCGCTGCGTCTGCTCGGCGATCCGCACGGCGTCGGCGGCGATCGCGGCCGCGTCGGCCGTGGTGCGGGAGATCTCGCCGATCGACGCGTCCATCTGGTGCGCGCCCGCCGCGACGGACTCGACGCGGTCGGCGACCTCGCCGGCCCCGACGGACACGCCGCGCAGCTGGTCGGTGGACTCCTGCACCGCGACCGTCAGCTCCTGCGAGGACCCGACGAGCGTCGCGGCGGCCTCGGCGACGGCGCGCGCCGACGTCGTGACCTCGGTCGTCGCGGCCGTCGTGCGGTCGAGCGTGGCGTTGAGCGCGACCGCGAGCCGGTCGAGCTCGGTGCGCTCGCGGCCCGTGTCGAGGCGCGCGGAGGAGTCGCCCGACGCCAGGGCGTCGGTGGCCTGCGCGAGCGGCCGCACGATCGAGCGCTGCACCGCGATGCCCGCGCCGGCGAGCACGAGCAGCACCGCGAGGGACACCCCGATCACGGGTACCGCGTCGGCGAGCGCCGCGGCCTGCACGTCGTCGACGTAGATGCCCGAGCCGACCACCCAGCCCCACGGCTCGTAGCCCGCGACGTAGGAGATCTTGGGCTGCGGGTCCTCGGCGCCGGGCTTGGGCCACTGGTAGGCCACCGTGCCGGCGCCGTCGGCCTCGACCACCTCGACCATGCGCACGAACAGCCGGAGCCCGTCCGGGTCCTCGTAGTCGCCGAGCGGCGTGCCGTCCATCTCGGGCTTGATCGGGTGCATGAGCATGGTCGGGGTCATGTCGTTGACCCAGAAGTACTCGTCGCCGCCGTAGCGCATGGTCCCGAGGGTCGCGAGCGCGCCGGCCTGCGCCTCCTCGACCGTGACCTCGCCCGCCTGCGCCCGTGCCGCCCACGCCTCGACGACCCCCAGAGCGGACTCCACGACGTGCTGCGTCGCGGTCGAGCGCTCGGCGAGGATGCGTCGTTCGACGCCGCCCACCGCGACCGCGGTGAGGACGAGCAGGCCGATCGCGGTGAGGAGCACGAGGGCGGCCATGCGGGTGCGGATGCGGAACTGGCTCATCGGGCGACCTCCGGTGCGTCGGCGCCCCCTGCCGGCGGCCCGGGCTGTCGGACGACGGCCCGGGTGCCAGTCCGTCGGCCGCGCGCGGCGGAAGGTGAGACGAAGCACAGGGTGAAGCTCCGTGCGTCCGGGACGTCGGTCCCGTCCGTGCCCGCTCAGGGAGCGGAGACCGGCCCCGCCGTCGAGGTCGCGAACCGCACGTGGGCGACGTCCGCGCTGCTCGTGTACCGCGCGAGTCCCAGCCGCAGCGCGGTCACGCGGTACTCGGGCGTGCTCGTCGCCGTCCCGGGCGTGTACGGCTCGCCCGGTGGTGCGCCGGGCCGGTCCGGCTGCACGTTGAGCATGAGCGACACGACACTCGGCAGCACCGTGACCAGCGACGACAGCGCCGTCACGAGCGTGCCGGACAGCGTCGCGAGCGTCGCGCCGAGGGTCGTGACCGGTACGACGAGCGCGGTGCGCAGCACGGGTGCGACGAGGCCCAGGAGCGCCGCGCCCGAGCCGTTCAGCGCCCCCGTGATCGAGCTCAGCGAGAGGCCGAGGACGCCGAGGACGGTGTTGACGAGCGTGCCCGTGAGCCCGGTCGCCGTCACGGTGACGGCCGCGGTCGGCGGCACCGCGGTGCCCGCGGCGGAGTCGAGGATCGCCCCGACGGGTGCGGTGAGCTGCACGCGGACCCCCGCGACGTTCACGGTGACCGGACCCGTGACGGGCACGGTCGCGCTCGCCGCGACCGTGGTGGTCAGGTCGACGGTGACGGTCGCGGACCGGACCGCCGTGAGGAGCGCCTGGACCACCTGCCCGGTCCACGTGTCGAGCAGCGCCCCGACCCGCGTCAGCAGAGGGTTGAGCACCGTGGCGCTCAGGACGACCTCGGTGTTGGGTGGTTGGCTGCTGAGCGCGCCCGGCGCGTAGCCGAGCAGCGCGTCGAGGTCGACGTCGATGACGCCGGACGACAGGTTCAGCGTCACGACGCCGTCGGTGAGCGGAGCCGTGAGCAGCGGGGCGACCGCCCCGGCGACGTCCGGCGTGGTGACCGTGACCGTGCCGGACAGCGGCGCGAGCGACAGCCCGGCGCCGAGCTGCCCCAGCAGCCCGGTGCGGATCGCCGCGGCGATCGGCCCCGACGTGCCCCCCAGCGTCCCGAGGTTGGTCTGCAGCGTGCCGACGGTCGCGTTCACGGCCTGCACGAGCTGACCGAGCACCGGGCTGCTGGTCCGCAGCCCGACGTCGGCCACCCCGTAGCTGCGCACGGCACCCGTGGCCGTGCCGTCGCCCCACAGCAGCGCTCGCAGGTCGGCGCACCCGTCGAGCTGCGCGCTGGAGGCGACGGCACCCACGCGCAGCTGCGCGTCGGCGAGGTTCGTGATCGCCGGCAGCAGCGTGCCGAGCGACACGTAGGCCGGCCCGGGCAGCTGGTCGGACGGAGTCGTCGGCGTGACCTGCACGCCGCCGCTGTCGCTCACGAGCCCCGCGGCGCCCGCCGCGGTGCCGTACCCGGACACCTGGGCGTACTGGTTGAGCGCCCCCGCCGAGCCGACCGGGAGCCCCACGCCGAGCCCCGTGAGGTCGAGGCCGACGACGCTCAGCGCGCTCGCGGTCAGCGGGTTGAGCCGGGTCGCGGTCGGTGCCGACGAACCGGGGTCGATCGCCGTCGGCGGCGTGACCGTCAGGGCGCCGTCGGCGGCGCGCACCAGGCGCACGCCCTGCAGCGCGGCGACCGGGTCGAGGTTGGTCCCCAGCAGGCTCCCGGACAGGAACCGGCCCGCCGAGGTCGCGGTGAACCCGTCGTCCTGGCCGCAGCGCAGCGACGACGTCGCGGTCAGCCCGTGGGTCCACTCGTCCTCGCGCCACGCGGCGGTCGACGTCGAGACGACGGCGGGGGCGGCGACCGCGGCCGCCGCGGCGGCGGCCACGAGGGCCCGGACGGCAGCACGCATGTCAGCCTCTCCTCAGGGTCGGCGGGGCGGGTCGGCGGGCCGCACCGAGCAGCCCGGCGCCGAGCGCGAGCGCCGCGGCGGCGGCGAGCGCGAGCAGCACGGGGTCGGCACCCGTGCGCGGCAGGCGCCCCGGCGGGCCGGCGACGACGGGCGGTCCGCCGGCGCCGGGTGCGCCCGGTGCTCCGGGCGCACCCGGTGGCTCGGACGGGGACGGCACCGGCACGTCGTCGATCGCGACCGCGCGCAGGCCGAGCCCGACCTCGTTCGTCAGACCCATGAGGGTCTCGTCGGCGGACGCGGCCGCCGAGTCCTCGACGGCGAGCGACACCAGCAGGTGCTCGGGCGCGCCGGGCGCGATCGGGTCGAGCTCGAACCGGGGGCCGGCGCCCGGGCCCGCCGTGCTGGTCCCTGCGTATGTCGCGACGGCGCGTTCGCCCGCACCGCACGTGGGCGCTCCCGCGCCGTCCTGCCACGGGGCGTCGCAGCTGCGGACGACGAGCACCAGGCCGCGCGGGTGCTCCGTCAGCGCGCCCACGCTGTGCAGCTCGACCTCGAGCTCGGCGCGCGCCGCGTCCTCGAGGCGGGCGTCGACCCGCCAGTGCGCCGGCTCGCCCGGCGTCAGCACGAACTGCGCCGGGTACGGCGCCGAGGACAGCACCAGCCGCCCCGTCGTGCCCGTCTCGGGCACGTCCTGCATGGCCGTCGCGGCCGATCCCGCCCCCAGCACGAGACCGACCACCACGGCCGTCGTCCCCGTCAGCGCGAAGCCCCGTCGCATCGTCGCCCCCTCCCGGTCGTCGCTCGGCCCTGGCGGCCGTCCCGTCACGCGGTCCGGCGGGCCGTGGCCCCCCTCGCACCCACGGCCCGCCGGTCGTCGTCGCGCGGTCGCTCGGGCCACAGGGCCCACGCCACGAGCACGGCGACGAGCAGCACCCCGGCACCGGCCACCGCCGGCTGCCGGACCGTCTCGAGCACGCGCCCGGCGCCCGGCAGCGACGCGACCACGCGGCCCGCGGTCGCGACCCGGTACGGGTCGCGGTCCGTCGTCCGGTTCGCGTCGCCCTGCAGCGTCAGGAGCCGCTCCTGCGGCTGCCCCGGCACGTCGTCGATCGCGACGACGCGGTGGGTGACCCGCGCGCCGTCGCCGCGCGGCACGGTCACGACGTCACCGACCCGCAGGTCGGCCGCCGGGGTCGTGCGGACCACCGCGGCCGTGCCGGCCGGCATGCCCGGTGACATCGACCCGGTGACCAGGACGACGAGCGAGGCCGACAGCGCCCAGGAGGCCACGAGCCACCCGGCCACCAGCACGCCGGGCGCCCCGACGGCCACGAGCGCGACGTCGCGCAGCGACCACCCGGTCCGGGCGTGCCCCGGCGCCCGGTGCAGGGCCCGGTCCTGCCGGTGGGCCGCGGCGGTGCGGTGGTTCCGAGCCCGCACCGCGACGGCCGCGCCGCCGACCTCGCCCGTGGTCACGCCGACTCGCCCGCGAACGCCCAGGCGGGCGCGATCGACCGGCCCATGTAGTCGTCGGCCGTGGTGCCCGGCGCGAGCGGCAGCGGGTCGGGCAGCTCGAGCTCGAAGCAGTAGTACTGCACCGAGCCGGCCGCCGCCGCGAGCGTCTGCGTCGCCGAGCCGCCGGTCGTGCCGAGGTCGCCGTCGGCGATGAGCGTCGGCGCGCCCGGTGCGCCCGAGAACGCGGTCGCGTCGCACGTGAACGGCGCGTCGTCGGTGACGACCCGCACGTCGATCGCGTCGAACAGCAGCCCGCCGGGGTCCGTCGCCGTGATGCCCGACGCCGTCACCGCGGCCTGCAGGTCGACGTCGCCCGCGATGGACGTCGGCGACGTGCGTAGCGCGACGGGTGCGTACGTCGTGTCGCCCGGCGTGAACGCGGACGCCGCGGCCGAGAACACCATCTCGCCACCGGGGTTGTCCTCCTCGTCGGTCCACGCGGCCGCGTCCACCGCCGCCGTCGTGTTCTGCTGCACCTCGAACGTCGACGTCGAGACGCCGGGGCCGCCGGCGCCGTCGCCGCCGAACACCCACTCCACGTCGGTCCACGCCGCGAGCGTCGCGACGCCGCCCACGCCCAGGACGGTCCCGGCCGCCGTGAGCGCGAACGCCTTGCGACGTCGCTGCGTGCGCCTGCCCTCGTCGACCACCTTCGTCGTCGTCCCGTGCTTCACCATGTCCCACCCCACCGGTCGTCGGTCCTCTCGGAGCCGTGGGCGGTGCTCCGTCCACGACGTCCTGGACGCTAGGTCCGCACCGGGGGACGAATCGGACGCACCGTGACGGTTCCGTACCTGACGGGCGTACGGAACCGTATGCGCAGGTCCGGCATGGGTGAAGGAACCCAGTAGCGGTCGGTGGTGAGGCCCGCGACTACGTACGGTGGGACGGACGCACCTCCCCCCGGGTGCGTCGGCAGGGGGCAGGGGGGCCAGGGGGACGGCATGACGACGGCACGGCACGACGGCCACGACGGGACGGTGATCGGCGAGGACCGCGACGCGCGCGCGGTGCTCGACGACGCGACGACGGGCCGCGGCGCCCTGTTGGTGGGGCCGCTGGGCTCGGGCAAGACGCACCTCGTGCGGGCGGTCGTGGCGCTCATGCGCGACGCGGGAATGGACCCCCTCGTGCTGCGTGCCGCCGCACCGCTCGCGTCGCTGCCGCAGGGCGTGCTCGACGACGAGGGGGTCGCACGGCTCGACGCCGCGTCGCCCGCGGCACCGCTCGTCGTCGTCGTCGACGACGCCGAGGACCTCGACGACACGACCGCCGACCGCCTCGTGCGGGGCCTCGCGCGCGGCAGCGTGCACCTGGTGCTCGCGATCGCGCCGCGCCGCGACGGCGAGCCGGCGCACGCCGTGGCGGTCCGCGCCCGGCTGGTCGACCTGTGGCTCGCGCACCGGCTGGTGCGTCACGACCTGCGCGAGCCGGAGCGGGCCGACGCCGACGCGCTGGTCGACGCGTTCGCCGGCGGGCACCCGCTGGACCGCGCGACCCGACGCATCCTCGTCGCGCGCGCCCGGGGGTCGCGCACCGTGCTGCGCGAGCTCGTCGCCGAGGCGGTGCGCCGCGACCGCGCCGGCGGCGACCCGCTGGAGCTGCCGCTGGACCTCGTCGAGGTGCCGGGCCTGCGCGACGCGCTGACGGCGGAGGCGGGGACATTCGGGCCGGGCGTGCAGGAGGCGCTGGTCGTGCTGCGGCACCTGCCGGGCCTGCCCTACAGCGAGGCGTGCCTCGTGCTCGGCGCCGAGCGGGTCGACGGCCTGGTGACGCGGCGGCTCGCGATGGTCGACGACGGCCCGCGGCGCGGCCTGTACGTCCGCCGGCTCACCGCCCTGGTCGTCGAGCAGCAGCTCGACGACGCCGCGGTCGAGGGCGTGCTGGCGGGCGTCGAGCGGTACGTGCTGGAGCGGGCCACGGGCCCGGTGTCGGACGTGCTCGCGTCGTTCGTGGTGGCGCGCGCGTCGGTGCGCTCGCCCGACGAGGGGTGGAACGCCGCCCACCCGTCGACGTGGGCGCGGCTGGTGGTGGGCGCGGCGCGCTACGCGAACAGCACGGGGCGGCACGAGCGGTCGCTCGCGTGGACGACCATGCCGGGCGTGCCCGCCACCGCGCCCGAGGTGCTGCTCGAGCGCGCGGTCGCGCTGCTCGCGCTGCGCGAGGACGCGCGGGCGCGCGTCGAGCTCGAACGCGTCGAGCCCGAGCGGCTCGGGCCGTCGAGCCTCCTGCGGTACGTGCGCTGCTGGACGGACCTCGTGCGGTGGGTGCCTCCCGACGCGCGCGTCGAGGTGCCGACCTTCCCCGAGCACGTGCGGGGCGTCGCGCGGGCCGAGCTGGTGCTGCTGCGCGCCGAGCGGGCGGCGCTCACGCTCGACTGGGACCGCGCGCTGATCGCGGCGCGCCACGCGCTCGACGGTGCCGCGCACCCGCGGACGGCGGTGCGCGCGGCCGCGCTCGCGACGTTCGCGGCCGTGGTGCTGGGCGCGCACCCCGAGGCCGAGCGGCTCGCGCGGGAGACGCGCGCGCTGCTGCGCGACCCGGTCGGCGGGCGCACGGTCGGGCTCGACGACGAGCTGTGGGCGCTGTGCGCGCTGGCGGCCGCCGCGGCGCTGGGCGGTCACCACCCCGACGACCTCGAGGACTGGGTGGTCGCGTGCACGCTCGCCGCCGGGGTCCGCGGCGGCCCGGCCGAGATCGGGCTCGCCAACGTCGCGTGGGCGTGCCTCGCGTTCGACCGTGGCGACGGCGCCGCGGTCGTCGAGGAGCTCGCGGCGGCGGCCTCGCGCGTGCCCGCCGGCCGGGCCGGGGTGCTGCGGGCCCTGCTGGTCTGCGCGCTCGGGTCGTCCCGCGCGGCGCTCGGGGACGACGCCGGGGCGCGTCGCACGCTCGCGACGGTGCCGGCCGAGCATCGCGCCTTCCCGCTCGTCGACATGGCGGCCCGCGTGGTCGAGGCGTGGCCCGCGGCGCGGGACGCGACGCCGGTCGACCTGACACCCGTGCGTGCGGCCGTCGCGGCGGCGCCGCGACTCGAGCGGATCGTGCGGCGGCTCACGGTGACGGGCGGGCGGGTCGCGATCGCGCCGGACGCCGACGCCGGGGCGTCCGTGCCGGGCCGCGTCGACGCCGTGCTGTCGGACCGCGAGCTCGAGGTCGCGCTGCTCGTGGGCCAGGGCCTGACGAACCGTGAGGTCGCGGACCGCCTGGTGCTGTCCGTGCGGACCGTCGAGTCGCACGTCTACCACGCGTGCCGCAAGCTCGGGATCCCGTCGCGGCGCGAGCTGGCACGGGTGGTGGTGACCACGGGGGTCGGCCAGCGGGGGTGACGGTGCTGCGGTGCCGTGGCCGCCGGCGCGCACGTCAGCGCGTGCGCCGGCCCCCGCCGCCGCGCGGTCGTCCGTCGCCGCGCCCCGGCGTGCGCGGCGTGGGGCGGCCGGTGCGGCGCGGCGGAGGTGCGTCGCCGCCGCGCCCGTCCCGCCCGCTGCGCCCGTCCCGCCCGGTGCCGCGCCCGGCGCCGGGCGCGGCCGTCGCGTCCCCGCGCGAGCTGCCCGCGGTGCGGCCGCGCACGATCCCGACGAGCTCCTGCGCGTGCGGGTGCTCCGCGTCGGTGCGCCACACGAGCGCGAGGCGCGACCCCGGTGCGTCGGGCACGGGGCGCACGGTCGTGCCGCGGCGGTCGTGCAGGCGCGCGAGCGCGTGCGGCACGACGAGCAGCCCTGCACCGCTCGCGACGAGGTCGGCGCCCGTCGCGGCGTCCGGCACCTCGACGACGTCGACGCCGGCGGGGGTCCACCCGAGCACGTCGTCGGCGGGGACCAGCAGCGTCTCGCCCGCGAGGTCCGCGACGTCGACCTCGTCGACGACGGTCAGCACGTGGTCGGCGGGCACGACGACGACGGTCGTCTCGGTCCACAGCGGCACGACGGCCCAGCCGTCGCGGGTCGTGGGCGTCGTCGTGGGCAGGCCCGGCGGGGGCGTGAGGGCCGCGCCGTCGGCGGGTGCGGGCGGCAGGCGCAGCACGGCCGCGTCGACGTCGCCCGCGAGCACCGCGGCGACCGCGGCGGCGGGCTCGGCGTGCACGACGTCGAGCGGGTCGTCGGGCAGGCGTTCGCGCCACACGCGCGACCACCGGTCGGGGCTGGTGCCGGGCACCAGGAGCAGCCTCACCGGACGCGCCGCACGACGACGTCGGTGACCTCGTGGCCCAGGTCGAGGCCACGCTGCTCGAAGCGCGTCACGGGCCGGTGCGCGGGCCGTTCGACCGCACCGCCGGCCAGGTCGGGGTCGGCGGTGAGCACGTCGACCATCTGCGCGGCGTAGTCCGCCCAGTCGGTCGCGACGTGCAGCGTGCCGCCGACGCGCAGGCGGTCGCGCAGCAGCGCGACGTGCGCGGGCTGCACGAGGCGCCGCTTGTGGTGGCGGGCCTTGGGCCACGGGTCGGGGAAGAAGGCGTGCACCGCGTCGAGCGACCCGGGCGCGACGGCGGTGCGCAGCAGCCGCAGCGCGTCGCCGTGCGCGACCCGGACGTTGGTCAGGCCCGCGCGCTCGACGAGCAGCAGCAGCGCCGCGACGCCCGGCAGGTGCGCCTCGACCGCGAGCCAGTCGCGGTCGGGGTCGGCGGCGGCCATCGCGGCGGTCGCGTCGCCCATGCCCGAGCCGATCTCGACGACCAGCGGCGCCGTGCGCCCGAACAGCGCGGCCGTGTCGAGCACACCGTCGGGCGTGCGCGGCGGCGGCACGCGGTCGTCGTCGACCGAGAACCCCCAGCGGTCGAACAGCCGCTCGAGCGCGTCGGTGCGGTCCCGCCCCAGGGGTGCGCGGCGCGGGTGGAACGTGCGCAGCGGCTCGTGGGGTCGCGACGCGCGGTGGGTGAAGACGTCGGGCCGCACGGGCCCACCCTACGCAGCCGCTGCCTGCGCGCGGTCTCGCGTCGTGCCGTGCGTCGGGTCCGGGCGCGGCCCGCGGTGCCCGGACCGGTCGGGCACGCACGTCTTGCGCACCGGTCGGACGTCGCGCCGCGCGCCGGTCAGGCGTCCCGCGCGGCGCGCACGCGGTCGACGAGCGCGGTGACCGCGCGCGGTGACGCGGGCGCCACGCCGCCCTCCTGCTTGACGGTCGGCACGAGGACCAGCTGCGCGCCCGCGTCCGTCGTCAGGCAGACGGCCGGTCGGGTCGCGCCGCCGGCCTGGCCCGTGGCCGTGGTGACCGACGCGACCTGCGCCCAGTCGAGCTCGACGAGGACGTCGGCGCCGCGCCAGAGCTCGACGCCCGCGCCCGACCAGGCCAGCGTGAGCCGGGACCCGCCCGACGGGCGCAGCCGCTCGACGTGCCAGCCCTGGCGCCGCAGCTCACCGCCCAGGCCGGCGTCCGACCACACGGCCCACGTCGACCAGTCGGGTCGGGCGGCCGCGGCGGCGCGGCGGCGCGCGGCGTCGCGCCGTGCCCCGAGGACCACGAACCCGACGACGGCGCCGACCACGAGGACGGAGACGGCGAGCGTCAGCGGCAGGTCGGAGCGCGGCTGGGTGAGCGTGCGTCGCCAGGCCGCGACCGACAGGGCGACGACCCCGACCGCTCCCAGCACGAGTCCCCAGCGGTCGTTCTTCATCGGTCGGCTCCTTGGAGGTGGTGGTCGTCGTGGTGATCGGGCCGGGGCGTGAGCGGCCACGCGTCCGGGTCAGGGAGGGGCACCTGCACGCGTCGGATCCGTCCGGACTCGACGACGACGCCGCGCCCGGGTGGGAACTCGGAGCGCGCCATGCGCGGGAAGGGCGTGCGGAACAGCGGGTCGCCGTCGAGGTGGTCGGGCTGCAGGACCAGGCCGCGGCGGCCGTTGCGGACCTCGGCCACGAGCTGCCACGACGAGCCCCACGCGGACGTCTCGGCCTCGGCGACGACGAGGTGGTCGTTGCGCCGCGCGGCGCGGACCGCCTCGGTGAGCGGCTGCTCCGCGGGCGTGCCGAGCAGGTCGTTGAGCGACTCGACGACCAGGACGACGCCGAGCGCGCCGGTCGCGGGCTCGGCGAGGTCGGGCAGCAGCGACCGCGCGAGCGTCGCCGCCTCGTCGGGGGACACCGCGACGTCCGTCCAGACGTCCGCGGCCCGCACGGGCGAGCGTCGGTTGCCCACGTAGTAGAGGCGGCCGTCGGGTGCGAACCGGCGCAGCGACGTCGCGAGCGCGGTGAGCACCGTGGTGCGGCCGCTGCCCGGTAGACCGGCGAGCAGGAACGAGCCGTGCGGGTCGAAGCCGACGGGTGCGAGCGTGTCGTCGGCGACGCCGAGCACGGGCCGCCCGTCGACGGCGGTCGGCAGCGTCGACTGCGCGACGACCGCGGGCAGCCGCCGCACGGCGGGCGCGTCGGCGACGCCGGCGGCCCGTAGCCGCTCCGCGAGCCGGGCGATGTGCTCGGCCTGCTCGGCGGGGTCCTGCGTGCCGCCCTCGACGGCGAGCTGGAGCTCGTGGCTCGCCCCGACGGGCACGGCGCGTCCCGGTGGGGAGGTGGGCGACAGCACGTCGTCGGGCACGTCGAGCACGCCGTAGGAGCTGTCGTCGGCCTGCCGCAGGACGATCCGCTGCGGGACGCTGCCCGCGAGCGCGGTCGGCAGCGCCCCCGGTCGTTCGGCGGCCATGACGACGTGGACGCCGAGCGGGCGGCCCTCCGACACGACGCGGCGGAACGCGGCGAACGTCGCGGCGCGTCCGGGCTCGGACTCCCACGCGTCGCGGAACGCGCTCAGCCCGTCGACGAGCAGCAGGACGCGCGGCTCGTCGTGCCGTCCGGTGAGCGAGCGGTACTGCGTGATCGACCCCGCGCGGGCCTGCGCGTACCGGGCCGCACGCTCCTCGACGGTGTCGAGCAGCGTGCGGACCAGGCGCGTGACGCGCTCGGTGTCCGAGCCGTCGACGACCGAGCCGACGTGCGGCAGCGGGTCGAGCATCGCGAGGCCGCCCGCGCCGAGGTCGAGCCCGTAGACGCGCACGGGGTGACCGGCGGCGCACGCGCGCCCGGCCGCGACGGCGATGGTCCGCAGCGCGGTCGACGTGCCGGAGCCGCCCGTGCCGTAGAGGACGAGCGCGCCGTCGTCGGGCCGGTACGGGTGGGTGGCCTGGCGCTGCTCCTCGGGCAGGTCGACCACGCCCAGCGGCAGCGTGGCGTCGTCGGTCACGGGCAGCTCGGCGAGGTCGTACACGGCCCGCAGGTCCGGGAGCCAGGGGCGGCGCGGCGGGGCGACGCCGGCGGCCTGCGCGGCGCGCGACACGGTCGCGACGACCCGGGCGATGTCGGTAGGCCCCTCGGGGCCGTCAGGCGCCTGCTCGGGCGCGGGGACGACCCACGCCTCGCCGGGCCCGAACCGCAGGGACTCGACCTCGACGGTGCCCGTCGCGGCGACGGCCGAGCGCCCGCCGACGTAGGCGCTCTGGAAGAGCGCGATCCGCCCGGGACCGGTGCGGACCGCGCCGCGCCCGGGCACGGCCGGGTCGAAGTGCGCCGACACGGGGGACCCGAGCACGTCGGTGGAGTCCTGCTCGTCCGCGGTGCGCAGCGCGATGCGGAGGTTGGTGTTGGCGCGCAGGTTGTCCTTGATGACGCCCGCGGGGCGCTGCGTCGCGAGGATGAGGTGCAGGCCGAGCGAGCGGCCGCGCTGCGCGACGTCGACGACGCCGTCGACGAACTCCGGCACCTCGGACACGAGCGCCGCGAACTCGTCGACGACGATGACGAGCGCGGGTGGGGTCTCCGGGTCGCCCGTGCGTTCGAGCGACAGCAGGTCCTTGGCCTTCTTGCGCTGCAGCAGGTGCTCGCGCCGTCGCAGCTCGGCCCGCAGCGACGTGAGGGCGCGCCGCACGAGGTGCGGCGTGAGGTCCGTGACGAGGCCGACGCAGTGGGGCAGCTCGACGCAGTCGGCGAAGGCCGCTCCGCCCTTGTAGTCGACGAAGAGGAACGTGACCCGGTCCGGGCTGTGCGCGGTCGCGGTCGCCAGCACCCACGCCTGCAGGAACTCGCTCTTGCCCGAGCCGGTGGTGCCGCCGACGAGCGCGTGCGGCCCGTCGCGCCGCAGGTCCAGCACGAGCTCGCCGGCGACGCCCTGGCCCAGCACCGCGCGGAGCGTGGCGTCGCTGCGGCGCGGCACCGGCGGGGCGGTGCGGTCGACGAGCGACCCGGTCTCGCGCCACCGCGCGACGACGGCCCGCGGGTCGTCGGCGACCTCGGGGCCGGTCAGCGTGAGGAAGCCGACCGTGCGCGGCAGGTCCGACTCGTCCTCGACGGGGGCTCCCGCGTCGACCACGCCCGCGAGGTGCAGCGCGAGGGCGGCGGTCGTCTCGTCGTCGACCGGCTCGGCGAGCACGTCGTGCCAGGTGCGGTCCGCGACGGCCCCGGCGCGCACGCCCGCGTCGGTGCACAGCAGGAAGGTGCGGCACGCCGCGGGCAGGCGCGGCAGCAGCGGTGCGCACCACAGCACGTGCACGCCCGCCGCGGGGCCGTCCTCGGCGATCCGGACGAGCCGGCCGCGCTCGACGGGTGCGTCGTCCTCGACGACGAGGAGCACGGCGGGCAGGGCGCGTCCGCCGTGGCGCTGCGCGGTGCGGGCGGCGACGAGCTCCTCGAGCCCGGCGACCACGGCGGTGCCGCTGGCCGCGTTGTCCCCGAGGTGCAGGCCGAGGGGGCTGTGCGGGCTGGCGGTGTGCGGCAGCCAGGTGAGCCACTCCCACGTCCGGGCGCTGCGCGGTGACGCGACGGCTGCGACGACGAGCTCGGCGGGGGAGTGCAGGCTCACGAGCTGCGCGACGAGGCCGCGCGCGACGGCCTCGGCGTGCTGCGGCGCGCCGGCCACGCCGAGACCGCCGACGTCGCGTAGCCGCGCCACGAGCGGCACGCCGGCCACGTCCGTGAGGCCGGCGACGGTGCGTTCGAGGTCGTCCCACTGCGCGCCGTCGGCCTGGCCGCGTGACGGTGTGCGGATCGTCGTGCGGGACGCGGACGTGCCGGTGCCGAGGCGGACGCTGAGGAAGTCCTCGTCGTCGGGGCGACGGCACCACAGCACCGGGCTGAGGCCGAGCGCCGCCCCCACGGCCTCGGCGGTGGCGGGGTGCTCGCGCAGCCGGGTGGCGACCTCCTCCTCGTGGTCGGCGCGCACCTGCGCGGCGAGCCGGTCGAGGTCGGTGCGGAACTGCGCGGTCTGGGTCCGCACGCGCGCGCGTTCGCCCGTGCGCCGGTCCAGCCAGGACCCGAGCAGGAGCAGGGGGCTCAGCCCGACGAACGCGAGCGTGAGCGGGTTGTGCGTGAGCAGGAACAGCGCGACGCCGAGGACCGCCGGCGCGAGCATCGCGAGCCACGGGAAGCGCTGCGGCTTGGCGGGCTCGGGCGGTGACGGGGCCTCCACGGTCCGCTCCGCGTAGCGGGGCACGACCAGCGGCGGCCGGTTGAAGGGCACGACGCCCCCGCCGGCGGTGGTGGTCGCGGTCCGCAGCCGCTCGAGCCGCAGCGTGGTGTCGCCGAGGCGGACGACGTCCTGCGAGCCGACCGTGGTCCGGGTGACGAGACCGCCGTCGACGAGGACGCCGTTGGCCGATCCGTTGTCGACGATCTCGACGTCGTCGGTGACGACGACGCGCGCGTGGCGCTGCGACACGGTGCGGTCGGTGAGCCGGACGGTGGCGTCGCGGCCGCGTCCGATCGTGGAGACGCCCGGCGCGAGCAGCGCCTCCGTGCCGGCGTCGGGCCCGTCGAGGACGACGAGGCGCGCGGCTGCGTCGGCGGGGGTGGCGTCGGGGCGGACGAACCGGCGGGCGCTGCGCGCCACGGCCACGGTCGACCCGGGTCGCAGACCGGCGTCGGCCACGACGGTCGAGCGCGGCAGCGGCCGCAGGTCGGCGCTGCCGACGTCGCCGACGTGCAGCTCGACCTCACCCGGCGGGCCGCCGAGGCGTGGGTCGGCGCGCACGAGGGTGTCGGCGACGTCGCCCACGGTGGTGACCGTGTCGGCGCCCAGGACCACGGGAGTCGTGACGCCGTCGGGCCGCCGCAGCAGCAGCCGGGTCCGCACGTCAGCCCTCCGCGTCGACCGGGACGGCGTGCACGCTGCGGGTGACGGTGTCGAAGAGCGTGACGAGCGCGTCGCGCGCACCGAGGAGCGGGCTGGCGAACGTGAGCTGCACGAGGTCCTGCGTGCCGGTGGGCTCGACCCAGTAGTCGACGACGAACGTCTCGACCGTCGTCCCCTGCTCCGTGAGGTCCGAGAGGTCGTGGGACAGGTGTGTCGCCCGGACCCGCCGCAGGGCCACGCCGTGGGGCGTCTCGCCCAGGTCGACGCTCTGCCCGGGTGCGGCGTCGGCGCGGGAGACCTCGGCGATCACGGCGCGGCCGTGGTCGTCGAGACGCGCCCCGGGCAGGTGGTGCACCGTGACGGACGCGGGCACGGGGACCCCGTCGACCTGCATGAGCGAGATCGCGAGCAGGAGACCGTGGGCCTGCGCGGCCCGCGCCGTCTGCGCGAGCAGGTCACGCGTGAGGTGCTCGCGCAGCGGCGCGAGCTCGTCCGAGTCGCCGAGCTGCTGCGCCACGAGCGCCGTGACGTCGGCGACGCGCTGCTCGTCGTCGGTGAGCTCGACGACGAACCAGTCCTCGGGGAGCACCATCGCGATGCCCGCGTGCGGGATCGCCGTGGTGGCGGTGTCGTCGGTCACGGGTGCAGTGGCTCCAGGGGTGTGGCGGTGTCCTCGGTGTCGCCGCAGGTGACGGTGTAGTGGCCGTCGGTGGTGGCGAACCAGCAGGTGGTCGGGGTGCCGTCGGCGAGGGTGACGGGTTGCTCGCTGGGCCAGTCCCGCGGAACGACAGGAACGAACGGTGGATTCTGGGTCAGCGTGATGCCGTAGGCGTCCTCGATCTCCGCGATGGTCGCGACGACCGTGGCGTACTCCAGGTCGCCCCACGACCTGATCCGTTGGTCGCTTGCTCGGCGTTGGGCGGTGTCGACGATGACCATCCCCCCGATGAGGGTGACGAAGAGCGCGCAGAGCAGCAGGCTGGTGCGCAGCGAGCGCAGGGTCTGCGGATGCCCGAACTCGACGCGGATGACGCGGACGACGAAGACGGTCGCGACGATGAGGCCGAGCGCTCCGAGGGTGAGGGCGAACGGTGAGGAGAACGTCATCGGCTCGGGCTCCGGCGGCAGGTCCGGGACAGGGACGCGCGCGCTCGCGGTCATGTGGTGCCCCAGCCCGGTCGTGAGCGCGGCGAGCGGCTGGACGGTCACGGTGCCACCGGTTGCAGGGGTGTGGCGGTGTCCTCGGTGTCGCCGCAGAGAACGGTGTAGTGGCCGTCGGTGGTACCGAACCAGCAGGTGGTCGGGGTTCCGTCGGCAAGGGTGACGGGCTGGTCGGTGGCCCAGTCCTGCTCGACGACGGGCACGTAGGCCGTCGTCCGGTCGAACGTGAACCCGTACACGTTTTCGAGTTCAGCGACTGTCTCGCGCATCGCTGCGTACTCCAGGTCGCCCCATCGGTCGATCTGCTGGTCGCGCAGGTGGCGTTGCACGGTGTCGGTGATTCCGGCAGCGATGACGAGGGCGATGGCGGGCGTGCCGAGGAGGATGGCGGTCCGGAAGGCGTTCTGGGAGCGGGAGCGCCCGATGATGACGGCGCACACGTGCCAGGTGAAGACGATGATGAGGGCCGCGGCCAGCCCGCCCATCACCAGAACCGGAAGCTGCGCGAACTCGATCTGCTCTGGGCGAGGAGGCAGATCGGGGACAGGGACGCGTCCCCGCAGGACGCTGATCATGCGTCCTCCAACGTGACGACGAGGGAGTCGGTGACGAGGTTCGTCTGGTCCCCCAGGGGCTCGAACGCCCACGCCTGATCAGTCTCGAACTGGCACATGAGGGTCTCGTCGGTGCCCGGTGGCAGGACGAACCAGGTGTACTCGCGCACGATGCGTCGAGAGAAGCGCGCGGTCAGGTCGGTGACCAGCAGCACCGCGGGCCCGGCCGCTAGCTGACCCGGCGCTGCCGAGGACTCCAGCACGCGTAGCCCCTTGCGACGCGGAGGGTCCTGCGCGAGCGCGAGCAGCGCCTCGGGGCTCAGGCGACCATCGGGGTCGGGCGAGATCAGGCGGATCACCAGGGACCCCGCGACCACACCCGCGGCCGGGTGCGGGAGCCACGCACCCATGATGACGGGTGCACCCGCGGGATCGGACCACGCGGTGTCCAGGGCACGCAGGCCCGCCGCGACGCCAGGAATGACGGCGGGGTCGTCGGTGACCTGAGCAGCGAGGGCCTCCGCGTCGGCCTGCGCGGCGCCCGGCACCCACCCGACCCACTGCGGCGGTGGCGTCCAGGTGACGTCGCTGATCGGGCGGCGCGTCGAGGATCCGGTCACAGCGCGAGCCTCTCTCGTGCGGTAGGACGCGGCGGACGCATCGCGTCGTCGATCTTCCCGGTCACCCATTCGCCCGCGAGGCTCGCATCGACGCCGACCAGCATGAGCGCCCGGGCCTGCAGCTCGTATCCTCGTGTGGTGAGCGGGACGATCTGCTCCAGTGCCTTCGGCCGTCTCGTCACCGACTGGAGCAGGGCGTACGCGCTCGTGTCGGCGACGAGTTCGCCGTGGCCGGCCGCTGCGAGGAGACTGTGCGCCGGCGAGGCCGCGCCCAGGACCTGCGCGCGGGCGGCCCGGAACGCACTCATGTAGGTGTCGGTGACGGCGCGCCACCCGTTCGCGAAGGCGCCTCTCACGGTCACGACGCTGATCGGCCTGTTCCTGATCGTCGCCTTGAGGTCCTTGACCTGCGTCAGGACCGCGTTGATGACCGGGGATCTCGAATTGCCCGTCAGTCGGACCGCGGCCGAGGCCGTCGGCTTGAGCGACGTCCTCAGGATGTTCGCTCCCCGTGCGACAACGTTGCCCGCGCCGAAGGTGACGACTCCCACGATGCCGAAGACGACGGCCATCCAGTCCTTCTCGCCGTCGAACGCGAGGCCGATGTCGGCGACGAGTGCCAGCGCACCGGCGATCGCGGCGGTGAGGGCGAGTGCCTGCCCGAGGATCGGCACCCAGCCCAGCAGCAGAGCCCCGATGCCGCAGGCTCCGGCGACGTTGCCCGCGACCTCCGAGACGCTCCGGGCGAGGTCCAGCCCCCAGTCCTGCCACCAGCCGTCGTCGAGACGGTCGGCCGCCTGCGCCGACCCGATGGCGTCGATCGCCCGTTGCGCGGCGGCGTCGCGGTCGCGCACCACCTGCTCGAGCTCGTCCCGCAGGTGCTGGAGCTCGACCTCCGCGTCGCTCACGGTCGTGCGGGCGGTCGTCAGGCGTCCCTGGACACGTCTCCTGTCCGCCTCGGTCGCGCTCGGGTCCAGGCTCGCCAACGCGCGCGCGGCGAGGGTGCGCTCGGTGGTCGCGTTGTCGATCCGGTGCTGCACCGCCACGGCCCGCGCGAGCAGGTCGTCGGCGGCGTCTTGCGCGGCACGCAGCGAGCGGGCGTACTCGCCGAGCGCCTGGGCGATGGCCTCGTACCGGCCCTTTGCTCTTGTCACCTCGGTGCCGAGGTCTTTCGCCCTCGAGCGGACCGCGTCAACTGCGGCTGACTGCATGTCGGGCGACTTGATCAGTTCACCGATGCGGCTCGCGGCCGTGCCGATGTGCTCCGCCACCTCCCCGTACCGCTCCGCGGCACGCTGCACCCCGTCCGGGTCGCCCGGCACGGGGTCGGAGGTCGCGAGGGGGAACCACGAGACGCAGGTGGTCCTCACGCCTCACCCCGCAGGGCGGCCGCGAGCTCGGTGTCGAGGTCCTCGAAGCCGTCGGCGATGCCCGTGCAGGCGTCCGACAGCGCGGCGATGTTCTCGACGATCTTGGCGCGGCGGCCGTCCCAGCCGTGCGCGAAGTCCTCGACCGCGGCGGCGAGGCCCGCGTGGCCGACGTGCTCGGCGGCGCGCGAGCTGCGGGCGTTCGCCTGGTCGAACTCCTGCGCGACGGCACGCAGGCTGGTGCCCGCGTCCCGCAGGACGGTGGTGTCGATGCTGAGCTTGCCGCTCACGGGGCCCCCTTCGGCGGCGTGGTCGGGACGCGCGGACGCGCTGGCCTCCGCCGGCGGGAGGGGTGCCGGCGGAGGCCGCGGTGGTCAGCGCAGACCGGCGGCGAGCTGGGCGTCCGCGTCCTCGAGGGTCGTCGCGGCGGACGTCAGGTACTGGCCCAGGCTGGTGAGCGCCGACACCGTGTCGGTCGCGCCCTGCGTGAACTGCCGGTAGGACTCCCCGAACGCGACGGATGCCTGGTCCGTGACGAATCCCGAGGAGATGAGCGACTCGATGAACGCCTTGAGCTCGTTGAGCTTGGTGGTGATCTCGTCCTGGCCGGAGGTCAGCCGCGTCGCCGCGTCACGCATCTCCTGGTAGGTGACATTGAGGTTCGCCATGGTCCCGTCCTTCGTCCGGCCGGCGGTCTCCCGCGCGACGACTCGTTTCGACGGCGGTGACGGTAGCCAGGTCGGGAGGGGCCCCGTGGGCGTTTTCCACAGGTTCACCCGAGTGCCGGGCCCGTGCGGTGCACCACGCGACGGCACGGCGGACGGGCTTGCGCGCCGGACTCCGCGCGCACCGGGCAGGTCGTGGGCGCCGAGCGGGGTGACGACGCGACGGACGTCAGACGGTCGCGTCGTCCGCCTGCTCGACCAGGGCGAGGACCTCGCCGGCCGGCCCGCGGACCAGCAGCACGCGCCCGTAGGGCGTGTCCTCGGGGCCGCTGATCACCTCGCCGCCGAGCGACGCGACCAGGGGCGCGATCGCGTCGGCGTCGGCGACCGCGACGTACCAGGTCCACGCGGCGGGCACGTCGCCCGCCCCGGGGCCGTAGCCGCCGACGCCCGCGGCGGGCGAGCCGCCGATGCCGAGCGACGTGTACGTGAAGTCGGGCGCGCTCATGTCCTGCTGCTCGTACCCGAACAGCGCCGTGTAGAAGCGGCGCGCGGCGGCCGGGTCGTGCGACATCTGCTCGGCCCACACGAACGCGCCGGGCACGTCGGTGACCTCCCAGCCGGTCTGCCGGCCGGACTCCCACAGCCCGACGGTGGCACCGGTCGGGTCGATCAGCACCGCGCGGCGGCCCAGGTCGAGCTCGGTCGTGGGGCCCATGACGACGGTCGCGCCGGCCTCGACGGCCCGCGCGGTGGTCGCGCTGACGTCGTCTGTCGCGAGGTACACGCACCACCCCGCGGGGCTCGGCACGTCGGCGACCGCGAGGCCCGCGACCGCGCAGCCGTCGAGCGTCGCCGTGACGTACCCGCCGGTCTCGGGCCCGCCCACCACGAACTGCCAGCCCAGCAGGCCGCCGTAGAACCGCTGCGTGGGCGCGAGCTCCGTGACGACCATGTCCGCCCAGCCGGGGACGCCGGCGGGCCACGGGCTGGGGCTCAGGGTCACGGCATGGCTCCTGCGGGTCGACGGCCGCGCGCGGGACCGCGGCGGCGGAGCACAGCCAACCACCCGCGCCCGCGTCGCGCACCACGGGTCCGCGTGCTACGCCAGGACCATGACCGACGTCACGCGCCCGTCACCGCCCGACCGCGACGCCCCCGACGGTGCCGCGGGCGGCGACGCGTCGCCCGCGGGCGACGCGCTCGACGCGCTGACGCCGCCGGGCGACGACGAGCCGGGCGGCGAGTCCACGCTCACGGTCGTGCTCGCGCTCGCGGCCAACGCGCTCGTCGCCGTGGCCAAGACGGTCGCGGCCGTGCTGACGGGCGCGGCGTCGATGCTCGCCGAGGCCGCGCACTCGTGGGCGGACACCGGCAACGAGGTGTTCCTGCTGGTCGCGCAGCGCCGCGCCGCGCGCGCACCGGACGCCGCGCACCCGTTCGGGTACGGCCGCGAGGTCTACGTGTGGTCGATGTTCGCGGCGATCGGGCTGTTCGCGGTCGGAGCCGGGGTGTCGGTCACGCACGGCGTGCAGGAGCTCCTCCACCCCGAGCCGGCGACGGACTTCCCGGTCGCGTACCTGGTGCTCGCGATCGCGTTCGTGCTGGAGTCGGTGTCGTTCGTGCAGGCGTGGCGGCAGTCGCGCGCCGAGGCGCGGCGCCGCGAGCGGGGCCTGCTGGAGCAGGTGCTCGCGACGTCGGACCCGACCGTGCGGGCCGTGTTCTTCGAGGACGCCGCCGCGCTGGTCGGCATCGTCATCGCCGCGGCGGGCATCGCGGCGCACGAGGTCACGGGCTCGAGCGTGCCCGACGCGGTCGGGTCGGTCCTCGTCGGGCTGCTGCTCGGGTACGTGGCGTTCGTGCTGATCGGCCGCAACCTGCGCTTCCTGGTCGGCGAGACCGTGGACCCCGTGCTGCAGGCCGCCGCGCTGCGACGCCTGCTCGCGCTGCCGCAGGTCGCGCGCGTGACGCAGCTGCACATCGAGGTCGTCGGTGCGCGGCGCGTGCTGCTCACCGGGGCCGTCGACCTCGTGGGCGACCCGGGGGAGGAGGAGGCGTCGCACCTGCTCGCCGCGGTCGAGCGGGACGTGCGCGCGATCCCCGGCGTCGTCGGCGTCGTGCTGTCGCTGGCCGAGCCGCACGAGCCGTCGCTCGTGCCGCCGCCCGCCTGAGCCGACGGGGTCGGCGGCGTCAGCCGACGCGTTCCTGCAGGAACGTCACGACCTCGCGCAGGTACCGCTCGCGCACGTCCGGCGCCGACAGGGCGAGGTCGTGCGCACCGCCCGGCACCTCGACGAACGTCACGTCGGTGCCCAGCAGGTGCGCGCGCGCCGCGATCTGCGCGGGGTCGAGCACCGAGTCGGTCGACAGCAGCGCGTCGTGCGCGACGTCGTCGGGCCCCGCGGCGTCGGACGCGAGCACGAGCACGGGCACGTCGATCGCGAGCCCGCGGGCCACGCGCGCGTGCCCGCGGCGCACGGTGCGCACGAACCCCGCGCGCACCGGGAAGCCCTCGTGCGGCTTCCAGGTCAGGTCGTAGTCCCACTCGCCGCCCGTCGCGGCGTGCAGCGCGCGGCCGTAGTGCGGTGCGAGGCCGCGCAGCCGGACCTGCGGCGCGACGCGTCCCACGCGGTCGATCGCGCGCGTGACGACCGTGCGCTCGGCCCACGAGCCGCGCAGGTCGAGCCACGGCGAGTTCAGCACGAGCGCGTCGACGAGCCCCAGCCCGCGCCGCGCGTCGGCCCACAGCGCGGCCGTGAGGCCGCCGGTCGAGTGGCCGAGCAGGACGACCTCGTCGTGGTCGAGCCGGACGGCGCGCACCGCCGCGTCGATCTCCTGCGCGTACACGCCGAGGTCGGTGGTCTCGTTGGGCGGACGCCCGGGCCGGATCGACCGGCCGTGGTCGCGCAGGTCGAGCGCGTAGGTGTCCCAGCCCGCCGCGGCGAGCGCGTCGCCCACGTGCGTCTGGAAGAAGTAGTCGACGAACCCGTGCAGGTAGAGCACGGCGCGTCGCGACGGCGCACCGTCGGGCACGCGGCGCACGAGCGTCGCGACGGGGTCGACACCGGTGCGGCGCGCGACGTCGTCGGGGCGCAGGTGCAGCGTGCGCGCGCGCCAGCGGTCGCCGAGCACGTCGGACGTCTCGCGGTCCCACAGGTCGCGCCTCGGGCGCGCGTCGTCGTCGGCCACGTCCCCGATCCTGCCACGCGGCGTCGCGGTCGGCCGGGGTGAGGTCCGGGGTGACGGCAGCCCTGGACGAGCGTCCAGGAAGATCGGGTGAACCCCGGGTGAAGTGGACTTACGTCCCCTCCCGGCGGCCCTCTCGCTGCCGATGGACCCACCGGCCGGGAGGCGCCCGACCACGGAGAGGCGGTCGCATGCACGCGGTGCCGGTGGTGCCCAGCGGGGTCGAGCGCACGTTCGGGCGGGACGAGATCATCGTCTCCAAGACCGACCCGCGGGGTCGGATCACGTACGCCAACGACGTGTTCCTGCGCGTCAGCGGCTACGCCGAGGCCGACCTGCTCGGCCGGCCCCACAACGTCATCCGGCACCCCGACATGCCGCGCGCCGTGTTCCATGTGCTGTGGGACGCGATCGGCGCGGGTGACGAGGTGTTCGCGTACGTGCTCAACCTCGCGGCCGACGGCGCGTCGTACTGGGTCCTGGCGCACGTGACGCCCACCTTCGGTCCCGACGGCACGATCGTCGGGCACCACTCCAACCGGCGCTGGCCGCAGCCCGCGGCGATCGCCGCGGTGCGGCCGCTGTACCGCCGCCTGCTCGAGGTCGAGCGCGCGCAGCCCACCGCGAAGGCGGCCGTCACGGCGTCCATGGCCGCCCTGCGCGAGCACCTCGCGGGCGCGGGCACGACGTACGACGAGCTGGTGTGGTCGATCATCTCCGACTCCGAGCGGGAGGCCTGACGTGGCACGACGCGCACCCGTCGCCGACGCGGCGCCGACCGGCGTCCCGTTCGCGACCCTCGAGCTCATCACGCAGGTGCTGCACGCCGCGGCCGACGGCGACCTCGAGCGCCGCGTCCCCGCGGTGGGACCCGAGCTCGAGGACCTGCGCACGGCGCTCAACCGCGTGCTCGACGTCGTCGACGCCTACGTGCGCGAGTCCGGCGCGACGCTCGAGGCCGCGTCGCACGGCCGCTACCACCGCCAGCTGCTCACGCGCGGCCTGCCCGGCACGTTCCGCGGCGGCGCGCGACGCATCGACGGCTCGCGCGAGCAGCTCGCCGGGGCCGCCGCGGCGCTCGCCGGGCAGCAGGAGGTGCGCGACCAGGTCGTCGACCAGGCGGTCGAGGTGTCGTCGCACGTCGCCGCCGCGTCGGTCGAGCTCGGCGCGTCGGCGGCGACGCTCGCGGAGTCGTCGCGGGCGGGTCTCGCGCAGGTGGAGGCCGCGGGCGCCGCCGTGCAGGCGCTCGAGGACACGTCACGCCGCATCGGCGAGGCCGCGGGCGTCATCCGCGACGTCGCGGCCCGCACGCGCCTGCTCGCGCTGAACGCGACCATCGAGGCGGCGCACGCCGGGCACGCGGGTGCGGGGTTCGCGGTCGTCGCGGGCGAGGTGCGGCGGCTCGCGGACGAGGCGGCCGCGTCGTCCGACCGGATCGCGGCCGACGTGGCGGCGGCCCAGCAGGCCGCGACGCACGGCGTCGAGGTGCTCGCGGGGCTCGGCGAGGTCATGCAGGAGATGGACGGCCAGGTCGTCGCGATCGCGCAGGCCGCCGGCGACGCGGGGCTCGCGCGGCTGGCCGAGCAGCTGCGTGACGAGGTCGGGCGGGTCGCGGAGGTCTGAGGGGTCGGTGCCGTCGACCCGAGCCCGGCCGGGCCGAGGTCGGTGACCGGGGCCCGGCCGGGCGGGCCGACCGTGCGGCTGCTGCCGCGGCGGCGCCGTCAGGCGACGGACGGGACGGGCACCTCGACGCGCATCGGCCGCGCGGCGACGTGCCCCTGCTGCGCGACGTCGACCGCGACGCTCGTCAGCCGCACGGACCCGTCGCGCTCGACCTCGACGGTCGAGACCGACGCGTTCGGCAGCGGCACGAGGCCCACGTCGTCGACGGTCGCGAGGTACGCGCCGAGCGCGAGGCCGTGGCCCACGACGAGGACGTGACCCTCGTGGTGCGTCGCCGCGATGCGCGCGAACACGTCGCGCGTGCGGTCCATGAACTCGCGGCCGCTCTCGCCGCCCGGCAGGCCGGGGTGGGTCCCGGCGAGCACGTCGGCGACGAGGTCGGGCCACGCGACGACCTCGTCGAGCACGCGCTCGGCCTTCTGCTCGTACACGCCGAACGCGTACTCCAGCAGGCCGGGGTCGGTGCGCAGCGGCACGTCGGGGTGGTGGCGCAGCAGCTCGACGGCCGTCGCGACCGCGCGCCCGGACGGCGACGCCCACGCGGCGCGGAACGGCGTCGCGGCGAGGTGACGCGCGGTGGTCCGCACGCCCGCGCGCCCGTCGCGCGTGAGGGGGGAGTCGCAACGGCCCTGCAGGATGCGGCGTGCGTTGAAGTGGGTCCGCCCGTGGCGGACGAGGGTCATGGTGAGGGTCATCGGTGCCCTGCTCTCTGCTCGTCGGTCGCGCCCGACGCTAGGAGCCGCCGGTGGCGGGGCGGTGACGACGACGTGACAGCGGGCCGACGCGTGGGCGGCGGGCACCCGCGAGCTCCGTCAGTCCGGCGTCCACGCCGGGCGCAGGTCGGTCCGTGCGAAGTCGTCGCCGACGAACAGCAGGGGCTCGTCGAGCGCGGACGCGAGGGCGTAGGAGAAGCAGTCCCCGAGGTTGAGGCGCGCCGGGTGCCCGCTGCCGCGGCCGAACTCGCGGTACGCCTCGGCCGCGAGGCGCGCGTGCTCGGGCGTCAGGGCGACGACCTCGACGCCCAGGCGGTCGAGGACGTGCTCGACGCGCCGCCGCTGCTGCGGGGCGTCACGCTGCGTCACGACGGCCGACAGCTCGACGAACGTCGCGGCGGACATGCGCGCGTGGGGGGCGCTCAGGGCGGTGCGGGCGAGCGCCTCGGCGTGCGGCTCCCCGAGCAGGATCGCGACGACGGCCGACGTGTCGACGATCACCGGGGCAGCCCCCGCTCGTCGTACAGGTCGGCGTCGGCGTCGGCGATGCGGGCCCGGTCCTGCGGTGTGAGGTCGGCCCGGTACTCGACGAGCAGGTGCTGCACGTCGACCCAGCGGGTGTCGACGTGCCCCGTCGGTGCCAGGGACTCGACCTCGGCCAGGCGCCGCGCGACCGCGTCCTCGACCGCCGCGGTCTGCGACTGGCCCGTGAGGTGCGCGAGGCGGCGGACGAGCGCATGGGTCCGCTCGTTCTTGATGTTGAGCGACATGGTCGGAGTCTACCCCGGTGTATCGCACTGTCTACCGTGGTGGAGACGCTCGGGCGCCGTCACACGCCCGACGTGCTGCGTGAAGTTGAGCGGAATAGACTCAAGTTCGTCAGCGGTTGGGACTGGCAGACACATCCCGACGACGTGCGTCACCCGCACAGGAGGAACCCTTGGACGCGAAGTTCACGACCCGCTCGCAGGAGGCGCTCGGCGACGCCATCCAGTCCGCGAGCGCCGCCGGCAACCCCCAGCTCGAGCCGGCCCACGTCCTCGACGCGCTGCTGCGCCAGGACGGCGGCGTCGCCAACGGCCTGCTCGACGCCGTCGGTGCCGACCGCGGCGCGCTCGGACGCGCCGTGCGCGGCATCCTCGTCAACCTGCCGTCCTCGACCGGCTCGTCGGTCGCGCAGCCGAGCGCGTCGCGCCAGACCGCCGCCGCGATCGAGGCCGCCAACGCCGAGGCCCGCTCGCTCGGCGACGACTACGTGTCCACCGAGCACCTGCTCATCGGCCTCGCCGCCGGGCAGTCGGGCGTCGCTGACGCGCTGCGCGCCGCGGGCGCCTCGCGCGACGCGCTCGTCGCCGCGCTGCCCGCCGTGCGCGGCAACGGGCGCGTCACGAGCCCCAACCCCGAGGGCACGTACAAGGCGCTCGAGCAGTACGGCGTCGACCTCACGCAGCGCGCCCGCGAGGGTCGTCTGGACCCCGTGATCGGCCGCGACGCCGAGATCCGCCGCGTCGTGCAGGTGCTCTCGCGCCGCACCAAGAACAACCCCGTGCTCATCGGCGAGCCCGGTGTCGGCAAGACCGCCGTCGTCGAGGGCCTCGCGCAGCGCATCGTCGCGGGCGACGTCCCCGAGTCGCTGCGCGGCAAGACGCTCGTCTCGCTCGACCTGGCCTCGATGGTCGCCGGCGCCAAGTACCGCGGCGAGTTCGAGGAGCGCCTCAAGGCCGTGCTGGCCGAGATCACCGGCTCCGACGGGCAGATCATCACGTTCATCGACGAGCTCCACACCGTGGTCGGCGCGGGTGGCTCGGGCCCTGAGTCGTCACTGGACGCGGGCAACATGCTCAAGCCCATGCTGGCCCGCGGCGAGCTGCGCCTGGTCGGCGCCACCACGCTCGACGAGTACCGCGAGCGCATCGAGAAGGACCCCGCGCTCGAGCGCCGCTTCCAGCAGGTCTTCGTCGGCGAGCCGTCGGTCGAGGACACCGTCGCGATCCTGCGCGGCCTGCGCGAGCGGTACGCCGCGCACCACCGCGTCGAGATCTCCGACGGTGCGATCGTCACCGCCGCGACCCTGTCCGACCGCTACATCACCGGCCGTCAGCTGCCCGACAAGGCCATCGACCTCATCGACGAGGCCGCGTCGCGGCTGCGCATGGAGCTCGACTCCTCGCCCGTCGAGATCGACGAGCTGCAGCGCGCCGTCACGCGCCTGGAGATGGAGGAGCAGTTCCTCGAGACGGCCGACGACCCCGCGTCGCGCGACCGGCTCGAGAAGTTGCGCGCCGACCTCGCCGACCGCCGCGAGGAGCTCGCGGCGCTCAACGCGCGCTGGGAGAAGGAGAAGGCCGGCCACAACCGGGTCGGCGACCTGCGGGCGCGGCTCGACCAGCTCCGTGCCGACGCCGACCGTGCGCAGCGTGACGGCGACCTCGCGACCGCCGGGCGGATCATGTACGGCGAGATCCCCGCGGTCGAGAAGGAGATCGCCGACGCCGAGGCGTCCGAGGCGGCGCTCGACGGCGAGCTCGCGACCGAGCAGACCCCGATGATCGCCGAGAAGGTCGGGCCCGACGAGGTCGCCGAGGTCGTCGCGGCCTGGACCGGCATCCCCGCGGGCCGCCTGCTCGAGGGCGAGACCCAGAAGCTCCTGCGCATGGAGGACGTGCTCGGCGAGCGGCTCATCGGTCAGAAGAAGGCCGTCGCGGCGGTGTCCGACGCGGTGCGCCGCGCGCGGGCCGGGATCTCCGACCCCGACCGTCCGACCGGCTCGTTCCTGTTCCTCGGGCCCACGGGCGTCGGCAAGACCGAGCTCGCGAAGTCGCTCGCGGACTTCCTGTTCGACGACGAGCGCGCCATGGTGCGGATCGACATGAGCGAGTACGGCGAGAAGCACTCGGTCGCCCGGCTCGTCGGCGCGCCCCCGGGGTACGTCGGCTACGAGGAGGGCGGTCAGCTCACCGAGGCCGTGCGGCGCCGGCCGTACTCGGTCGTGCTGCTCGACGAGGTCGAGAAGGCGCACCCCGAGGTCTTCGACGTGCTGCTGCAGGTGCTCGACGACGGGCGCCTGACGGACGGCCAGGGCCGCACGGTCGACTTCCGCAACGTCATCCTCGTGCTGACGTCGAACCTCGGCTCGCAGTTCCTCGTCGACCCGACCCTCGACGAGGCGTCGAAGCGGGACGCCGTCATGGGCGCCGTGCGGGCGGCGTTCAAGCCGGAGTTCCTCAACCGGCTCGACGACGTCGTGCTGTTCGACGCGCTGACGATCGCGGAGATCGGGCGGATCGTCGACCTGCAGGTCGACGCGCTCGCGCAGCGGCTCGCGGACCGTCGTCTCACGCTCGACGTCTCCGAGGGTGCGCGCGAGTGGCTCGCGCTCGAGGGCTACGACCCCGCGTACGGGGCACGTCCGCTGCGCCGCCTGGTGCAGAAGGAGATCGGCGACCGGCTCGCGCGCAGCCTGCTCGCGGGCGAGGTGCGCGACGGCGACACCGTCCACGTCGACCTCGCCGACGGCGGCCTGACGGTGCACGCGACCCGCTGACCGCCGCGCGCCGACCCCGCCCGTGCGGCGGGGTCGGCGCGCGCACCGGTGGTCCGCGTGGCAGCATCCGTCGACATGCTGCCGCTCGCGCCCGCCACCGTCCTGCACGCCGCCGGCGGCGGCGAGCTCACCGGTCTCGCCGGGTGGGTCGTGTCCGTGATCGACGCGCTCGGACCCGTCGGCGTGGGCCTGCTGGTCGCGCTCGAGAACCTCTTCCCGCCCATCCCGTCCGAGGTCGTGCTGCCCGTCGCCGGGTACGTCGCGTCGCAGGGCGGCATGTCGCTCGCCTGGGCCGTCGCGGCGGCCACGCTCGGTGCGCTGGTCGGCGCGTGGGCGCTGTACGGGCTGGGCGCGTGGGTCGGGCGCGCGCGCATCCGCCGCTGGCTCGAGCGGCTGCCGCTCATGGAGGTCGACGACCTCGACCGTGCCGAGGGCTGGTTCGAGCGGCACGGCGGCGTCGCGGTGCTGGTCGGGCGGTGCGTGCCCGTGGTGCGCAGCCTCATCTCGATCCCGGCCGGGGTCGAGGGCATGGCGTTCTGGCGGTTCTCGCTCTACACGCTGGTCGGATCGGCCGTGTGGAACGGCGGCCTGGTGTGGGCCGGGTACCTGCTGGGCTCGCAGTGGGAGGACGTCGGCCGGTACAGCGACTGGCTCAACGCGGTCGTGTACGTCGTCATCGCGGCCGTCCTCGTGCACTTCGTGTGGGCGCGCACGGGTGCCCGGGGCGAGCGCCGGCGCGCCGCGAGCGCGGCACGGCGCGGCGAGCGCACGGACGCCTGAGGGACGTCGTGCACCCGTCCGGGGCGCGGGGTCAGGGTGCCGGTGTCGCCGAGCCGTCGAGGAACGAGCCCGTGACCGGCGACGGCGGCACCGCGAGGCACAGCCCCGTGCGGTCGCCGCGGCCCCACCCCTGCTCCGTCGGCGCCCACGTCACCACGCGCACGCCCGCCGCCTGCTCGTCCTCGCTCAGGACGCACGCGCGGGCCACGCGCGCGTCGGCGCCCGCCTGACCGGGCCACACCGCCGCGGGGTCGAACGCGTACTGCGCGACGACCTGCGCCGCGTGCGGCTGCGCGCACGGCACGACGTCCACGCGTGCGACCTCGCCGTCGGCCGGCAGCGCGGCGACGCACGACCCGGTGACGAGCTGCACGACGTGCGCCGACGTCGGGGCCGTCACGTCGGCCGGCAGCGGCCGGCTGCGCGCCGCCGTGACGGCGCGCGTCCCGACCACCGCCGCGACGGCGAGGACGACGAGCGCGCCCACGCCCGCCGCGACCAGCACGGTGCGTCGCCGCGCGCGGGCGTGGTCGGCGGCGGCCTCCTGCCACCCCGGGGCGCGGTACGTCGGGGCGTACAGGTCGTCCGGGACGTCACCGCCCGGCCCGTCGGCGGAGGTCAGGGGGTCGCCCCCAGCAGCGACCCGGTGCGCGGCGCGTCGTCCTCGACGATGCAGTACCCGACGAGCTGACCGGCGGCGACCTGGTCCGGGTGCGGCAGCCACACGTCGGCGTAGCCGCGCTCGAGCAGGCCGGGGTCGATCGCGTCGATCGCCGCGGCGCACTCGTCGAGGGCCGTGGTCATCACCGGGTCGTCGGCCGAGAGGTCGGTCGCGGGCGCACCGGTCGCGGTGACGAGCGCGACGACCTCCGCGTCGTGCTCGACGTCGCACGGCAGCGGGATCGCGTCGGACAGGTCGTAGTAGCCGGGGAACGTCGAGTAGCAGGTCCCCGCCGCGACGTCCTGGGGCAGCGTGTACTGCGGGAGCGTGCCCGACGCGTCGGAGCCCGTGCCCTGGTCGAGCTGGTCGAGCTGCTCCTGCAGGTCGTCGAACAGTCCGTCGAGCTCGCCCGAGCCCGACGAGCCGCTGCCGCTCTGCAGGTCCTCCAGCAGCTGCTCGAGGCTGCCGCTGCCCAGCGCGTCGGACGCCTGCTGGGCCTGGGTCTGGCCCCAGGCGACGAGCGTCACGAAGAGCCACACCATGAAGCCGAGCACGAGGGTGCCGACGGCACCGAGCACGATGCCCGTGATCGCCAGGCCGCGGCCCCGGGCGCCCGTGCGCTTGATGCGCGCGAGCGACCCGATGCCGAGCCCGATGCCGATCGGCCCCGGTGCGCCGAGCATGAGCAGCAGCCCCGCGCCCGACGTGATGACCGACGCGATCGCGAGCCCGTCGACCGGGGTCGCGGGCGGCCCCCACGGTCCGGGGCCGGCGGGGGCGCCGTAGCCGGGGCCCGCGGGCGGTGCCGCACCGTAGCCGGGGCCGGGCGGCGGGGGCGGCGTGCCGTACGTCGGCGCGGCGCCGCCGACACCGGGCGGCGGCGTCGCACCGCCGGACCCGAGCGGCGGCGGCGTCGGTGCGGCGCCGTAGGGCGACGCCGACGCGCCCGAGGTCGCGTCGGCGCGGACCGCCCACGGGTCCTGCGGCGCGGACGCCGGCGCCGGTGCACCGGTCGCCGCGGGCAGCGGGGCCGTCGGCGCCGGCGTGGCCCACGTGAGGGGCTGCGTGTCGCCCGCGGGCGGCAACGGCTGCGTCGGGGCGGTCCCCGCGAGCGGCTGGGTGTCCTGGCCTCCGTACACGGGCGACGCGGACGTCCCCCACGTCGCGGACGCGGTCGCGCCCGGTGCGGCGGGCGGCTCGGGCGCCGGCGGCTCGGACACGGTGGGCTCGGCCGCGGGCGGCTCCTGGACCGGACCGGCCCCGGCGGCGGGGGTGTCGCGGTCCTCGGGGGTCGACGTCATGGTGCCGAATCTAGTGGAGCGGGATGACGGGTTCGTCCCGGGGGCCACGGGCCGGGGGCGCGACCACCCGTGCGGGCGCGCCGACGCACCCGCACGGGTCGCCCGTCACGGCTCGGCGATCTCCAGCACGACCGGCACGTGGTCCGACGGCTGCTTGCCCTTGCGCTCGTCGCGCTCGATCCGCGCGCCCGTGACGCGCGCCGCGAGCGCCGGGCTCGCGTACGTGAGGTCGATGCGCATGCCCTCGTCCCGCGGGAACCGCAGCTGCTGGTAGTCCCAGTAGGTGAACGTGCGCTCGGCCGGCAGGTGCACGCGCGAGACCTCGGTGTAGCCGGCGTGCGCGAACGCCGTGAACGCGTCGCGCTCGGCGGGCGTCACGTGCGTGCGTCCCGCGAACCAGCCGACGTCCCACACGTCGGTGTCGAGCGGCGCGACGTTCCAGTCGCCGACCATCGCGACCTGCGCCCGCGGGTCGGTCGCGAGCCAGCCCTGCGCCGCGTCGCGCAGCGCCGCGAGCCAGTCGAGCTTGTACGTGTAGTGCGGGTCGCCGACCTCGCGCCCGTTCGGCACGTACAGGCTCCAGACGCGCACGCCGCCGCACGTGACGCCGAGCGCGCGCGCCTCGGCGACGCCCGGGTCGCCCCACGTCGGCTGCCCGGGGAACCCGCGCTCGACGTCGGCGACGCCCACGCGGGACAGCACCGCGACGCCGTTCCACTGCGAGTACCCGTGCGTGACGACCTCGTAGCCGAGGGCCTCGAACGGCTCGCGCGGGAACGCCTCGTCCTTGACCTTCGTCTCCTGCAGCGCGAGGACGTCGACCCCCGTGCGCTCGAGGAAGGCCACGGCGCGGTCCACGCGGGCACGGATCGAGTTGATGTTCCAGGTCGCGAGCAGCACGGGGCGGAACGCTACCCGCCGACGCCGACGCCGACACCGCCGGCCCCGGACGTGGGTCGGGCCCGCCCCCCACGGGGGAGCGGGCCCGACCGGGTGCGGGCGGCGTCAGCCGCGCCCGCCCCGGCGGCGCGCCGCGAGCAGCGCACCGGCGCCGAGCAGCAGCAGCGCGAGCGCGGCGAGCGCGAGCGGCGCCGTCGACGCACCCGTCACGGCCAGCGCACCCGCGTCGGCCGCGGGGCCGCCGGGCGCGGCGCGCACGACCAGCCCGGTCGCGACCGAGCGCAGCGAGCCGTCCGCCGCGGTGCCGTTGAGCTGGGCCGTGTGCAGCCCCGCCGGGATGCCCGCCGGCAGCGCGAGCCGCGCGGCGAACGTCCCGTCGGCGCCCACGGGCACGGTGCCCAGCAGGGTCGGCGTCGAGAACAGCCAGACGTCGACCTCGCTGCCCGGCGCGAACCCGTGGCCGGTGACGGACACGAACCCGCCCTGCTCGACCACGAGCCGGCCCTCGCCGTCCACCGCGAGCGGCGAGCCGTCGGTCTCGAACCCGCGCAGCGACACGCCGAACCCGTCGCCCGCGACGGTGACGCCCTCGGGCCCGGTCGTGAGCGTCGCGGCCACGGGCCGGTCGTCCGAGCGCACGAGCACGGCGCCCGGTGCCACGGTGGGCACCGTCGGCGTCCCGTCGGTGCCGTCGACCGTCACGGGCACGACCGCCGGGGCCGTGGCCGTCCCGGTCCCGGCCGTGCCGGGCCCCGCCGCCGTCACGGCGCGGACCCGGACGTCGTACGCCGTGCCGTTGGTGAGGCGACGCACCACGAACGGCGACCCGTCGACCCGCACCCACGTCGCGCCGCCGTCGACCGTGTACTCGTAGTGCTCGACCGGCGCGCCGCCGTCGGACCCGGGCGCCTCGAACGTCACCGTCAGCGACCGGTTGCCCGGCACGACCGACGTCACGCGCGGCGCGTCGGCGGGGCGCGCGGGGGCGACCTGCACGGGCTCGCTCCACGGGCCCTGGCCCAGGTCGTTCGTCGCGGCCGCGCGGTACCAGGCGGCACCACCCGTCGCCGGCACGGTGCCCGCCGGGGCGCCCGTCGTCGCGACGTCGGTCCAGGTGCTGCCGTCCGTGCTGCGCTGGACGCGGTAGCCCGTCGCGGTCGGCGTCGGGGACCACGTGAGGGACACCTGCTCGCGCCCGGCACCGCCGGCCAGGCCCGTGACCCGCCCGGGCACGTCGGCGTCCGACAGCACGACGGTGAACCGCGTCGGGCCGGTGAGGACGTGGCGCTCGTCCGCGGCGCGGACGGTGATCTCGTGCGTTCCGGTGAGCGCGTGCTCGCCCGGTGCCAGGACCTGGTCGCCCAGCAGGTAGACGACGCCCGGGACCGTCGGGACCACGACGCGGTCGAGCGCCGTGCCGGGACGGTCCAGGACACCCGGGGCGACGGCCGCGACCGGGGTCACGTCGGTGAACGTGAGCGTGAACGCCGTCGGGCCCGTCAGGACGTAGCCCGGCAGCGCGCTCGCCTCGACGACGACCGTCCCGGTGCCCGGGTGGGTGCCGGCCGCGACGGGCGTGCCGTCGACCGAGTACCGCACGCCCTCGACCGACGGGATCGTGTAGGTGTCGTCGGCGGTGCCCGCGGCGTCGGTCCACCCGGGGGCCACCGCGGTGGCCTGCCGCACGTCGGTGAACGTGAGCACCCACTCGGACGGGCCCGTCAGCACGTGCCCTTCGGCGGCCTCGGCGGTCACCACGACGGTGCCGGTGCCGGGGTAGGTGCCGGGCGCGACGGGGCTGCCGTCGACGAGGTACTGCACGCCGTCGACGGACGGGATCGTGTAGGTGTCGTCGGCGGTGCCCCACGTGTCCACCTGCGCGGGCTCGGTCGCGGCGACCTGGCGGACGTCGGTGAAGACCAGCTCGAACCGCGTCGGTCCCGTGAGGACGTACCCGGGCAGCGCGGACGCCTCGACGACGACGGTGCCGGCGCCCGGGTGCGTGCCGGCGGCGACGGGTGCGCCGTCGACGAGGTACTGCACGCCGTCGACCGACGGGATCGTGTACGTGTCGTCGGCGGTGCCCCACGTGTCGACCTGCGTCGGGGGGACGGCCGTCACGTGGCGGACGTCGGTGAAGACGAGCGTGAACTCGGTCGCACCGGTGAGGACGTACCCGGGCAGCGCGGTCGCGGTCACCACGACCGTGCCGGCGCCCGGGTACGTGCCGGCCGCGACGGGCGTGCCGTCGACCGTGTACTGGACGCCCTCGACGGCCGGCACCGTGTACGTGTCGTCGGCCGTGCCGTCCGCGTCGACCTGCGTCGGCGCCTGCGCGGTGACCGTGATCTCCGACGGCGCCTGCTGCGCGCCGGGCCGGCACTGCGTCGCGACGTCCGCGACCGTGCCGACGCGCAGGTTGTCGATGATCACGGCCGAGTCGAGCGTCGCGTCGCTCTGGTCGAAGACCGTGAAGAACAGGTCCTGCTGCGTGCCGCCCTGCAGCGGGACCGCGGCGGTGAGCAGCGGCGAGGCGCCGTTGAACACGGTGCCCACGGCCTCGGCGGCGGGCGACGAGCCGGCGCCGAACAGGCCGGAGTTGATGCTGAGCACGCGACCCTGCGGGTCGAACGCGAAGTTGTCGGGCGCGACGATCGTGTTGCCGGGCCCGATCGTCCAGGTGCTCTGGCCGACCTCGGCGATGAACGCGTCGTTGTACACGTCGCCCACGTACTGCGGGTACTCCTCGGACAGGAAGCGGAAGCTCACGCCCAGCAGGCAGTTGGCCCCCGCGGGGACGTCGAGCGTCACGCGCAGCGTCGTCACGTCGAACACGCTGGGCCGCACCGCGGTGGACGACCACGCCGTGCTGGCCGCCGTGCCCTGCGCGCCGATCAGCTGGTCCGCACGCCCGGACGACAGCACCACGTACGACCCGCCGGGGCGCGTCGGGAACCCCGCCACCGGGGTCGTCATGACGGCCGCCGACGCGCCGTTCGCCTGGGCGGGCGCCAGCAGCTCGGCCGACGCGAGCGCGTCCGTGCCGCCCAGCAGGGCCGCCGCGAGCTCGTCCGCGCTCGCGGCCTGCGCGGCCGTGGACGTGACCGCCACCGTCCCCGCGGCGAGCACCGTCGCCACCGTCGTCGTGATCCACCGACGCACTCGCATGCGTCCCTCCGCTCCTCGTCGCTCCCCGGGGCTCGAGGTGCGTCCTCGGCCCCATCGGCGGGGCGTGCCCGCAGGTGAAGGGAGTCGAGCAGGACGTTCGTCCTGCACGGCGAAGAGGGGTGGTAGCACCCAGGGGCGGGACCGGACGAACGGGGCGGTCCGGGCAGGGCGAGGGCCCGGAGCCTCCCCGCCCCGGGCCCTCGTCCTCACCGGCGCGCGGGCGCGCCGGTCGTCGTGCGGTCAGCGCACGTCGTCGTCCACCCAGTCGAACGACTTCGTGACGGCCTTCTTCCAGAGCCGGTACTGCCGGTCGCGCTCGTCGCCGTCCATCGACGGCTCCCAGCGCTTGTCCTCGGCCCAGTTGTCGATCACGTCCTGCTCGCCCGACCAGTAGCCGACCGCGATGCCCGCGGCGTACGCGGCGCCCAGCGCCGTGGTCTCCGCGACCTGCGGGCGGATCACCGGGACGCCGAGGATGTCGGCCTGGAACTGCATGAGCGCGTCGTTGGCGACCATGCCGCCGTCGACCTTGAGCTCGGTGAGGTCCACCCCCGAGTCCGCGTTCATGGCGTCGAGCACCTCGCGCGTCTGGAACGCCGTGGCCTCGAGCGCCGCGCGCGCGATGTGCCCCTTGTTGACGTAGCGCGTGAGGCCGACGAGCGCGCCGCGCGCGTCGGAGCGCCAGTACGGCGCGAACAGGCCGGAGAACGCGGGCACGAAGTACGCGCCGCCGTTGTCCTCGACCGTGGCCGCGAGCTGCTCGACCTCGGGGGCGGACGAGATGATGCCGAGGTTGTCGCGCAGCCACTGGACGAGCGACCCCGTCACGGCGATCGACCCCTCGAGCGCGTACACGGTCGGCTGGTCGCCGATCTTGTAGCAGACGGTCGTCAGCAGGCCGTTCTGCGACGAGATCGGCTCGGTGCCCGTGTTGATGAGCATGAAGTTGCCGGTGCCGTACGTGTTCTTGGCGTGCCCCACCTCGAAGCACGCCTGCCCGAACGTCGCGGCCTGCTGGTCGCCCAGGATGCCCGCGATCTTCACGCCCGGCAGGAGACCGCCCTTGCGGCCCTCGCCGTACACCTCGGACGACGAGCGGATCTCGGGGAGCATCGAGACGGGCACGCCCATCTCGCCGGCGATCTCCTCGTTCCACGTGAGCGAGTCGATGTTCATGAGCATGGTGCGCGACGCGTTGGTCGGGTCGGTGACGTGGATGCCGCCGTTGACGCCGCCGGTCATGTTCCACAGCACCCACGAGTCGGTGTTGCCGAACGCGAGCCGCCCGGCCTCCGCCTTCTCGCGCGCACCCTCGACGTTGTCGAGGATCCAGCGGATCTTGGGCCCCGAGAAGTACGTCGCGAGCGGCAGCCCGACCTTGTCCTTGTAGCGCTCGGCGCCGCCCCCCAGCGCCGCGAGCTCGTCGCAGATCTTCTGCGTGCGCGTGTCCTGCCAGACGATCGCGTTGTACACCGGCTCACCGGTCTCGCGGTCCCACACGACGGCGGTCTCGCGCTGGTTGGTGATGCCGACCGCGGCGATCTGCTCGTGCGTGAGGCTCGCACGGCCCAGGGCCATGCCGACGACCTCGCGCGTGTTGGTCCAGATCTCCGTCGGGTCGTGCTCGACCCACCCGGCCTTGGGGAAGATCTGCTCGTGCTCCTTCTGGCCCACCGAGACGACCATGCCGGCGTGGTCGAAGATCATGGCGCGGGTCGAGGTGGTGCCCTGGTCGATCGCCAGGACGAACTGGTCGGTCATGCGGGATCCCTCCGTCGGGGCTGACGTGGTGGTGGGGAAGCGGGGTCAGACGATGTACACGCGCGCCAGCAGGCCCGCGAGGATCCCGCCGACGAGCGGGCCGGCGATCGGGACCCAGGCGTAGGCCCAGTCCGACGAGCCCTTGCCCTTGATGGGCAGCAGCGCGTGCGCGATGCGCGGGCCGAGGTCACGGGCCGGGTTGATGGCGTAGCCGGTGGGCCCGCCGAGGCTCGCGCCGATGCCGACCACGAGCAGCGCGACGGCCAGCGGCCCGAGCTCGGCGGGGGTCTTGCCGAACGCGAGCACGATGAACACCAGGACGAACGTCGCCAGCACCTCGGTGACGAAGTTCCAGCCGTACGAGCGCAGCTCGGGGCCGGTCGAGAACACGCCCAGCTTCACGGCCGGGTCGGCGTCCTGGTCGAAGTGCTTCTTGTACGCGAGGAACGCCAGGCCGGCGCCGATCGAGGCACCGAGCATCTGCGCGGTCACGTAGAGGAACCCGTTGGCGGCGGTCACCGGGATGCCCTTGGCGAACTCGTCCGCGCCGGACGCCCAGATGCCGATGGTCACCGCGGGGTTCAGGTGCGCCCCCGACTTGTACGCCGCGTACACGCCGGCGAACACACCGAGGCCCCATCCGAAGTTGATGAGCAGCCAGCCACCGCCGAAGCCCTTGGTCTTCGGCAGGATCACGTTCGCCACGACGCCGGCACCCAGCAGCAGGAGCAGGGCGGTGCCGAGCGTCTCCGAGAGGAACGCATCACCGATCGTGTAGTCCACTTCGACCTCTTCCGTCGACGTCGTTGTCACGCGGGCCCCCGCCGCGGGTGGTCACCGTCCGCGAGGGGACGGTGGGCCGGGGGTGCGGTGCGGCGGGGCGCCGCACCCCCGGGGTCTCAGGTGCCGGCCGGGCCGGACGTGCCGCGTCCGGCGGGCGAGCCGGGCTTGGTGCCGGGGTCGACGTCGTCGTCCCCCAGCGCCACGAGCGGAGCGACGTCGGTCGCCCGCAGCCGCACGCGCTCGGCCGACGCGTCGTCGGGCTCGGCCGCCGCGGCGTCCTCGGCCTCGGCGCGCGCGACGTACGCCTCGATCTCGCGGCGCCGCGTCGCGTCGTCCCAGCCCAGCACGGGGGCCAGCAGGTCGGCGATCTCGTCGAGCGCGCCCACGCCCTTGTCGGACTGCTCGTAGTTGAGGCGCGTGCGGTGCATCATCACGTCGTCCAGGTGCAGCGCGCCCTCGTGGCTCGCGGCGTAGACGATCTCGGCGCCGATGTACGCGGGCGCGTGCTGCAGCGGGCGAGCGAGCTCGGGGCGCTCGTCGCACAGGTCCGTGAGCTCCTGCAGCAGCGAGCCGTAGCGGTGCAGCAGGTGGTCCATGCGGGGGCGGTCCCAGCCGTAGCGCGCGGCGATCGCGCGGGACTGGCGCTGCACGACGCGCAGGCCCTCCGCGCCGACCAGCGGCACCTCGTGCGTGATCGACGGCAGCGTCGTGGCGCGCGACCCGAGCGCGAAGTCCACCGCGTCCTTGGCCATGACGCGGTACGTCGTCAGCTTGCCGCCCGCGATGACCGTGAGGCCCGGCGTGGGGGAGGCGACCGTGTGCTCGCGCGACACCTTGGCGGACGACGTGCCCTCCTTGGTGCCCGGCTGCAGCAGCGGCCGCAGGCCGGCCCACGTGCCGATGACGTCGTCACGCGTCAGCGGGCGCGACAGCACCTGGTTGGCGTGGTCGATGACGTAGTCGATGTCGGCGCTCGTCGCGACGGGGTGCGTGAGCTCCTGCTCCCACGGGGTGTCGGTCGTGCCGATCACCCAGTAGCGGGACCACGGGATGATGAACAGCACCGACTTCTCGGTCTGCAGGATCAGGCCCGTGTTGCCCTCGATCCGCTGGCGCGGCACGACGATGTGGATGCCCTTCGAGGCCAGCACGCGCAGGCCGCCCTCGCTGCCCGCGAGCGACTCGGTCTGCTCGGTCCACACGCCCGTGGCGTTGATGACCTGGCGGGCGCGCACGGCGATCTCCTCGCCGGTCTCGAGGTCCTGCACGCGCGCACCGGTGACGGCGCCGCCGGCCGTGGTCTCGAGCCCGACGACCTGCGTGCGGGACGCGGCGTGCGCGCCGTAGCTGACGGCCGTGCGGACGAGCGTCTCGACGAGGCGCGCGTCGTCGACGCTCGCGTCCCAGTACCGGACCGCGCCGACGGCCGCGTCGTGCCGCAGGTCGGGGAACAGCCGTTCCATGCCCTTGCGGGTGAGGTGCTGGTGGATCGGCATCGCGCGGCGCGTGCCGGAGACCGACGCGAGGGTGTCGTAGAGCGCGACGCCCGCGCCGACGTACGCGCGCTCCCAGACCCGGTTCTCCAGCGGGTAGAGGAAGCTCACGGGCTTGACCAGGTGCGGTGCGATCCGCGTGATCAGCAGGTCGCGCTCGGTGAGCGCCTCGCGCACCAGGTGGAAGTCGAGCATCTGCAGGTAGCGCAGGCCGCCGTGCACGAGCTTGCTCGAGCGGCTCGACGTGCCGGACGCCCAGTCCTGCGCCTCGACGACCGCGGTCGACAGCCCGCGCGTCACGGCGTCGAGCGCGATGCCCGCGCCGGTGACGCCGCCGCCGACCACGAGCACGTCGAGCTCGCCGCCGCCCTCGGAGCTGCGGCGCAGCGCCGCCAGCGCGTCCTGGCGTGCCTGTGCCGTCAGCGGTGCGGTCCTCATGCGGTGGATCCCCTCCCGGGTGGAGCCGTGCGGTCGGACGCGTCGGACGGCGGTGGCCCCCTCGCCCGCCGGGCGCGTCCCGGTTATCGTCATCACGTCCAGAACGGACGCGCAACCGGAGTGCACGAACGTGCAGGGTTGCCGGGACCATGGTCCGTACGAGGGGTGGCGCCGGGTGTTCGTGGAGCGGGAGCAGGACGTGCTGCGCGCGGCGTCGATGTACTACCTGCAGGACCTCAAGATGGAGGTCATCGCGCGTCATCTCGGTACCTCCCGCTCGACGGTGTCGCGCCTGCTCAAGCGCGCGCGGGAGACCGGGCTCGTCGAGATCACGCTGCGCCCGTCGAGCACGCGCGCGCCGGGCCTCGGTCGCTCGATCTCCGCCGCGTACGGCATCGACACGTACGTCGTGCCCGTGCCCGACTCCGCCGGCTCGGTCGAGCGGCTCGACCAGGTCGCCATGACCGCCGCACGTCTGCTCGCGTCGTGGTTCGACTCCGACATGGTCATGGGCATCGCGTGGGGCACCACGCTCGCGGCCGTGTCGCGGTACCTCGCGCCCAAGCCGACGCGCGGGTCGGCGGTCGTGCAGCTCAACGGCGCCGCGAACATGCGCACGTCGGGCGTCGAGTACGCGTCCGACCTCATCTCGTCGTTCGGGTCGGCGTTCGGCGCGGCCGTGCACCACTTCTCCGTCCCCGCCTTCTTCGACTTCCCCGACACCAAGGCCGCGATGTGGCGCGAACGGTCGGTCAAGCGGGTCCTGGACATGCAGCGCCGCGCCGACATCGCCGTGTTCTCCGCGGGAGCCGTCGCCGGCGCCGTGCCGTCGCACGTCTACTCGGCCGGGTACCTCGACGAGGACGACGTGCGCCGCCTGCACGACGAGGGCGTCGTCGGCGACGTCTGCACGGTCTTCCTGCGCGCCGACGGGTCCTGGCAGGACGTCTCGCTCAACAGCCGCGCGACCGGCCCCACGCCCGACGAGCTGCAGCGCGTGCCGCGGCGCGTGTGCGTCGTCGCCGGCGACAACAAGGTCGCGCCGCTGCTGGCCGCGCTGCGCGCCGACGTCGTCACCGACCTCGTCGTCGACGAGGTCACCGCCACCGCGCTCGTCGAGGCCGCGTCGTCGCGCCCCCACGCGCACCCGCGCCGCCCCTGACCCACCCACCCGCCGGCCCGCTGCACCCGCCGCCCCCGCTGCACCCGCCGGCTCCGCTGCACCCATCCCGCCCCCGGGTCTCACTCCTCCGGCGAACGCGGGGTTCGTCCGGTGCCGGGCCGCGCAGACCGGCCGAACCCCGCGTTCGACCCGTGGGACGGACGGGGTCGGGACCGTGCGGGGCGGCCCGGCGCGTGCACGTCCGTGCGTAGGTTGGGGGCGTGAGCGAACCCGCCCCCGTCGACGTCGTGCCGGCCCTGCCCGCCGACGTCCGCGCGATCCACCGGCTCGTCGAGCCCTACGCGCACGAGCGCATCCTGCTGGCCAAGGAGTGGGTCGGCTACTACGAGGCCGTGCAGGAGTTCCTCGTCGCGCGCCCCGCCGACGGCGGCGACGTGGTCGGCTGCGGTGCGCTGCACGTCATGTGGGAGGACCTCGCCGAGATCCGCACGCTCGCGGTCGCACCCGAGTACCGCGGGCGGGCCGTCGGCCACGCGCTCGTCGACGGGCTCGTCGACCGTGCGCGCCGGCTCGGGCTGCGGCGCGTGTTCTGCCTGACGTTCGAGGTCGAGTTCTTCCGCCGCCACGGGTTCGTCGAGATCGACGGGACCCCCGTGCCGCCCGACGTCTACGCCGAGCTGCTGCGCTCGCACGACGACGGCGTCGCGGAGTTCCTCGACCTCGCGCGGGTCAAGCCGAACACCCTGGGCAACACCCGCATGCTCCTCGAGCTCTGACGGGTCGGCTCGCCCGCCCGGCGCCACGGGTCCGCCCCGCAGCCGCCCGCCGCCGAACGCGGGGTACGGCCGGTCCTCGACGCCCGTCACCGGCGAGACCCCGCGTTCGGCGGTCGGGATCGTGGTGGTGTGTGGGGGCCGCGGGTGGGGTGGCGGTGGTGTGCGGGGTGGTAGGGGGTGACACTCAGCCGGGGAGGCGGTACGTCGTCGCCGACGGGTCCGGGTCGTCGCCCGGTGCGACGTCCCGCGCGACCAGACCGTCCGCGACCAGGCCGTCGAGGCACCGCGCGAGCTGCGTCGCGTCGGGCCACACGGCCGCCACCGCGTCGTGCGGCACGGGGGCGATCGCCTCGCGCAGCAGCGCCATCACCCGGCCGCGGGCCTGCCGGTCGGTGCCCGTCCACGCCTGCGTGCGGCGCCGGTGCGCGTGCGCGTCGACGGGCCGTCCCGCGGCGAGCCAGCGGCAGCGGTCCGCCACCGGGCACGCGTCGCACCGCGGCGCGCGCGCCGTGCAGACCAACGCGCCCAGCTCCATCGACGCGGCCGCCCAGCGGGCCGCCGCGGCGTCGTCGTCGTCGGGCACCCACGCGGCCGCCGCGCGTGTCTCGGCGACCGTCTGGGCCGGTGCCGGGAGCGCCTCGCCGGCCGCCACGCGCGCGAGGACGCGCCGCACGTTGGTGTCGAGCACGACCGAGCGGCGTCCGAACGCGAACGCGCGGACCGCCGCGGCGGTGTAGGCGCCGACGCCCGGCAGCGCGAGCAGCGCCGCCTCGTCGTCCGGGAGGTCGCCGCCGTGCTGCTCGACGACCGTGCGCGCGCACTCCTGCAGCCGCAGCGCCCGCCGCGGGTACCCCAGGCGGTCCCACGCCCGCAGCACGTCGGCCGTGGGCGCGGCCGCGAGGTCCGCGGGCGTCGGCCACCGGTCCATCCACGCGCGCCACGCCGGCTCCACGCGCACCACGGGCGTCTGCTGGAGCATGACCTCGCTCACCAGGACGCCCCACGGCGTGCGGTCGCGAGCACGCCAGGGCAGGTCGCGCGCGTGCACGTCGAACCACGCGACGACGTCGCGTCGGACGTCGGCGGCGAGCGGGTCGGGGTCGGCGGCGAGCACGCCTCATGGTGCCCGGCGGCGCGAGGCGGGCCAACTTCGGCCGCGGCCGAGCGGCACGGCGGCGCGGTGCGGCACCGCGGCGCGCCCGTGCGGTGCGGCGGTCCGGGGACACGCACCTGCCGTGCCGGCGCGGCGCCGTCCTCCCGTGCGGTGCGCGCCACCGGCGGCGGGGAGGCGCTTCACGACGCCGGACCGGTCGTCCACGATGTGGACGACCGTCCGGGCCGGGGCGCGTGTCGCCGCGGCCACGCGCGTCGTGGACGGCGCGCGGGCCGCGGGCCTCGTACCGTGGTCGCCGCAGCCGCGGCCCCGCGGGAGGCGCGACCCGGGAGGACACGATGGACGACCGCGACCGCCGGCGCCCCGCCGGCACGGGTGCGGTGCGCCGCGTCCCGCCGCCGCGCCCGCCCGCGCGCGTGTTCTGGATCCGGCGCCTCGTGGTGCTGGGCCTGCCGCTCGTCGCGATCGTGCTGCTCGTGACGTGGCTGCTCGACCGCGGCGGCGACGACCCCACGCCCGCGGCCGCCGTCGAGCCGCCGGCCGCCACGCCGACCCCGTCACCCACCGCCGAGGACGCCGCGGGCGGCGTCGCCACGTGCGACCCCGCGTCGCTCGCGCTGACCGTCGCCCCGGGCGGCGAGGCGTTCGCGGCCGACGTCGACCCGACGTTCGAGGTGACCGTGACGAACTCCGGTGCGGCACCCTGCCTGGTCGACGCGGGTGACGCGCACCAGGAGGTCGTCGTCACGTCGGGCGAGGACCGCGTGTGGTCGAGCCTCGACTGCGCGGGCGACGACGCCGCCACGCGCACGCTGCTGCTGCCGGCCGGCGAGTCGGACGTGTCGGCCCTGACCTGGACGCGCGTGCGCTCGGCCGAGGGCTGCCCCGGGGGCCTGCCGTCGCCGCAGCCCGGCACGTACTCGGTGACCGTGGCGCTCCAGGGCGCGACGTCACCGGCCGCGGTGTTCGGCCTGGGCTGACGGGTCGCGGGGCGGCACGTCACCGGGTCGGCGTGCCGCGGGCACGGCGCCGCCGCGGTCAGACGTAGCGCTCGAGGATGCTCGACTCGGCGAGCCGCGACAGACCCTCCCGGACCGAGCGGGCGCGCTGCTCGCCCACGCCGTCGACGGCCATGAGGTCCTCGATGGTGGCCGCGAGGAGCTTCTGCAGGCCGCCGAAGTGGTCGACGAGCCGGTCGACCACGGGACGGGGCAGGCGCGGCACCTTCGACAGCAGTCGGTAGCCGCGGGGCCCCACGGCAGCGTCGAGCTCCTCGCCGCCGCCGGGCAGCCCCAGCACGCGCGCGATGTGCGCGATGTCGAGCAGCTGGGTCGAGTCCAGCTCGGCGAGCGCGTCGGGCACGGTCTCGACCGCGCGCCGCGTGGTGTCGACGTAGTCGCGGATGACGAGCTCGCGCTCGGTGCCCACGCCGCCGACGAGCTCGTCGAGCTGCAGCGTGAGCAGACGGCCGTCGCTGCCGAGCTCGACGACGTACCCGGCGATCTCGTCGGAGATGCGGCGCACCATCTCGAGCCGCTGCACGACGGCGGAGACGTCGCGGACCGTGACGAGGTCCTCGATCTCGAGCGCCGACAGCGTGCCGCTGACCTCGTCGAGGCGGGCTTTGTACCGCTCGAGCGTCGCGAGGGCCTGGTTGGCGCGCGACAGGATGGTGGGGGAGTCCTCGAGGACGTGCCGCTGGTCGCCCACGTAGAGCTGGATGATGCGCATCGACGCGGACACCGAGATCACGGGCAGCCCCGTCTGGCGCGCGACGCGCTCGGCGGTGCGGTGCCGCGTGCCGGACTCGGTCGTGGGGATCGACGAGTCGGGCAGCAGCTGCACGGCGGCGCGGACGATGCGGTCGCGCACGGGGTCGATGACCACGGCGCCGTCCATCTTGGCGAGCTCGCGCAGGCGGGTCGCGGAGAACTCGACGTCGAGCACGAACCCGCCGGAGCAGATCGAGTCGACCGTCTCGTCCATCCCGAGCACGATGAGCGCGCCCGTGCGGCCGCGCAGGATCCGCTCGAGACCGTCGCGCAGCTCGGAGCCGGGCGCGACCGCGGCGAGCGTCGACCTCAGCAGGTCGTCCTGGTGGTGCGGGTGCGGCACGCGTGAATCGTATCGGTGGCGCGACGGATCGGCCGAGACCTTGGCCACGGGTGTCTCACCTGCCGACCTGCGCGTGAGGGGCCCGCGTCACCGTGAGCCGTCGGCCGGGTCCTGGGGCGCCAGGCCCGCGAGCACGGCCGCGGCGAGGTCGGGGGCCTCGACGACCCGCAGCCCGTCGGGCACCGCGACCTCGGCGAGCGTGCCCGCGGGCACGACGGCGCGCGAGCAGCCCAGCCGAGCGGCCTCGGCGAGCCGCCGTCCGACGCCGGGCACGGGGCGGATCTCGCCCGCGAGCCCGACCTCGCCGACCGCGACGAGGCCCGCGTGGACCGGGACGTTCTCGCGCCCGCTGACGGCGGCGAGCGCGAGCGCGAGGTCGGCGGCGGGCTCGACGACGCGCGCTCCGCCGACGGTCGACACGTAGACGTCCTGGTCGGCGAGCCGTGCGCCGAGCCGCCGCTGCAGGACCGCGAGGACCATCGCGAGGCGGCTGCCGTCGACGCCGCTCGTGGTGCGCCGCGGGTTGGGCACGACGCTCGGTGCGACGAGCGCCTGCACCTCGGCCGCGAGCGGGCGGCGGCCCTCGAGCGTCACCGTGAGGCACGTGCCCGGCACGTCGCTGACGAGGCGCGAGGTGAACAGCCCCGACGGGTCGGCCAGGCCGACGATGCCGTGCTCCGACAGGTCGAAGCAGCCGACCTCGTCGGTGGGGCCGTAGCGGTTCTTGGTCGCGCGCAGCAGCCGCAGGCGCGAGTGGCGCTCGCCCTCGAACTGGCACACGACGTCGACGAGGTGCTCGAGCGTGCGCGGGCCGGCGACCGAGCCGTCCTTCGTCACGTGCCCGACCAGCACGACGGGCAGCGCGCGCGACTTGGCGGCCGTGATGAGGGCGGCCGTGACCTCGCGGACCTGCGAGACGCCGCCGGGTGCGCCGTCGACCTGCGCGCTCGAGACGGTCTGCACCGAGTCGAGGACCAGCAGGTCGGGGTCGACGGCCTCGACGTGGCCGAGCACGGTGCCGAGGTCGGTCTCGGCCGCGAGCAGCAGCGCCGGGTCGAGCGCGTGGATGCGACCGGCGCGCAGCCGCACCTGCGCCGCGGACTCCTCGCCCGTCACGTAGAGCACGCGCCGGCCCGTGCGCGCGGCGCGCGCCGCGACGTCGAGCAGCAGCGTCGACTTGCCGACGCCGGGCTCGCCCGCGAGCAGCACCACGGCGCCGGGCACGAGCCCGCCGCCGAGCACGCGGTCAAGCTCGTCGACGCCCGTGGGGCGTGCGGCGGCGGACTCGACGTCGATCTCGTGGATGGGGCGCGCGGGGTTGCGCGTGGGGGCGACCGCGACCGTGCGCGGGCCGCCCGAGCCGGGGCCGGCGTCCTCGACGACCGAGCCCCACTCCTGGCACTCGCCGCAGCGGCCGACCCACTTGGTGGCGGTCCAGCCGCACTCGGTGCAGCGGAAGCCGGGGCGCTCGGCGGACTTGTCTGCGGTGCGCGCGCGGCGGGTCGTCGTCTGGCTCACGGCGTGCACGCTACGGCCAGGCGCCGACATCGCCCGCGGGGCTCGGCGTGAGGGGGTTGCCCGCAGGCTGAACCGACGTTTAGCATGCTGAACATGCGATCAGCCGACGACCTCACGGCACGTGCCCGCATCCGCGACGCCGCGATGCTGCGCTTCGGCCGCGACGGCTTCGGCGTCGGCGTGCGGCAGGTCGCGGCCGACGCCGGCGTCAGCCCCGCCCTCGTCCTCCACCACTTCGGCTCCAAGGACGGCCTGCGCGCCGCGTGCGACGAGCACGCGCACGACGCGCTCGTCGCCGCGAAGACCGACGCGATGGCGCAGCCCGCCACGACCGTGCTCGCCCAGCTCGCCGCCATGGACCGGTACGCGCCGCTCGTCGCCTACCTGTTCCGCGTCGTGCTCGACGGCGGCCCCGGCGCCGCGCGGTTCGTCGACGGCATGGTCGACGACACGCTCACCTACCTCGCCGAGGGTGAGCGGGCCGGCGTCGTCCGCCCGACCGGCGACCCGCAGGGCCGCGCGCGCTACGTCGTCGCCGCGCAGCTCGGGCTCCTGCTCGTCACGCAGCTCGACGCCGCGGCCGGGCGCGCACCGTCCCCGACGGCCGAGCCGGCCGCCGCGCTCACGCACATGGCCCGCACCACCGCGCACGCGAGCCTCGAGCTCTACACCCACGGCCTGTTCGCCGACAGCACCTACCTCGACGCGTGGCGCGCCACGCAGGAGCGACCCGAGCCGCCCGTCGACCCCACCACCCACCAGGAGCAGCCATGACCGACGCGATCGCCGTGCGCGGCCTGGTCAAGACGTTCGGGCGCCGCCGCGCGCTCGACGGCCTCGACCTCACCGTCCGCACGGGCGAGGTGCACGGGTTCCTCGGGCCCAACGGCGCCGGCAAGTCGACCACCGTGCGGGTGCTGCTCGGGCTGCTGCGCGCCGACGCGGGCGACGTCGCGCTGCTCGGCGGCGACCCGTGGCGCGACCCCGTGGCGCTGCACCGGCGCCTCGCGTACGTGCCCGGCGACGTCACGCTCTGGCCGCAGCTCACGGGCGGCGAGACGATCGACCTGCTCGGGCGGCTGCGGGGCGGGCTCGACCCGCGGCGGCGCGACGAGCTCGTCGAACGGTTCGAGCTCGACCCGCGCGTGCGCGCCCGCGCCTACTCCAAGGGCAACCGCCAGAAGGTCGCGCTCGTCGCGGCGCTCGCCGCCGACGTCGAGCTGCTGCTCATGGACGAGCCCACGTCGGGCCTGGACCCCCTCATGGGTGCCGTGTTCCAGGAGGTCGTGCGCGAGGCGGCCGCCGAGGGGCGCACCGTGCTGCTCTCGAGCCACGTGCTCGCCGAGGTCGAGGCGCTCGCGGCACGCGTGACGATCATCCGCCGCGGCCGTGCCGTGAGCACCGGCACGCTCGACGACCTGCGCGGCCTCACGCGCACGACCGTCGTCGCGGGCCTCGCCGACGCCGCGGGCGCGCGCACCGCGCTCGACGGGATCGCGGGCGCGCACCACGTGCGGGTCGACGACGACCGCGTGACCCTCGCCGCCGACGCGCCCGCGCTCGACGCCGTCCTGGGTGTCCTCGCGGCGCACGGCGTGCGGTCCGTGACGGCGCACCCGCCGACGCTCGAGGACCTGTTCCTGCGCGAGTACAGCGACGAGCTCGCGACGCTCGGCGTGGGGGAGCGGTGACCACCACGGCGTCGCGGCGGTCGGCACCCGGTCGGGTCGCGCCCGCGCCGCACGGTCCGCTGGCCGGCACGGGACGGCTGCTGCGCCTCGCGCTGCGCGCCGACCGCTGGACCGCCGCCGTCTGGGCCGTCGCGGTCGCGGGCGCGGCCCAGGTCTCGGTCGTCGGGCTCGCCGGCCTGTACGCGACGCCCGCCGACCTCGCGGCCCGGGCCGCGCTCATCGCGTCGCCCGCCGCGACCGCGCTCGCGGGTCCGGGCTACGGGCTCGACGACTACACGCTCGGCGCGATGACCGCGAACGAGCTCGGCGTCTGGCTCGCGGTGCCGGTCGCGATCATGGCCGTGCTCGCGGTCGCGCGGCACCTGCGCGCACCCGAGGAGGACGGGCGTCTCGAGCTCGTCCGGTCGCAGCCCGTGGGGCGCGCGGCGCCCGTCGCGGCCGGTCTGCTCGCGACCGCGTCCGAGGTGCTCGCGGTCGGCGTGCTGCTGCTCGCCGCGCTGCTCACGACCGAGCTCGACCCCGCCGGGTCGGCGCTGCTCGTGGCGTCGGTCGTCGCGGCCGCGCTCGTGGTGGCCGCGGCGACGGCCGTCGCGGCGCAGCTCACCACGCACGCGCGCACGACGAACGCGCTCGGCCTCGCCGTGGTCGGCGTCGCGTTCGTGCTGCGCGCGGTCGGCGACGTGCACGGTCCGCGCAGCACGAGCGCGTGGTCGTGGCTCTCGCCGTTCGGGTGGTCGCAGGCCACCGCGCCCTACACGCTCGACCGCTGGTGGCCGCTGGGCGTCAGCGCCGCGGCGGCGGCCGCGTGCGTGGCGCTCGCGGCCGTGCTCGTGCGACGCCGCGACCTGGGGACGGGTCTCCTGCCGGACCGCCCGGGTCCGGCGCGCGGCCGGGTCGGTGGGCTGGTGGGCCTGACGTGGCGGCGGCAGCGGACGTCCGTGCTCGCGTGGGGCGCGGGCGTCGTGCTGACCGCGGGGCTCGTCGGCGTGCTCGCGTCCGCGGTCGTGCGGTTCGTGCGCGACGAACCGTCCCTGTCGGTGCTGCTGGGTGACCCGGGCGACGCCGTCGCCGCGGTCTTCGGCCTGTACGTCGTGTTCGTCGCCGTGCTGGCCGGCGCGTACGCCGCGACGGCGGTCGGGGCCGCACGCGCCGACGAGCGCGCGGGCCGCGCGACGGCCGTCCTCGCGCTGCCCGTCGGGCGCGTGCGCTGGCTCGGCACGCAGGTCGCGCTCGCGGCCGGCGCCGCGACGACCATGATGCTGCTGGCCGGGCTCGTGATGGGCGCCGGCGCGGCGCTCACGCTCGACGACGCGTCGCAGGTCGGCCGCCTGCTCGGTGCAGCGGCCGGCACCGTGCCGGGCGTGCTCGTCGTGCTGGGCGTCGCGACCGCCCTCGTGGGGCTCGTGCCGCGCGCGTCCGGCGCGGTGTGGTCGTACGTCGCGTACACGGGCACGGTCGGGATGTTCGCCGCGCTGCTGCCCGCGGGCGCCGACGCGCTCTCGCCGTTCGCGCACCTCGCGTCGCGGCCGGGCGAGCCGTTCGACGCCGGTGCCGCGGTCGCGGTCACGGCCGTCGCCGCGCTGCTGGTCGGCGCGGGACTGCTCGGCGTCCGCCGGCGCGACCTCGACGCGTGACGCCGGCGGTCGACGGTGCCTGGGTAGGCTGCGCCCTGGTCCGGCAGCCGTCGGCCGCGACACCGAGGGGGACGCGCGCATGAGCGACACCGGACGACCCGGGCAGCCGGAGCAGCGACCCGGTCCGGCGGCCCCGACGCACCGGCCCGCCGCGACGCCGCAGGGTGTGCCCGGCCCCGGTGCGGGCCGTCCCGCGTGGGCGCCGTCCGGCGCGTCCGCGGCCCCGGAGCCGGCCCCGGCCCGGCACGACGACCGTGGTCGCGGCCGCCCGGCGTGGCTGCTGCCCGTCGTCGTCGGCGTCGTCGTCCTGCTCGTCGCCGGTGCCGTCGCGGGGATCCTCCTGACGCGGGACCGCGGTGCGGGGGCCGCCCCGACCGGCACCGCGTCGACGGTCGTGCTGCCCGCCCCCACGCCCGCGACGGCGCCCGTCGCGCGCGAGGCGACGACGGCGTTCGCGGCGGCCCTGCCGACCACCGTCCTGCAGTACGCGCTCGCGTCGTCGCAGGAGGACGCCGAGCGGCTCGCGGCGGGCGCCGTCGAGGCGTACGTCGAGACGCTGACCGACGGGGCCGGCGGCACCGTCACCGTGCGTGCCGCACAGCTCGAGAGCCCCGAGGCGGCGACCGCCCTGCAGCAGCAGGTCGCGGCGACGCTGCCCGTGCCGGCGCCCGACACCGGCGCGACCCCCGTCGACCCCGACGCCCCCGACCTGCCCGAGTCGGGCGACGTGACCGTCGGCGGCGAGGTCGTCGGCACGTACACGGTCGCCGACGCGGGCGACGGCACCGGTGTCGCTGTCTGGCGCAACGGCACGGCCGTGCTGCAGCTGACCGCGCCCCTGGCCGACGTGCTCGACGCCTACCGCGCCTACGGCCTCTGACGGGTCGCCGCGCGGCGCCCGACGTGCCGCGTCAGCGCCGCAGCACCGCGACGACGTTGCCCGCCGGGTCGGTGAACCACGCGATGTCCGGGCCCGCGTCGCCGCCGCGCACGATCCCGGACGCGTCGGCCTCGAGCCCCGGGTACCGCTCGAACGTCACGCCGCGGGACCGCAGCCACGCGACCACGCCCTCGAGGTCGTGGACCGCGAGGTTGAGGACCGTGAACGTCGCAGGGCGGTGCGCGTCGCCCTTCGGGTAGACGAAGACGTCGGTCGCGGGCGTGCCCGGGGGCTCGTGGACGCCCACCCGCAGCCACAGCCCCTGGGGCGTGCGCTCGACCGGCAGGCCCAGCACGTCGGAGTAGAACCGCTCGGCGGCGTCCAGGTCGTCGACCGAGAAGCCGCTGAAGGCGTGCGCGTCGGTGAGCACGGTCGTCCCCGTCCCTCGTCCGCGGGGCGACGGTCGTCGCCCCGTCAGGTACCGACCGCGCCCGTCGCCGCCGCCGTGTCACCCGGACGGGTGGGACCCGCGGCGGGCAGCCGTGCCGCGAACGTCGTGCGGCCCGGCGCCGATGTGCACGTGAGCGTCCCGCCGTGCGCCGTCACGACCGCGTGGGCGATCGCGAGCCCCAGCCCCGTCGAGCCGGCGGCCCGGTTGCGCGACGCGTCGCCGCGCGTGAACCGCTGGAACAGCGAGCCCGCGAGGTCGGGCGGCACGCCCGGGCCGTCGTCGGTGACCGTCAGCACCACGTCCGCGCCGTCGCGCCGCACGCCCACGTCGACGCGCGTGCCGGGCGGTGTGTGGCGGCGCGCGTTCGACGTGAGGTTCGCCAGCACCTGGCGCAGCCGGTGGTCGTCGCCGAGGACCGTCAGCTCGTCGTCGGCCGCGTCGTCGCCGTCGTCGTCGCTGCCCGGCAGGTCGAGCCGCCACACGTGGTCCGGCCCCGCGGCGTGCGCGTCCGCGACCGCGTCGACCGCCAGCACCCCCAGGTCGACCGGCTCGCGCTCGAGCGCGCGGCCCGCGTCGAGCCGCGCGAGCAGCAGCAGGTCGTCCACGAGCGCGCTCATGCGGACCGCCTCGGCCTCGACGCGCGCGAGCGCCGCGACCGCGTCGGGCGGCAGCGCGTCCGGCGAGCGGCGCACGAGCTCGGTGTACCCGCGGATCGACGCGAGGGGCGTGCGCAGCTCGTGGCTCGCGTCGGCGACGAACCGCCGCACCTGCGACTCCGACGCGTGCCGCTCCGCGAGCGCGTGCTCGACGTGCCCCAGCATGCGGTCGAGCGCCGCGCCGACCTGCCCGACCTCCGTCGACGGGTCGGTGTCCCGCGGGTCGACGCGCGCCACGATCTCGACCTCGCCGCGCGCGAGCGGCTGCTCGGCGACGCGTGCGGCGGTCGCGGCGACGCGTGTCAGCGGCGCGAGCTCCCGGCGCACCAGCAGCGAGCCGCCGACGCCCGCCACGAGCAGCGCACCGGCCGCCAGCAGCACCTCGATGACCACGTACTGGCCGACGGTCGCGTCGACGCCCGACGTCGGCAGCGCGTTGACCACCAGCACGCCGTCGTCGTCGCGCAGCGCGACCGCGCGGTACGTGCCGAGGTCGTCGAGCAGCACCGAGTGCGGCGCGCCGTCCGCGGGGACGCCGCGCAGCGCCGCGACCTGCGCGTCGGTGAGGCGCCGGTAGCCGTCCTGCGCGAGGTGCGCGCCGTCCGTCGTCGTGGCGCCGACCACGAGGCTCACGGTGCCGACGTCCTGGCCGGGCACGAGCAGCGGCGGCGGCCGGTCCCCGTGGCGTCGGTCGTCGTCGTCACCGTCCGGCCGCGGCGGCACCACGCCGAGACCCCCGCCGCCCTCCGTCGCCTGCACCGCGCGCGCCGCGGCCGCGACCGCGCGCTGGTCGACCTGCGCGACGAGCGAGCCGCGCAGCGCCAGGGTCGACACGACGCCCATCGCGACGCCCACCAGCAGGACGAGCCCCAGGACGACCGCCACGAGCCGGCGCCGCAGCGACCAGCGCGTGCGGCGACGGGGTGCGGCGTCCCGGAGGTCGCCCGCCGGGGTCATCTCGCCGGGCGCAGCACGTACCCGACGCCGCGCAGCGTGTGCAGCATCGGCTCGCGGCCCTTGTCGATCTTGCGTCGCAGGTACGACACGTACAGCTCGACGATGTTCGCCTGCCCGCCGAAGTCGTACTGCCACACGCGGTCGAGGATCTGCGGCTTGCTCAGCACGCGGCGCGGGTTGCGCATGAAGTACCGCAGCAGCTCGAACTCGGTCGCCGTGAGGCGGATCTCGTCGTCGCCGCGCCACACCTCGTGGCTGTCCTCGTCCATGCGGAGGTCGCCGACCACGAGCACGGACTCCTCCGACGGCGCGACCGCGCCCGCGCGGCGCAGCAGGCCCCGCACGCGCGCCACGACCTCCTCGAGGCTGAACGGCTTCGTCACGTAGTCGTCGCCGCCCGCGGTGAGCCCCGCGACGCGGTCCTCGACGGCGTCGCGGGCCGTGAGGAACAGCACCGGCACGTGCGGGTGCGTCTGGCGGACGCGGCGCAGCACGTCGAAGCCCGACAGGTCGGGCAGCATGACGTCGAGCAGGATCACGTCGGGCTCGAGCGTCCGTGCCTTCGTGATCGCGCTCTGGCCCGTGAGCGCGTGCTCGACGTGCCAGCCCTCGTACCGCAGGGCCGTGGCGAGCAGCTCGGCGAGCGTCGCCTCGTCGTCGACGACGAGCGCGCGCACGGGGGAGCCGTCGGCGCGCGTGAGCGCGTCGGGCTTGCGCGTCGGGTGCGGGGCGGGGGCCGTGGTCGTCATGCGACCAGCGTCGTGACGGCGGCTGTGGTGCGCCTGGAGCGCGCCTGTGAGTTGGCTGAGTCCCGCTCGACGGGCGGCGGGCGACGCGCCGCCTCAGTCCTCGACGTCGCCCACGGGCCGGGGCGCGTCGGCGCCCGCGAGCGTCGCGGCGAGGATCGCCTCGATCGCGAACGCGGTCGCGTCGGCCAGCTCGACCGCGGAGTCGTCCAGCAGCCACTGCGTCTGCAGGCCGTCCATGACGCCGATGACCGCGTCCGCGGCACGCACGGCCGCGGTGCGCGGCACGTGCGGGCCGATCTCCTGGACCGCGTCCGCGACCTGCCCGCGCAGCACCGCGAACCGCTGCGTCACCCACGGGCGCGCGGGGTGCCCCTCGGTGACGGACTCGCCGACCAGGACCGTGTACCCCTGGACGAGGCCCCGGCGGCCCTCGTTGGCGCGCACCGTGCGCACGAGGTGGCGGAACAGCTCGAGCCCGCCGGGGATGTGCTGGCCCTCGAGGTCCCGCACGCCGTCGTCGTCGCGCTGCTGCAGCACCGCGACCAGCAGCTGCTCCTTCGAGCCGAAGTGGTGCAGCACGCCCGCGTGCGTGATCCCGACCTGCTCCGCGACGTCCGCGAGGGACCCCGTGCGGTACCCCTTGCTGCCGAACGTGCGGGCCGCGGCGCGCACGATCTCCTCGCGACGCTCCTGCGTCGCGGCGCGCGGGCGGCGAACCCGGCTGGTCACGGCCTCGTCCATGGCCCGCAGGGTACGGGCGGTGGGACCGTGGCCACCGCGCGTGACCACCGTGCGGCCGCCACGGGGCCAGGAGATCCCCCGGGTGGCCTACCGTGTGACGGTGCACGAGCGCCCCCCCGCCCCGGACACCCCGGGAACCGTCGTCGCACGACGCCCGCGGTCGCGCGGCTGGACCGTCGCGGCGTGCGCCGTCGTGGCGCTGGCCTGCGCGGTCGGCGTGTGGCTGCTGTGGCGCACGTTCGTCGACACGTGGGCCGGCCAGCGCGTCGAGGACGCCGCGCTCGACGGCGCGACGACCGGCCAGGGGCACCTGTGGCGCGTGGCCGAGCCGGTGCTCGACGTCGTGTCCGTCGGCTTCGTCGCCGGGGGCCTGCTCGCTGCGGCGGGCGTCGCGCTCGTGCGCCGGCGGTGGTCGCTCGCGCTGCAGGTCGCGGTGCTCGTCGGCGGCGCGAACCTCACGACGCGCCTGGTGAAGTACGAGGTGCTGCAGCGACCCGTGCTCGGCGTCGGCGCGGACTACGGCAACACGCTGCCCAGCGGGCACACGACCGCCGCCGGGTCGGTCGCGGCCGCGCTGCTGCTGGTCGTGCCGCCGCGCGCCCGCCCGGCGGTCGCGGTGCTCGGCGCGGCCTACACCGCGGCGACGGGCGTCTCGACGCTCGTGGGCCAGTGGCACCGGCCGTCCGACGTCGTGGCGGGAGCGCTGGTGGTGCTCGGCTGGACGGCCGTGGTGTGCGCCGCGATGGTGCTGCGCCCCGCCCGCACCGCGACCGCGACCGCGACCTTCCGCCGCGTCGACCGGTCCGACCCGTGGCGCGCGCGCACGCGCCGGACCGCCCTCGCGCTCGTCGTGGTGGGCGTCGCGGCCGGTGGTGTCGCGACGGTCCTGCTGACCCGCACGTGGGCGTACCGCGCCGGGGCCACGTCCCGCGCCGACGAGATGCTGGCCTACGGTGGGGGTGTCGCGGGCGTCGTCGCGGCGTGCAGCCTGGCCTTCGCGCTCATGCTCGTGCTGCGGCACGTCGCCGGCGCACGGGCCGAGACGCCCGCTTGACCCCAGCACGTAGAGTCCCCCCGGTACGGGCGGCCGCGGCGACGCGCCGCCCACCCCCCTCGGCACGGAAGGCCGGTCAGATGCCCGCAGGTCGCAAGCTCGTCATCGTGGAGTCGCCCGCCAAGGCGCGCACGATCGCCGGCTACCTCGGCGAGGGCTACGACGTCGAGGCCTCCGTCGGCCACATCCGTGACCTGCCGCAGCCGTCCGAGCTGCCCGCGGACATGAAGAAGGGCCCGTACGGCAAGTTCGCGGTCGACGTCGAGAACGGCTTCACGCCGTACTACGTGGTCGACGCGGACAAGAAGAAGAAGGTCGCCGAGCTGAAGAAGCTCCTCAAGGAGTCCGACGAGCTCTACCTCGCGACCGATGAGGACCGCGAGGGCGAGGCCATCGCGTGGCACCTGCTGGCCGAGCTCAAGCCCAAGGTGCCCGTCAAGCGCATGGTGTTCCACGAGATCACCCGCGAGGCGATCGCGCGGGCCCTGGAGAACACGCGCGAGCTCGACGAGCGGCTCGTCGACGCGCAGGAGACGCGCCGCATCCTCGACCGCCTCTACGGGTACGAGGTCAGCCCCGTGCTGTGGCGCAAGGTCCGGCAGGGCCTGTCGGCGGGGCGCGTGCAGTCGGTCGCCACCCGGCTCGTGGTCGAGCGCGAGCGCGAGCGCATGGCGTTCGTGCCCGCCGACTACTGGGACGTCACCGGCACGTTCGCGGTCGCCGACACCGCCGAGCCCACGTTCTCCGCGCGCCTGACGGGGGTCGGCGGGCAGCGCGTCGCGTCCGGCCGCGACTTCGACGACCGCGGGCAGCTGAAGACGCGCGACGCGGTCGCGCTCGACGAGGCGCGGGCCTCGGCGCTGGTGAGCGGGCTCGACGGCGCCGCGTTCGCGGTGCAGTCGCTCGAGACCAAGCCGTACACGCGCCGCCCCGCCGCGCCGTTCACGACCTCGACGCTCCAGCAGGAGGCGTCGCGCAAGCTCCGCATGGCGTCGCGGCAGACGATGCGCACCGCGCAGTCGCTGTACGAGAACGGCTACATCACCTACATGCGGACCGACTCGCCCGGGCTGTCCGCCCAGGCGATCGACGCGGCCCGCCGGCAGGCCGCCGAGCTGTACGGCGCCGAGTACGTGCCCGACAAGGCGCGGGTCTACACGTCGAAGGCGAAGGGCGCGCAGGAGGCGCACGAGGCGATCCGCCCCGCGGGCGACCACTTCCGCACGCCCGCCCAGGTCGCGCGCGAGCTGTCGGGCGACCAGTTCAAGCTGTACGAGCTGATCTGGAAGCGCACGGTCGCGTCGCAGATGGCCGACGCGCGCGGGCAGACGGCCTCGGTGCGCCTCGCCGCGACCGCGACCACCGCCGACGGCCCCGTCGAGACCGTGTTCTCCGCGTCCGGCACCGTCATCACGTTCCGCGGGTTCCTCGCGGCGTACGAGGAGGGTCGCGACCGCGGCCGGTACGACGACGCCGAGGGCGGCGCCGCGGCCGGCAACGACGACGCGCGCCTGCCGCAGATGGCGCAGGGCGACCCCGTCACGGCGTCCGACCTCACCGCCGACGGCCACCGCACGTCCCCGCCGCCGCGCTACACCGAGGCGTCGCTGGTCAAGGCGCTCGAGGAGCGCGGCATCGGCCGCCCGTCGACGTACGCCGCGACCATCGGCGTCATCCAGGACCGCGGGTACGTCACGAACCGCGGGCAGGCGCTCGTGCCCACGTGGCTCGCGTTCGCGGTGACGCGGCTGCTCGAGGAGAACTTCGACCGGCTCGTCGACTACAACTTCACCGCCGGCATGGAGGAGGACCTCGACGCGATCGCCGCGGGCCAGAAGGCGCGCGTCGACTGGTTGACGGACTTCTACTTCGGTGACCGGTCCGACTCCCCGGAGTCCGGGGGCCTGCGCGGTCTCGTCGACAACCTCGGCGAGATCGACGCGCGCGAGGTCAACTCGATCGACATCGGCGACGGCATCACGCTGCGCGTCGGCCGGTACGGCCCCTACCTCGAGGCGCCCGGCGACGGCCCCGACGCGGACCCGCTGCGCGCGTCCGTCCCCGACGACCTGGCACCCGACGAGCTCACGGTCGCGAAGGCGCGCGAGCTGCTCGAGACGCAGCCCGACGGCGACCAGGTGCTCGGCACCGACCCGACCACGGGCACGCAGATCGTGGCCCGCAACGGCCGCTACGGGCCGTACGTCACCGAGGTGCTGCCCGAGCCCGAGCTCGACCCCGGCCTGTCGGCCGCGGCGCGCAAGAAGGCGCTCGCGGCGCAGCCCAAGCCCCGCACGGCGTCGCTGTTCAAGTCGATGCAGCTCGCGACCGTCACGCTCGACGACGCGCTGCGCCTGCTGTCGCTGCCGCGCGTCGTCGGCGTCGACCCCGAGTCGGGCGCCGAGATCACCGCGCAGAACGGCCGCTACGGGCCGTACCTCAAGAAGGGCGCCGACTCGCGCACGCTCGCGTCCGAGGAGCAGCTCTTCACCATCACGCTCGACGAGGCCCTCGCGATCTACGCGCAGCCCAAGCGCGGCCGCGGCCAGACCGCGACCCCGCCGCTGCGCGAGCTCGGCGACGACCCGACCAGCGGGAAGCCGATCGTCGTCAAGGACGGCCGGTTCGGCGCGTACGTGACCGACGGCGAGACCAACCGCACGCTCCCGCGCGACGTGACGCCCGAGTCGATCACGCCCGAGCAGGCCGTCGAGCTGCTGGCCGAGAAGCGCGCCGCCGGTCCCGCCAAGAAGCGCGGCACGGCCCGGAAGACGACCACGACCCGCAAGAAGTCGACCGCCAAGGGCTGACCTCGGCGCCACCACGCGGGGTGCGCGTCGTGCCGGTGGTCGGCAGGGCGGTCGGCCGCCGCCGACCGTCGGTGGTGGTTGCTCGGCGTCGTGACCGGTCGGTGGTGGCGTGGTCGGCGTCGTGACAGCTCGGTGGAGGCGTCGTCGAAGCCATGACCGGGTGCGGTGCCCGGGTGGCGAGACGGGTCGTTCGCGAGACCGGGCTCAGGACGCGTCATGGACACCGGGGGCGGTGTCCGCCCGGTCTCGCGCGTGGTCGATCCGTCGTGATGCCGCGGCACCGGCGTCGAGGCGTCCCGTCACCCGCCGAGACCCGCGGTGCTGCCTGCCGATGCGGTGCGGCTCGGTCCTCAGCAGGCCCGGGCCGGTCGGCTCGTCGGGTGGACGCGGTGCCGGTCCTTCGTCGAGTGGTGCCGGGACCGTCGTCCAGTCGGCGAGACGCGTCGGTCGCGAGACCGGGCGGAGGGCGCTCGTCGACGTCGAGCGTGACGGTCAGCCCGGTCTCGCGCGGCGCGCGTCCTACGACTCGAGACTTTGCGGGTCCGCTGTCCCGCCGGTGGGGCGGTGGTGCCGGGCTCGTCGGTGGTCGCACGGTGGTCGCACGGTGGTCGCTCGGTGGAGGCGGGGCTCTGGTCGGGGCCCTCGGCTCGCCGAGCCGTCCCCAGGCGTCGCGTCCCGCTTCCCGCGCACGGTGCAGGGTGAGGCGTCCCGTGGCGTGACGGGCGCGTGGTCGGGTGCCGACATGCGCACCGCCGTACCTCTTCCTCCGGGCCTCCTGCGCACGGCGCTCCAGCAGGAGGGGCTCGTCGACTCGGAGCAGTGCGACGCGGTCGGTCTGGGCACGGCGGGGCGTGGTGCGCTGCGCCGTGCCGGCCTCCTCGAGCGTGTCGTCCGAGGCGTGCACGACGTCGCCCCCGCGCTCGACGCCGCGGGCGTGGCGGCGTGGCAGCAGGTCGACCGGTGGGACCGCGCGCGTCGTCGCGCGGCGTGGCTGGGCGTCCTGGCGGTCGGCCGCGCGCGCGGCGTGGCCGTCGGGGCCTGCGCGCTCGCGCTGCTCGGCGTCGAAGGGCTTCCCGCACGGATCCGGCCCGAGGTCGCGCTGCTGGACGGGACGCACCGCGTGCCGGGCGGCGGCGTGCACGTGCGCTGCGGCGTGCCCGAGCGTGTCGAGCGTCTCGGTCCGGTGATGGTCGTCGACCCGGTGACGGCGCTCGTCCAGACGGTGCCGACGCTGGACCGGGAGCACGCGGTGGCGGTGCTGGACTCGGCGATCCATCGGCGGCTGGTGCGGGAGGACGAGCTCGAGGACGTCCGCCGTCGGACCCGGGCGCGACGGGGGAGCGCGCGAGCGACCCGCTGGTGGGACCTGGTCGACGGGCGCGCGCAGTCCCCGCTGGAGACGCGCGCCAGGCTGCAGTGCCGTGATGCCGGGATCGCTCCGCACGACCTGCAGGTCGCAGTGCGTGACGGCAGCGGACGGGTGGTCGCACGCGGTGACCTCGGGTGGTGGCTCGACGACGGTCGGCTGCTGCTGGTCGAGATCGACGGCGCCACGCCGCACGGGGCGCCCGACGCGCTGTACCGGGACCGGGCGAGGCAGAACGCGATCGTCGCCACCGGGGCGCTCCTGCTGCGTTTCACGGCGGACGACCTGCGCCACCACCGCGTCGCGGAGGAGGTCGCCCGTCACGTCACGCCGTCCGCCACGCGGGACGGCGCCGTCGTGAGACCGGGCTCAGGTCGGTGACGCGCCGCTCGAGAGCGTGTGAGCCCGGTCTGGCAGCCGTCGCATCCCAGATGCTGGCCCGGTGCCCGGTGCCCGGTGCCCGGTGCCCGGTGCCCGGTGCCCGGTGCCCGGTGCCCGGTGCCGCACCGCGTCGGCGGCGGGCACTAGGTTGGTGCCATGGCTCGCACCGAGGACCCGCGCACCGCCCCGTCGATCCGTTGGGGCATCATCGGTGCCGGTGGCATCGCCAGCCAGTTCGCCCACTCCGTGCGGGAGTTCACGCGCGCGCAGCTCGTGGCGGTCGGCTCGCGGAACAAGGACCGCGCCGAGCGGTTCGCCACCGCGCACGGCATCCCCACGACCCACGTCGGCTACCGCGACCTCGTCGAGGACAAGCAGGTCGACGCGGTGTACGTCGCGACGCCGCACTCCGAGCACCGCGAGCACGCGCTGCTCGCGATCCGCGCGGGCAAGCACGTGCTCGTCGAGAAGTCGTTCACGCGCAACGCCGCCGAGGCGCGCGAGGTCTTCGACGCGGCGCGCGAGGCCGGCGTGTTCGTCATGGAGGCGATGTGGACGCGGTTCCTGCCGCACGTCGCCGCGCTGCACCAGGTGATCGACTCGGGCGAGATCGGCGACATCGTCAACATCCGCGCCGACCACGGCCAGTTCTTCGCGTTCGACCCCGCGAGCCGCCTGTACGACCCCGCGCTCGCGGGCGGTGCGCTGCTCGACCTGGGCGTGTACCCGGTCGCGTGGGCGCACGACTTCCTGGGCGTGCCGTCGCAGGTGCACGCGTTCGGGCAGCTCACGAGCACGGGCGTCGACGGGCAGGTCTCGATGGTGCTCGAGTACGGCGAGGGCACGCAGGCCACGCTCAGCACGACGCTGTGGTCGAAGACGCCGACGACGTCGTCGATCTCGGGCACCGAGGGGTACATCCGTGTCGCCGGGCCGTTCTACGCGCCCACGTCGTTCCGACTCGCGCGCCGCGACGGCCGCGAGTGGACGTTCGACCAGCCCGCGCAGCGCGGTCTGCAGTACGAGGCCGCCGAGGTCGCGCGCCGCATCGCCGACGGCGACACCGAGAGCCCGCGCATGTCGTGGCAGGGCACGCTCGACGTCATGACGACGATGGACGAGATCCGCCGCCAGGTCGGCGTCGCGTACCCGGGCGAGCCGACGGCCTGACGGGTCGGCAGCGGGTCGGGCCGGTGCCGGTGGTGTCGGCGCAGGCGGCTAGCCTGACGCCGTGACCCCTGACCCTGGTGCCGTGCCCGCCGACGTCCCGCGCGCGCAGGGTGGTGGGCCCACCGGGCTGTTCGTGTCCTTCGAGGGCGGCGACGGCGTCGGGAAGTCGACGCAGGTCGCCCTGCTGGGGCACCACCTGGCCGCGCGCGGGCGCGAGGTCGTCGTCACGCGCGAACCGGGTGGCACACCGCTCGGGCTGGAGCTGCGGCAGGCGATCCTGCACGGCGAGGACCTCGACCCGCGCACCGAGGCGCTGCTGTACGCGGCGGACCGTGCGCACCACGTCGCGTCGCTCGTGCGCCCCGCGCTCGAGCGCGGGGCGGTCGTGCTGACCGACCGCTACCTCGACTCGTCGGTCGCCTACCAGGGCACCGGTCGCGGGCTCGGTGCGGACGAGGTCGAGCGGCTGTCGCTGTGGGCCGCGCGCGGGCTGCTGCCGCACGTCACGGTGCTGCTCGACCTCGACCCGGCGGTCGGGCTCGCGCGCCTCACCGGGGACCCGGACCGGCTGGAGTCCGCGGGCGCCGACTTCCACCGCCGGACGCGCGACGCGTTCCTCGCGCGCGCCGCGCAGGACCCGGACCGGTGGCTCGTGCTGGACGCGTCCCAGCCGGCCGAGGACCTCGCGGCGCAGGTCCGTGCGCGGCTGGCACCGCTGCTGGGGGGCGACGCGTGAGCGTCTGGGACGACCTGGTCGGGCAGGAGCCCGCGGTCGCGGTGCTGCGCCGCGCGGTCGAGGACCCGGCGGCCATGACGCACGCGTGGCTGCTCACGGGCCCCCCGGGGTCGGGGCGGTCCAACGCGGCGCGCGCGTTCGCCGCGGCCCTGCAGTGCGAGCGGGGCGGCTGCGGCACGTGCCACGCGTGCACCACGACCCTCGCGGGCGCGCACCCCGACGTCACGTTCGTCGCGACCGAGGGCGTCTTCATCCGGGTCGACGCGACGCGTCCGCTCGTCGAGCTCGCGCAGCGCTCGCCGTCGCAGGGTCGCTGGCGCGTGATCGTCGTCGAGGACGCCGACCGCTTCAACGACCAGAGCGCGAACGTGCTGCTCAAGGCCGTCGAGGAGCCGCCCGAGCGCACGGTGTGGCTGCTGTGCGCGCCGAGCCCCGAGGACGTGCTCGTCACGATCCGCTCGCGCAGCCGGTCGGTGGGCCTGCGGGTGCCGCCCGTCGACGCGGTCGCCGACCTCCTCGTGCGGCGCGACGGGGCCGACCCCAGGACCGCGCACGTCGCGGCCCGCGCCGCGCAGAGCCACATCGGCATCGCCCGGCGGCTCGCGCGCGACCCGCAGGCGCGCGAGCGGCGCGCCGCCGTGCTGTCGCTCGCGTCCCGCGTGCGCGGCGTCGGCGACGCGGTGCTCGCCGCCGGTGAGCTCGTCGAGACCGCGCAGGCCGACGCGAAGGCCGCCACCGAGGAGCGCGACGCGGCCGAGCGCGCCGAGCTGCTGCGCGGCCTGGGGGCGCAGGGAGCGCAGACGCTGCCGCCGGCGCTGCGGGCCCAGGTGCGGCAGCTCGAGGAGGAGCAGAAGCGTCGCGCCACGCGCGCGCAGCGAGACGTGCTGGACCGCGCGATGGTGGACCTGCTGTCGCTGTACCGCGACGTGCTCGTGGTGCAGCTCGGTGCCGACGTCGAGCTCGTCAACGTCGAGCAGGAGGACGCGGTGCGCGCCCTCGCGGCCGGCTCGACGCCCGAGCAGACCTTGCGCCGCATGGACGCGGTCGGCGTCGCCCGCACGCGCCTCGCGGGGAACGTCGCGCCGCTGCTCGCGGTCGAGGCGATGGCCATCGCGCTGCGACCCCAGGGGTGACGTGCGCGGCACCGCACCACGGTCCGGCGCGCAGGCGGGCGCACTACCGTAGGGGCATGCCGACGCGTCCTGCCCTGCGCCGGTGCGCGCTCCTGGTCCTGGCGGTCCTCACGCTCACGGGGTGCCTCGCGCCCCGTCACCAGGCGACGGCACCCACGTCCGCCGCGTCGTCCGGCACGACGGACCCCGCGCTCGCGCGGTTCTACGACCAGGTCCTGGAGTGGACGACGTGCGGCGAGGAGCAGTGCGCCGACGCGACCGTGCCGCTCGACTGGTCGGACCCCGAGGGCGACACGATCGAGATCGCGTTGCGGCGGGTCCCCGCGAGCGGCGGCTCGCCCGTGGGCTCCCTGCTGGTCAACCCCGGCGGCCCGGGGCGGTCGGCCATCGACTCCATGAGCTTCTTCCGGCAGGTCGTGTCGCGTGACGTGCTCGCGGCCTACGACCTCGTCGCGTTCGACCCGCGGGGCGTGCAGCACTCGGCGCCCGTGACGTGCGTCGACCCGGCGCAGCTCGACGCGCTCACCGCGTGGGTCCCGGACTTCTCGACCGACGCGGGGATCGCGGAGGCCGCCGCGCGCAACGGCGAGCTCGGCCGCGCGTGCCTCGAGCGCACCGGCGACCTGCTGGGGCACGTCGACACGCAGAGCGCCGCCCGCGACATGGACGTGCTGCGCGCGGCGCTCGGCGACGAGGCGCTGACCTACCTGGGGTTCTCGTACGGCACCGAGCTGGGTGCGACGTACGCCGCGCTGTTTCCCGAGCGGGCGGGACGGCTCGTGCTCGACGGCGCGCTCGACCCGACGCTCGACTCCGGCCAGGTGGCCGCGGGCCAGGCGGCGGGGTTCGAGAACGCGCTGCGCGCGTACGTCGCCGACTGCCAGACCGGTGCGCAGTGCCCGCTCGACGGTGACGTCGACGCGGGGCTCGCGGCGGTGTCGACGCTGTTCGACCGGGTGCGGGCCAACCCGCTGCCGACGACGAGCGGTCGCGAGCTCACGGTCTCGCTGGCGTTCAGCGGCGTCGCCGCGGCGCTCTACTCGCAGGCCAGCTGGCCGGTGCTCACGCAGGCGATCGGCGCGGCCGTCGACCGCGGGGACGGCACGGCGCTGCTGCAGCTCGCCGACAGCTACTACGGGCGCAACCCCGACGGCACGTACTCGTCGAACCAGAACGAGGCGTTCTCGGCGATCACGTGCCTCGACGACCGCCCGTCGGCCGACCCCGCGCAGATGCGCGCCGACGCCGAGGCGATCGCCCAGGTCGCACCCACGGTGGGGGAGTTCTTCTCCTACGGGGGTGCGTCGTGCGCGCAGTGGCCCGTGCCGGCCGTGCCGGCGCTCGAGTCGTACGCGGCGCCGGGAGCCGCCCCGATCGTCGTCGTCGGCACGACCAACGACCCGGCGACGCCGTACGCGTGGGCCGAGCAGCTCGCGGGGCAGCTGTCGTCGGGCGTGCTGCTCACCTACGAGGGCGAGGGCCACACCGCGTACGGCCGTTCGAACCGCTGCGTGAAGGACGCGGTCGACACGTTCCTGCTCACCGGCGAGGCGCCCGCCGACGGCACCCGCTGCTGACTTTGGAGGTCGGCCGCCGGGCAGGTACAGTGGGCGCGCTCGCCGATCGACCACGGTCACGCCGTGGTGGACGACGACGCCGCCTTAGCTCAGTCGGCAGAGCGTCTCACTCGTAATGAGAAGGTCAAGGGTTCGATTCCCTTAGGCGGCTCGCACCGAAGGCCCCGCACCTGCGTCACGCAGCTGCGGGGCCTTCGTCGTGCGAGAGGGCTCTCGCGGGGGGCCGGGCGTCGTCGGCGAGCTGTTGCTACAGCTCGCGGCCGAGCACCTCGACGAGCCGGGAGATCCGGTCCTCGTCGCGGCGGTAGTGCGTCCACTTGCCGACGCGCGTCGAGATCACGAGGCCCGCGTGCTCGAGCGTGCTCATGTAGGCCGACACGGTGGACTGCGCGAGGCCGGCCTTCTCGGTGATGTGGCTCACGCACACGCCGACCTCGTCGGGGTCGGCGATGGCGCGCTCCTGCGGGAAGTGCGCGCGCGGGTCGCGCAGCCAGTGGAGGATGCGCAGCCGGACGGGGTTGCTCAGCGCCTTGAACGCCTCGAGCACCTGGGTGTCGACGGCCTCGTCGTCGTTGACGTGCACCGGCATGGAGCAGTCGCCCTCCTCATCGCGATGGTTCGGGATATCTCGATCTTCACGTCGAACCTAGCACCGGCTCGCCGTGCACGCCCACGAGGCGGTGCCGCCCGATCCGGCCGGGCACCGGGGACCCGGGCGGTCGCTGGCGCAGCGCCCACGAGACCAGCGCGTGGTCCAGCATGTACAGCCGCGCGGCCTCGGCCCGGCCCCCGGGGGACAGGTGGTCCACCACGTGCTCGAACGCCGAGGCGCCCCCGTAGGCCGGCCGCGGCTCGTACAGCCGCTCCGCGAGTCCCAGCTCGCCCAGCACGTTGAGCACGTAGGCGAACGGGTACGGCCGGTTCGCCCGGCCCGCGGGCGTCGCCCCCAGCCGTGCGAACGGCGTCACCATGCGCTCGACCATCGTGTCCGTCACGAGGTCGGAACGGCCCGTGACGTAGGCGAGCTGCACGAGGTACGCGTACGAGATGCCGTACAGGAAGTAGTCGCGACCCGGGTCGATCGACCGCCACCGCCCCACGACGTCCTCGACGAAGGCGTCGAGGTCGGGGAGCTGGTCGTCGAGCCGCCCCAGGTTGTCGAGCGCGACGACGTGGTACAGCGCCATGTGGGTCCGCTCGACCGGTGCCATGGCCGCGATGAGGTCGGTCGCCTGCGCGAGCCGGTCACGGCCCGCGTCGAGCAGCTCGAGGTGGCCCGACACCGCGATCGCGTTGAGCATCGTCAGCAACGGGTAGGCCGCGACGAACGCGGGCGACATCGTGCTGGGGAACGCGGGCTGCAGCGCCGCCGGGTGCGGTCGGTCCAGCCACGCGAGCGTCGAGCGCGCGTGCTCCTCGACGGTGGCCGACCCGCCCAGCACCGCCACCGCCGACAGCAGCGTCGAGCCGCCGCGTCCGCGGAAGAACGGTGACGGCACGCGGTCGATCGACGCGAGCGCCGCAGCGACCTGCGCGTCGTCGGGCACCACCGGCAGCTCGTGCGGCTCGAAGTGGGCCAGCGCGAGCAGGAGCGCCGTCCACGCGGCGACGCGCTCGTAGTCGCCGTGCCGGCCCTGGTTCTCGTCGGCGATCTGGTCCGGCCGGATCTCGTCGACCGCCGCGAGCGTCTCCCGCACCAGCGGGCCCACGCGCGCGGCGACGTGCGGGTCGGCGGTCAGGCCCAGCGTGGACACGGTCGTCAGCAGGATCGACGCCGCCGTGACCCGCTCGTAGGGGGTGGTCAGACCGCGGACCGTCGCGGCGACCGCGTCGACCCGCCCCGCGACGTACCCCGCGGGCAGCGGCTCGCCCTGCGTGACCTCGAGGGCCGTGCCGGCGAGCTCCGCCGCGAAGCGCGTGTACGCGTGCGCGTCGTCCACGCGCTCGCGCAGCCGCGCGAACGACCACCGTTCGCCCGGGTGAGCGCGAGGCCGTCGGGGCCGCCGGCGACCTGGAGCGCGTCCGCGGCTTCCTGGTAGACCTCCCGGACGACCGGCAGGTCGGACCCGATGGTCCCGGCGCCCACCTCGCGGTAGGCGTCGCGGCTGCCGAGGCCCGGGAAGAACGCCACCGCCGCGAAGCCGTCCCCGGTGGGGGACGTGCTCCGCGGCGGTGCGGCCTGCTGCTGGACGGCTGGACCCGGCGGCTGCTGGTCCACGGCGTCGTCGGTCGCTACGTCTGTCGTCACGTCGGTTCCCCCCCTGAGATGTGCCGGACGGTGCTGCGGTCCCGCGGTGCGTGCGGGCGCGACCGCGCGCGGCGGGTCGCCCCGCCGCGCGGGAGGTGTGTGGTCGTGCGCGAGGTGGTGCGCGCTCGGGGTGTCGACGCTCAGGTGGTGGGCTGGGCGACGGTCGCGGCGTCGTGAGCGACCGGGGCGTGCCCGGTCCGCGGCGCCGACTCGCGCCGGGCGGCGCGCGAGGTCGGCACGAGCACGGCGAGCGCGGCCAGTGCGAGCGCCGCGCCGACCCACAGCGGCGACACGAAGCCGAGGCCTGCGGCGATCGCGACGCCGCCGAGCCACGCCCCGGCGGCGTTGCCGACGTTGAGCGCCGCGATGTTGGTGCCGGACGCGACGGTGGGCGCGTCACCCGCGAACTGCATGATGCGCAGCTGGAGCCCGGGTGCGGTGGCGAAGCCGACGGCGCCGAGCAGGAACATCGCGACGACGGTGAGCCAGGTGATCGACGCGACGGCCGCGAACCCGACGAGGACGAGCGCGAGACCCCCGATGGTCGCGACGAGCGAGCCGTCGAGGTCGTGGTCGGCCCAGCGCCCGCCGGCGAGGTTGCCGAGGAACGTGCCGACGCCGAAGAGAAGCAGGAGCCACGGGACGGCGCCGGTCGCGACGCCGCTGACCTCGGTGAGCGTGAAGGCGATGTAGGTGTAGGCGCCGACGAGCCCGCCGAAGGTGAGGACGCTGACGAGGGCCGAGAGCAGCACCTGGGGTCGTCGCAGCACGCCGAGCTCGGAGCGCAGCCCGGCGGACGGCGCGGCGGGGGTGTGGCGCACGAGCAGCTGGATGCCGGCGAGCGTCACGACCCCGATGCCGGTGATCGCCCAGAAGGTGGCGCGCCAGCCGAGCTGCTGGCCCACGAAGGTGCCGAACGGCACGCCGACGACGTTGGCGACGGTCAGGCCCGCGAACATCAGCGAGATGGCGGCCGCCTTGCGGTTCTCGGCCACCATGTCGGAGGCGACGACGGCTCCGACGCCGAAGAACGCGCCGTGGCAGAGCGCGGCGACCACGCGTCCGGTGAGCATGACGCCGTACGTCGGTGCGAGCGCCGAGATGAGGTTGCCGGCGATGAACAGCACGACGAGCCCGAGCAGGACGCGCTTGCGCTCGACGCGGGCGAGTGCCGCGGTGAGGGCGATCGCCCCGACGGCGACGCTGAGGGCGTACCCCGAGACGAGGTAGCCCGCGACGCTCTCCGTGACGGCGAAGTCGGCGGCGATCTCGGGCAGCAGCCCGACGATGCCGAACTCGGTGAGGCCGATGCCGAAGCCTCCGAGGGTCAGGGCGACGAGCCCCGGGGGGAGTGCGGCGTTCTTGGCGTCCTGCCCCTGTGCGGCCATGGTGACGTCCTCTCCCGAGTGATATCGATGATTCGGAGATTATCGATGAGAGAGTCGGTGGTCAATGGTCTCCGTGAAGCGTGACCTCCTGCTGTGACGCGCGGTTCGCCCTCGCGTCGCGCAGCACGACGGCCGCGCGCGGGTCTCTCCGCTGCGCCGCGCGCCGCGCACCCGCGTCCGCAGTCATATCGCCAGTGTGCGATTCATCGATGCGTTCGTCCAGGAGGAGGAGCGTCTCGTCGGCGCCCGTCACCCCGCCCCGGACCGAGGTCCCTGGTGCGGGGCGGGACCGGGCTCCTACCTTGCGAGGACAGCCCTGCGTCGTCGGGGCAGGGCGTCATCGGCGAGGAGGCCGACATGCGTGTCCGTCCGTACCACTCCGCCCGCAGCACCGCCGCGCACCTCTACCACGAGGACGACGAGTGCCCGGCCGGCCGGCAGCTCGCCTGGTTCGACAAGGTCGACGGCACCGAGGGCTGCGAGCCGTGCCCCGTGTGCGCGTCCGCCGCGACACCGTGCCCCGAGCACGCCGCCGCGGCCGCGCCTGCCCGCTGACCGGCTGGACGTCCCGGCCGCGACGGCCCGACGATCGGTAGGTTGACCTGCATGGACGGTCGTCGCTCGCTCGGTCAGGTGCTCGTCGGTGTGCTCGTCGTGCTCGCCGGGGTCGTGCTGCTGCTGGAGCGCACCGGTGTCCTCGACATCGACCTCGCCACCGTCGCGAGCACGCTGTGGCCGCTGCTCGTCGTGCTCGTCGGGGTGACGTCGCTCCTGCTCGTGCCTCGCGCGTGGTTCGGACCCGTGGTCGTCACCGCCGCGGGCGTCGTCCTGCTGCTGGACCGGCTGCGCGTGCTCGACGTGAGCCTGTGGGAGTACCTGTGGCCCGTCGCCGTGATCCTCATCGGCCTGGGCATCGTGCTGGGCGCCGCGGCGCGCACCGAGCAGGAGGGGCGTCTGACCGCCATCGCCTTCTGGTGGGGCGCCGAGCGACGTACCCGCACGCAGCGGTTCCGGTGGGCGAGCCTCACGGCGATCATGGGCGGCGTCGAGCTCGACCTGCGCGAGGCCGACATCGAGGGTGCCGCGCGCATCGACGTGTTCACGTTCTGGGGCGGCGTCGACATCAAGGTCCCCCGCACGTGGGAGGTCCGCACGTCGGGCCTGCCGCTGCTCGGCGGCTGGGAGGACAAGACCGAGCCGCCGCTGGGTGGCGGCCCCGTGCTCGACGTGCGGCTCGTGACCATCATGGGCGGCGCCGAGATCCGGCACGGCAAGAGGTCCGCACGCCCCGACGTCCAGGACGCACCCCTCGCCTGAGCCGTCGCGGGACGGCGCGAGGGTCAGCCGCCGACGTGCGTGAGCGCCTCCGCGATCCGGTCGCGCCACACGCCCGGGTCGTCGGACGTGATCGCGACCCACGCGCGCATGGGCGGCCGCCCCTCGGGGAACGGGGCGCCCTCGCCCGCGGCGACGAGCGCCGCGACCCGCGCGGCCGGCAACGTGACCACGAGGTGCTCGCCCGGCGTCATCGCGACGATCGTGCGGCCCAGCCGCAGCGTCGCGGTGCCGAAGTGCCGGGGGCCGTCCGCGGGCAGCACCACGCCGGGCCGCCCGGCGAACGCGGCGGCCACCGCGTGCAGGCGCGACTCCGCGGCCTCGTGGGGTGTGGCGGCGGTCACACCGCGAGCGTAGTGGCGCCCCCGGGCGGCTCCTAGAGGACGGGGGCGGCCTGGCCGACGACCTCGGGCCCGCCGACCTCGCGGGCGCCCAGCTCGTCCTGCGCGAACGCGTGCGCGACCCGGATGCCCGGGCGTCCCGCCGCCGACGCGTCGACCACGACCCGCGGGAACGGGCGCGTGTCGTCCGCCGGGGTGGTCCACGCGATCGCCGCCGCGGACCAGCCGCCGCGCCGCGCGGCCTCGCGGGCCTGCGCGACGCCTGCGTCGGACGCCTCGAACTCGACGACCTCGACCTCGTGCGCCTCGCGGGTCAGCACGAACGGTGCGCAGTCGCCGCGCACGGCGCGCTCCAGCGCGAGCTCGAGGGCGCGCAGCGCGAGGTCCTGCACGCGCTCCGACGGCCGGTACGGCAGGTCGTCGGGCGTCAGCGGACGGTCGCCCGCGCGCACCCCGCGGCCCGGCGTCGCGGGAGCGGCCGCGCGCGGGGCGGCCGGCGCGACCGCGGGCGTCGGGTTCGTGTCGGCGTCGAGGTCGTCCGGGGTGGTGGCCGCGTGGTCGGCGACCGCGGGCGGGACCTCCGTGGCCGGGGGGCCGGCCCACGCGGGGGTCGGTCCGGCGGCTCCGTCGGCGGCGGCGTGCCCGGCTGCCGCCACGGGCACGAGCGGGTCGGTGACGTCCGCGACGCTGACGGGCGCGTCCGTCACCGGGTCGACGACGGCCTCGACCGGGGTCGCGACCGTGTCGGCCGACGTCGGGCGGCGCGCCACGAAGAAGGCGGAGGGGTCGGTGTCGGGCTCCCGGCCGTGGCGCCCCGCGACGGGCGCGGGCTCGGAGGGCCATGTGCCCTCGTCGAGCGGCGCGTCCGGCAGCGCGTGCGCACCGTGCCGCGGGGGCGTGGGTGACGCCTCGGGCGACGGGTGCGGGCTCGGCACGCCCGGCGTCGCGACGTGCAGGTGCGCGCTCGCGCGCGCGACGTAGTCCACCGTCCAGGCCGGCACGCGCGTGCGGCGGCGCGCCTGCGCGTCGAGCACGGGCAGTACCGGCATGTGCGGACGTCGCTCGTGCAGCACGCCCGGCGTCGCGCCCTCGGGTCCCGGGCACATCATCCAGACGACCCCCGGCACCGCGGCGACCAGCAGGTCTCCCACGGCGATCCCGATCGCGGCGGCCACGCCCTCGGCCGCCGGGGCGTCGCCGGAGGTGTCCGCGAGCAGGCGCCCCCAGCGCGCGTCGAGCGCCGCCGCGTCGTGCGGGTCGGTGCCGTCGTTGCGCAGCCACGCGCGCAGCCGCTCGAGGTGCGACCACTCACCGGGCGTCAGGGGGCGCGCGAGCACGGGGCCGTCCGGCGCCACGGACCTCGTCGCGAGCACGGGCGAGACGGTGTCCATGCGGTGGCATCGGCGCTCCGCGGCGCCCTCTTGAGTCCCCGGAACGTGTGATCCCACCCGATGATCCTGCCTCACGGCGATGCGCGGCCCGGGGTCGTCGGGCTCTGCACGACGCTCCCGGGCCGGCGCGCCGCCGCCGGGCTGCGGAGCGCCGCGGCGGCTCCCGGTGGCGCGGCGCGGGGACCCGGTGAGCGTGGTCGGGTCCCCGGGGAGGTGGCATGCGTCGATCCGCCGTCGTGGCCGTGGTGACGGCGTCCCTCGCGCTGGGCGGCGGGGCCGGCGCCGCGGCGTGGGGGACGCAGCAGCGGCAGGCCGCCGACGGTCGCCACGACGCGGCGGTCGCCCGCGTCGACGCCGCGCGGGGCGCCGCCCGGGACGACCACGAGGCGCGCACCGCGCTCGTGGCGACCGCCGACGTGGCACGCGCCACCGACCTGCTCGACGACGCCCGCGGGGCGCTCGACGCGGCGGTCGCGCAGGCGCGGCAGACCCTCGACGACTCGGCCGGTCAGGTCGGCGACGACGACGCGCCGCGCGGCGCCCTGGCGGCGCAGCTCGAGGCCGCCGAGCAGGTCGCGTCGTCGGCGTCGCCCGCCCGGGCGCGCGCGCTGACCGCGGACGTCGCGGGCGCCGAGCAGGCGGTGCGCGACGCGGTCGCGGCGGAGCAGGCGCGCGTGGCCGCCGCGCAGGCCGCGGCACGCGCCGCGCGGGGGCGGGCGGCGCCGTCCGCCGCGCCGGATCCCGGACGGGGCGCGACGAGCGCCCGGTGCACGACCACGTACTCCGGGCCGTCGTTCTACACGTCCGTCCCCACCGAGGGGGGCGACGGGTCCAACGGCCGCCTGCCGGCGTCCGCGCTGACGGCGGTCTCGTGGACCGCGGACTCCCGCGGCACGCCGTTCTACCTGCGGTCCGACGCCGCCGCCGCGCTCGAGCGGCTCAACGCCGCGTTCCGCGCGGCCCTCGGCCACGACCTCGCGCTCGACCTCACCTACCGCGACCTCGACACGCAGGTCGCGATGCGCGCCGCGCTGGGCTCGGTGGCGGCCGTGCCCGGGACGTCGTCGCACGGCACGGGGCTGGCGATCGACGTCCCCGAGCTGCCGTGCGACTACGGCTGGGACTCGGCCGCGCGGGCGTGGCTCGTCGCGCACGGCCCGGCGTACGGCTGGGTGTCGCCGGCGTGGGCGCGCCAGGCCGGGTCGAACCCCGAGTACTGGCACTACGAGTACCGCGGCTGACGCGGGCCGCGGTCAGCGGTCGGTCGCGGGGCCGTCCGCCGCCGGGTCCGGGCGGCCGCCCGCCGCGCCGTCGTCGGCCGGCCGGACCGCGGCGCTGCCGGACGGCACGGTCACCCACGCGACCACGGCGCCGGCGACCAGGAGCCCGGCGCACACGAGCATCGCCGTGCGGTGGGCCGGTGCGAGGCGCGCCGCGTCGGTGAGGGACGCGCCGACGCCCGCGACGAGCGGGAGCACGGCGACCGCGAGCAGGCTCGCGACCCGCGCGACCGCGTTGTTGACGCCGCTCGCGACGCCGGCCAGGTGGTCGGGGGCCGCGGCCAGCGCGGTCGTCGTCAGCGGTGCGACCGTCATCACGAGTCCCACGCCCTGCAGCAGCACGCCCGGCAGCACGTGCGTGACGTACGGAGCCGAGGGGCCGATGCCGGCGAGGAGCGCCGTGCCCGCGCCGGCGACGAGCGGGCCGACGGTCATCGGGACGCGGGGGCCGACCCGCACCCCCCACGCGCCCGCGCGGGGGGAGAACGCCAGCAGCAGCAGCGTCACCGGCAGCTGCGCGACCCCGGCGGCGAGCGGCGGGTACCCCGCCACGACCTGCAGCGTCACGACGAGGAAGAACCCGACGCCGCTGAGCGCGGCGTACACGAGGAACGTCGCGGCGTTGACGCCGGCGAACGGGCGCCACCGGAACAGGCGCGGCGGGACCAGCGGCGCGCGCGTGCGCGACTCGACCCGCAGGAACGCCGTCAGCGCGACGACGCCGACCGCGAGCGCCGCGACCACGACGGCGCGCGACGCGCCCGGCTCGGACCACACCGTGAACCCGTAGGTGAGCCCCGCGAGCCCGAGGGCCCCGAGCGCGGTCCCGGCGACGTCGACGCGCGCCTGCGCGCCCGGGTCGGCGGACTCGGGCACGTGCCGCAGCGCGACCGCGACGACGAGCGCGGCGAGCGGCACGTTGATGCCGAACACCCAGCGCCAGTCCGCGACCTGCACGACCCACCCGCCGAGGAACGGCGCCGCGGCGCCCGCGAGCCCGCCGAGCCCCGACCACGCGCCGATCGCGCGGCCGCGGTCGTCGCCCGCGAACGTCGACTGCAGGATCGCGAGCGAGCCGGGCGTCAGGAGCGCACCGCCGACGCCCTGCAGCACGCGTGCCGCGACCAGCACCCCGACCGTGGGGGCGAGCGCGCACGCGACGGACGCGACCGCGAACCACACGACCCCCACCAGGAACACGCGCCGCCGCCCCAGCCGGTCGCCGAGCGCGCCGCCGAGCAGCAGGAACGCCGCGAGCGTCAGCGCGTACCCGTTGACGGTCCACTGCAGGTCAGCCGTCGTCGCGTCGAGGTCCTCGGCGATGCGCGGCAGCGCGATCGTGACGACGGTCGCGTCGATGAACGCGAGGGCCGACCCGAGCACGGTGGCGAGCAGCACCCACCGGCCCGCGGCGGAGCGGTACGCGACGGTCCCGGTCACGGCCGGGGCGCCCGGGGCGCGGTCATCGCGGCCGGTCGCGGTCCTTGCTCGGCTGCACGCGCTTGGGCTCGCCGGGCATCTTGGGGTACTCGGGCGGGTAGGGCAGGTCGCCGTGGCCGTCGTCGCGCTCCTGGCGGTCGGCGAGCTCGAGCAGCGAGTCGATCCGGTACCGCGGCGCCGCGTGCGCGACGAGCGGCGCGAACAGGTCGCCGACGTCGGCGAACCGCGCGGGCATCGTGGTGACGTCGAAGTCGTCGGGGTGCGCGTCGGCGACCTCGTCCCACGTGAGGGGCGCCGAGACGGTCGCGCGGGGGTTGGAGCGGATCGAGTACGCCGACGCGATCGTGCGGTCGCGCGCCATCTGGTTGTAGTCGACGAAGATCTTGCGGCCCCGCTCCTCCTTCCACCACCTCATGGTCACCTGCTCGGGCAGCCGGCGTTCGAGCTCGCGGCCGAACGCGATCGTGGCGCGGCGCGCCTCGACGAACGTCCACGCGGGCTCGATCGGCACGAACACGTGGAGCCCGCGACCCCCCGACGTCTTGGGCGTGCCCTCGAGTCCGTGCTCGGCGAGCAGCTCGCGCACGTGCGGCGCGACCCGGGCGGCGTCGGCGAAGTCGGTGCCGGGCTGCGGGTCGAGGTCGATGCGCACCTGGTCGGGCCGGTCGACGTCGTCCCGCACGACCGGCCACGGGTGGAACGTCAGCGTGCCGAGGTTCGCGGCCCACGCGACGACCGCGAGCTCGGTCGGGGCGACCTCGTCGGCGGTGCGACCCGACGGGAACGCGATGCGTGACGTCTCGACGTAGCCGGGCGCGCCCTGCGGCACGCGCTTCTGGTAGAACGCGTCGCCCGACGAGTCCTGCCGGGTCGCCATCCGGGCGCCCTCGAACACGCCCTTGGGCCACCGCTCGAGCGTCGTCGGGCGGTCCAGCAGCGCGCCGAGGACGCCGTCGCCCACGGCGAGGAAGTACTCGACGACGTCGAGCTTGGTGATCCCGCGGTCGGGGAACACGACGCGGTCGGGGCTGCTGACGCGCACGGTGCGGCCGCGCACCTCGAGCTCCACCGCCGGGGACTGTGCCATGGCTCACACGGTAGGGCCGGTCGCCGACACCCGCCCCTCGCGCGCGGCAGCCGTGCCGAGCAGGCCGCGGCGGTGCGCGATCGCGACGGCCTCGGTGCGCCCCGACGCCCCGAGCTTCGCGAGCACGTTCGACACGTGCACCGACACGGTCTTGCCGGAGATGAACAGCCGCTCGCCGACCTGCCGGTTCGACAGGCCCTGCGCGACCAGCGTCAGCACCTCGGACTCCCGGGCGGTGAGCACGTCGCCGCCCGGCGCGGCCGGCGCCCCGCCGAGCCGGGCGCGTCGCACCAGGTCGGCGACGGCCTCCGCCAGCGGTGCGGCCCCCATGGCGTGCGCCTCGGCGAGCGCGGCCTGCGCCTCGGTGGCCGCCGCGCCGCGGTCGCCGCGCGCCACGAGGGCCTCCGCGAGGCGCCACCGGACGCGCGCCGTCTCGTACCGGTGCCCGTACGCCAGCTCCGCGAGCGCCGCGCGCCACGCCTCGACGTCGGCCCGGCCCGCGGCGCGCGCGTGCTCGGCGTGCGCGCGTGCCAGCCACGCCCGCCCCTCGGGCCCGAGCGTGCCCCCGCGCGGACGCCCCTCGTCGGCGGTGCGCACGACGCGCGCGAGCCGCGCGTCCGCGTCGGCGACGAGGTCTGCGTCGTCCTGCCCCGCGGCACGGCGTGCGTCCGCGAGGTCCGCGACGGCCGCGAGCGCGAGCGCACCCAGCCAGATGCCGCCCAGGTACTCGGGCGACCACACCGACCGTACGTGCGTGTCGACGCGGTCCGCGTACGCGACGGCCCGGGCGGGCTCGCCGCGCCACGTCAGCGCGTCGACGGCGTTGCCGCCCGCGAGCTGCGTGAGGAGCGGGTCGCGCGGCCACCACGGCTCGAGGGCCAGCGCGCGCTCGACCGCGTCGCCGTCGCCGCGCGCGACCGCCGCGTAGAGCTCGACCGACGTGAGGAACGCCCGCACCTCGCCGCGCCCGCCCGCGACGTCGTCGGGTGCGGGGGGTGCGAGATCGCCCCCCACGTACCGCACGAGCAGGCGGAACATCTGCAGGTCGACGCCGTGGGGTGCCCACGCCATGCCGAGCTCGACCGCGCGGCGGTGGCCCACGTCGGCCTTGTGGGCGGCCCGCACCAGGTCGCCCGCGTAGTACGCGGTCGCCGTGAGGTTGTAGCGCGTGCGCAGCTCGGTCGTGTGGTCGCCCGACGCGACGGCGCGCGCGAGGGCCTCGGTGAGCAGCTGCGCGGACCGTTCGTGGTCGATCTGCTCGCCGACGGCAGCCGTCGTGAGGGCGTCGGACTCCGCGGCGACGTCGCCGACCTCGCGCGCGACCTGCGCCGCGCGCGCCGCGGTCTCGGTCGCCTCGTCCTCGCGCCCGGCGTTGAGCGCGGCGCGCGCGAACGTCGCGAGGGCCCACGCGCGTTCGCGCGACGGTGCGTCGGGCAGCTCGCCGAGGGCCGCCGTCGCCTCCGCGAGCGCCGCGTCGATGCTCTCGGTGCCGAGCAGGTGCCGTGCCAGGTCGGTGCGTGCGCCGCCGCGCGTGAGCGGGTCGTCGCCGGCCTCCGCGACCGCAGCGCGCGCGAGCTGCACGGCACGCTCGGACTCGCCCGCGCGGCTCGCGGCGCTCGCCGCGGTCCGCAGCGCCGTGGCGCGCGACGCCGGCAGGCCCGCGGCGACCTCGGGCACGGCGTCCCACAGCCGCAGCACCACCTCGAGGTGCCGCAGCTCCTCGGCGGGTGCGAGCACGCGTGCGGCCTGCACCGCGGCCTCCCACGACGCGCCCAGCGCGACCGGCAGGTCGGGCACGCGCAGCGCGTGCGCGGCGCGCTGCGCGGCGGCACCCCGTGCGGTCGCGTCGAGCGCGGCGAGGAACGCGCGGTGCGCCGCCGCGGCCTCGCCGGGCAGCAGGTCCGCGTAGACGGCCTCGGCGAGCAGCGCGTGCCGGAACGCGATCCGCCCGTCCTCGACCACGAGCACGTGCTGCGTCACGGCCTCGCGCAGGGCGGCGTCGACGGCTCCCGCGGCGGGCGCCGCCCCGGGGTCCGCCTGCGCCGCGGCGCGCAGCAGGGGCTCGTCGACGCGGCGGCCCGCGGCGGACGCGAGCTGCACGAGGCGCACGGTCGCCGCGTCGAGACGCTCGACCCGCGTGCGCAGCACGTCGGCCAGGGACCACGGCAGCGCGTCGGCGTCCGCGCCCGCCTCGATGAGCTCCTCGGTGAAGTACGCGTTGCCCTCGGCGCGCTCGCGCAGCCGGTGCAGCTGGTCCTCGGGCAGCGCGCGGCCCGCGACGGCGGCCGCGAACTCGCGCAGCTCGTCGTCCGTGAACGGGGCGAGCGCGAGGTGGCTGCTGCGGGGGTGCCGCGCGAGCTCGGCGGCGACGGGTCGCCACGGGTGCCGGCGGTGCAGGTCGTCGGTGCGGTACGTCGCGACGACCAGCAGCGGCTGGTCGGACAGCCGCGACACGACGAACCGCAGCAGGTCGCGGCTCGACGCGTCGGCCCAGTGCAGGTCCTCGAGCACGAGCAGCAGCGGGTGCTGGGGCGACGCGCACGCCGCGAGCACCTCGAGCACGCCCTCGAACAGCTCGCGCCGCTCGTCGGCCGCGTCGGCGGGGCCCGTGTCGTCGACCGCGCGGCCGCCCGTGCCCCCGAGCAGGCGACCCAGCGCGGGGCGGGCCTCCACCACGCGCGCGACCGCGGTCGGGTCGGTGCCGCGCAGGACGCCGAGGGCCTCGGCGAACGGCAGGTAGGGCAGCCCGATCTCGCCGAGGTCGACGCAGTGGCCCGTGACGACGCGCGCCCCGCCGGCCGCGACCACGTCGCCGACGTGCCGCAGCAGGCGGGTCTTGCCCACGCCCGCGTCGGCGCCGAGCAGCACGAGCGTGGGCGCGCCGGTGCGCGCACGGTCCAGCGCCTGGGCGAGCCGGGCGACCTGCTCCGTGCGCGCGACGAAGGGGGTGCTCATCGGGCCGCGTACCACGCACCCGATCCTCGCAGCGACCACCGACGTCCGGGCGGCCGTCCGCCGACCCGGCGCGCCGCGGGCGCGTCGGCCGCCCCCTGGCCGGCCTGCGCGCGGCGTGCGTCGGCCGTGCGTCGTGCGTCCGCCACCAGCCGCTCCCGGCGGTAGGCGACCTCGGCGTCCAGCGCCGGTCCCCAGAGCTCGATGCCCATGGCGTCTCCCGTCCCCGTGGCCCGCTTCGTCGTCGTGCCGGTCGCGGGCCCTCGCCCGGCACACGACCACGCTCGTCCTGAGGCCCCGCCCGGCGCATCGGGCGGCCGCCCACACCCGCGGCGCCCGGAGCGTCTGAGGTACCTCAGACCCTCGGGGCCCGGGGTGGCTCTCGGGGTGCGGACCAGGGGCGCGTGGGGGACGGGCCCGGAGGTGCCGCGGCGGCGGGGCCCGCATGCTGGTGGTCACGACGACGGAGGAGGACGCATGGACGGGGTACGCGCGGCGTTCGCACGGGCCGGGCTGGTGCGCACGTACGAGGGGCGGTGGCTCGCGGGCGTGTGCTCGGGCGTCGCGGCCCGGCTGGGGATCGAGGCGTGGGTCGTGCGGCTCGTGCTGCTGCTCCTGCTGGTGCTGCCGGGCAGCCCGTTCCTGGTCTACGCGGTGCTGTGGTTCTGCATGCCGCCGCAGGGCTGGGTCGCGCCGGTGCGCGACGCGTGACGCGCGCCCGGACGTCGGTGCAGGTCAGGCGTCCGGGTGCCGGTCCGAGCGGCGGGGACGGCCGCGGTCGGGCACCCTGGTGCCCGTGGGTGACGTCCGAGACCTCCGTAGCCGGCGTGGCGCGCCGCCTCCGCTGCTCGACGACGAGCTCGTGGTCGCGGCGGAGCGCAGCGCGCCCCGCGCGGCACGCCACTGGGTGATGCGCTCGGTCGCCGGAGCCGGCGTCGGGGGCGCGTGCAACCAGGTGATCGAGCTGCTCGCGGGCGAGCTCGTGTCGAACGCGGTCGTGCACGGCCCCGCCGGCGAGCCGGTGCGCGTCGCGGTGCGCGTCGACGGCCCGCGGGTGCGCGTCGCGGTGTCCGACCGGGGCGGCGGCGTGCCGCAGGTCCGGCACGCCGAGCCCACCGAGCCCAGCGGACGCGGCATGGCGCTCGTGGAGGCGCTGTCGACCACGTGGGGGACCGCGCGGCTCCCCGACGGCGGCACCACCGTCTGGTTCGAGCTCGACACCGACGAGTGACGCCCTCGCCCGCGACGTCACACGGTCGGCGGTCGCGCGGCGCCCTGCGTCCCCGCTGTGCGTTCGCGACCCGCTGACGATACGTTCGTCCAGGATGTGGCGTGCTCGCGCCTGCGGCGTGACCGGTCACCGGGTGCCGCGGTCGAGCCGCCGTCGAGCAGGACGAAGGAGCGGACCATGACGGACAGCGGCGGCACGGTGGCGGCGGAGCCGGTCACGACGACGGGAACGGTCCCCGCCGTGGACGGCACGGACGCCGCGGGGCGCCTGCCGCAGATCCGGGCGGAGGTCCGGGAGGACGGCACCGGCGAGATATCGGTGGACGGCGTGCGCGAGCAGGTCGCGACGGCCGACCTGGCCGAGGCCGGGGCGGCCATCACGGCGCGCATCGCCGCGCTCGCGGCCGACGCGGGGCGTGCGCTGCCCGTGGAGGTGCGGGACCCGGACGGGCTGTGGGCGCTGCTGATCCACCCCGACGGCCGGGTCGACGAGGCGAACGACGCCGACGTCGCGCCCCTGAGCACGCCCGTGCCCGTGGTCGACCCGGCGTGGTCGGTCGCACCGCCGTCGTCGCCGACGCCCGCGGTGGCGCCCCCCTCGGGCGCCGTGCCCGTCGCCCCCGGCGTCCCGGAGCCCGCCCCGTCCACGGGCGCCGTGCCCGCGGCCTCGCGCGCCGCGACGCGCACCGAGGCCCGCGCGGAGCGCGCACCGTCCGACGGGTCGTCGCTGCCGACGCTCGACGACCTGCTGGCCGCGCGTCACCCCGCGCACGAGGGCCCGGCCGAGCTCGGCTGGCAGCGGGCCGTGCGACGCCTGACGTTCGGTGCCGTCGCACCGCGACCCGGTGCCGCCGAGCGTCGCCGCCGCTCGCAGGTCGACGCCGTGCGACGCACGTTCGACGGCCCCCGCACGGTCGTCGTCGTGAACCCCAAGGGCGGCGCCCACAAGACCACCGCGACGATGCTCCTGGCCTCGACGTTCGGGCTGTCGCGGGGCGGGTACACGCTCGCGTGGGACAACAACGAGACGCGCGGGACGCTCGGCTGGCGCTCGCAGCACGGCGACCACCAGCGCACCGCCGTCGACCTGCTGCGCGCGCTGCCCGAGCTGACGTCGCGCGGCACGATCCGCATCGGCGACCTCGACACGTTCGTCCGGACCCAGCAGGACGAGCAGTTCGACGTGCTCGCGTCCGACGAGAACGCGGCGTCGGTGTCGAGCGTCGACGCGGCGTCGTACCACGCGCTGCACGACGTGCTGTCGCAGTTCTACCGGGTGCTCGTGGTGGACACGGGCAACAACATGCGCGCCTCGAACTGGCAGGCGGCCGTGCAGTCCGCCGACCAGCTCGTGGTCGTCTCGACGCTGCGCGAGGACACCGCGCAGTCGGCGGCGTGGGCGCTCGACGCGCTGCGCGCCACGGGCCAGGAGGAGCTCGTGCGGCAGGCCGTGACGATCCTGTCGTTCCCGGAGCCGAAGGTCGACAAGGACCTGCGTCAGCGGCTGCGCTCGCACTTCGGCGCGCTCACGCGGGGCGTCGTCGAGGTGCCGCACGACAAGGCGCTCGTCGCGGGCGGGCCCATCGACCACGCGGCCCTCAAGCCGTCGACGCGTGACGCGTGGCTGCGGGCGACCGCCGTGGTGGCCGACGGCCTCTGACGCGCGGCGGCGGTCCCCGGCGGGGCGCTCGGCGCGGCGTGCCGGAACTCGTGCGGCTCGGCGTGCAAGATCCCGGCAGGTCACGACACCGGGAGGGTGAGGGCGGTGGCAGCAGCACGCCGCCGCCCGGTCCGCCCGTCCGCCCGCCCCGGGAGCCGCAGTGCCCGCGCACCCTCAGCACGAGCCCACCGCCCGCCCCGCCCTGCGTGCCGTCGTCACGCCCGCGGACGACCTCGACCCCGCCGCCGACGTGACGCGTGACGGGGCGGCGTCGCCGGCCGGGCCCGCGACGCCGCGCGACGCGCCCTGGTTCGAGGCGCTGGTGCGCGACCACGCGACGGCCGTGCACCGGTACCTCGTGCGCCGCGTGCCCGCGTCCGACGTCGAGGACCTCGCCGCCGACGTGCTGACGGTCGCGTGGCGCCGCCGCGACGACGTGCCGGAGGGCGCCGAGCTGCCGTGGCTGTACCGCACGGCGGGCTTCGTGGTGTCGAACCACCGCCGCAAGGGACGCCCGGTGCCGGTCGCGGACGTGCCGGAGGGGGTCGACGCCGACGACCCCGCGCTGCGGGCCGTGCGGGACGAGACCGTGCGGACCGTGCTCGCGGGGCTGTCCGCGCGGGACCGCGAGGTGATCCTCCTGCACGCGTGGGAGGGGCTCACGGGGGACGCCCTGGCCGAGGTGCTGGGCATCGGCCGCGGCGGCGCCGACGCCGCGCTGTCGCGGGCGCGGTCGCGGCTGCGCGCCGCGCTCGACGACGCCGGCGTCGCCTGAGCGCACGGTCGGGCGGCGCGTCCCCGCGCCGCTCCGCGGACCCGTGCAAGACCCGCGCCCCCGGCCACACAGACGGGGTGGAGGGCGGTCACGCCCGGCGACACGCTCGGAGGGACACCATGGACGACACGCGCGAACCCCGCGACACACCCCGTGACGAGGGCACGACGGCCGCCGCCGACGACGCCGCGGTCGCCCGGGTGCGCGCGGCCGACCCGGCCGCGGGCACGACGCCGGACCTGCCGCGCCTGCACGCGCGGCTCGCCGAGACGACGGGCGTGACCTTCACGGCCGCCGCACCCGCCGACGAGCTCGCCGCCGCGCGGCGGCGCCGGTCCGGCCCGGCGCGCTGGGCGCAGGTCGCCGCGGCCGTCGTCGCCGTCGGCCTGGTCGGTGGCGGCGGCTACGCGGTCGGCGCCGCGGGCGGCGGTCCCGCCCCGGCCGCACCGCCGATCGCGCTGCAGGGCGCGTCGTCCGCGTCGGGCGGGGCGCTCGAGGCGGCCGGCGCGAGCGCGTTCGCGGACAGCGCCCGCATCGCGCCGGGCTGGTTCGGGGGGCGCACGGTCTTCACCGCCGACGGCGTGACGGGCGACGCAGGCACCGGCCGCGCGTGGGCGTTCGACGCGACGGGCGCCGCGACGCGTGCGACCGCGGCGCGCGTCGCCGAGGTGCTCGGCGTGACCGGTGAGCCCCGGCAGGAGTGGGGTCAGTGGGTCGTCGGGCCGAACGACGGCTCGGGACCGACCGTGTCGCTCGGCGTCGACGGGCAGGCCGGCATGTGGTTCTACGACCGCGCGTGGGACCCGTCGGTGTGCACGGCCGGAGACCCCGGTGACGCGCCGTCGATCGAGCCGGCGCCGGTGCCCGACGGTGCCGACGACGGGGCGACGATCGAGCCCGGGGTCGGGATCGCACCGGTGCAGCCCGACGAGGTCGCGCCCGCCGACCCGAGCGTGTGCGACCCGACGACGACGCCGCGCGGCGCCGCCGCCGAGTCGGCCGCGCGCGACCTGCTGACGCGTCTGGGCGTCGACCTCGGCGACGCCGAGGTCACGGTCACCGACGACACGGGCGTGGCCGGGCTGGTGGCGGTCACGGCCGCGCAGGTCGTCGACGGCACGCAGACCGGGGTCGTGTGGTCGGTGCAGCTCGCGGGGAAGGGCGTGCAGGCCGTCTCGGGTCCGCTCGCGCCGCTCGTCGAGCTCGGGACGTACGACGTCATCAGCGCCGCCGCGGCGGTCGAGCGGCTCAACGACCCGCGCTTCGGTGCGTCGTACGGCGGGGTCGTGCCGCTCGCGGCGCGCATGACCGACGACACCGCCGAGCCGGCGGTGCCGCAGGTCGCGCCCGAGCCCGACGAGCCGACCGTGCCGCCCGTCCCGGCCGCCGGGGCCGCGGTCCCGTGGCCCGTGCAGCACGTGACCCTCACCGCCGCGCGCCTCGGCGTCACGCTGCTCACCACGCCCGACGGCGCGAGCCTGCTCGTCCCGGCCTGGGAGCTGAGCGACGCCGACGGCGGCACGTGGAGCGTCGTCGCGGTCGCGGAGGACCAGCTCGACCTGAGCGCGGGCTGACGGACGTCCCGGGCCGCGGCCCGGGTGGCACGCGGGCTGAGGGGCCCGTGGACACGGTGGGGCCGGGCGGCGCTGGAGGGGCGCCGTCCGGCCCCGCCGTCGTGCCTGGGCACCCGCGGGTGCCCAGGGCCGGCGATGGGTAGCGTGCCCCCATGGCTGCCACCCCCGGTCCTGCGGGACGTCTGCTGCTGCTCGACTCCGCGTCGCTGTACTTCCGTGCGTTCTTCGGGGTGCCCGACTCGGTGCGCGCCCCCGACGGGACGCCCGTCAACGCCGTGCGCGGGTTCCTCGAGACGGTCGCGCGGCTGGTCGCGGAACGTCGCCCGACGCGGCTCGTCGCCTGCTGGGACGAGGACTGGCGGCCCGCGTTCCGCGTCGAGGCGGTCCCGTCGTACAAGGCGCACCGGGTCGCGCGGGAGGTGCCGGGGACCACGGGCGTCGAGGACGTCCCCGACGCGCTGACGGCGCAGGTGCCCGTGATCGTCGACCTGCTGGCGGCCCTCGGGGTCGCGCGTCTGGGGGCCGCGGGCTACGAGGCCGACGACGTCATCGGCACGCTGGTCGCACGCGAGGCGGCCCGCCCGCCGGGGGACCGGTCCGCGGTGGACGTCGTGACCGGCGACCGGGACCTCTTCCAGCTCGTCGACGACGCCGTGCCGGTCCGCGTGCTGTACCCGGTCAAGGGGGTGAAGGACCTGCTGGTCGTCGACCAGGGCGTCCTCGCGGAGCGGTACGGCGTGCCCACGGGGCGCGCCTACGCGGAGATGGCGGTGCTGCGCGGCGACCCGAGCGACGGCCTGCCGGGCGTGCCGGGCATCGGGGAGAAGACCGCCGCGGCCCTGCTGCGCCGGTACGGCACGCTCGCCGACGTGCTCGCGGCCCGCGACGCCGGCGACCGCGGGCTGACGGCGACGCAGCGGACCCGGCTGACCGATGCGGCCGACTACCTCGCGGTCGCACCGCGCGTCGTCACGGTCGCGCCCGACGCGCCCGTCGCGGAGGTCGACGACCGGTTGCCCGCGGTGCCCGCGGACCCCGACGCGCTCGTGGCGCTCGCGCAGCGCTGGGGCGTGGCGTCCAGCGCGCGACGCGTGGTCGACGCCTTCGCCGAGGCGGCCGCCCCGCGCTGAGGCGGCGCCGTCCCGCGGCGACCAGCTCCGCGGGAGCGGTCAGCCCTCCGCGGGCGCCGCGGGGTCGGCCGGCGGTGCGGGCAGGACCCACACGTTCGCGCCGGCGGCCTGCCAGTCGCCGCCCGACGGCGGCGCGGCGCCGTCCGCGCCGAGGCGCACGCTCGAGCCGTCCTCCGCCGTGGCGGTCGTCACCGCACCGGGCTTGGGCGACGTGCAGGACGTCCGCGCCTGGTCGCCGTCCGGGACGACCACGAGGCAGAGCGCGCCGTCCCAGCGCAGCGCCGCGAAGTGCTGCCCCGCGGCGGTCCGCACCGCGAACCGGGTGGTCTCGGGGTCGACACCGGCCTCCTGCGCGACGGCCGGGTCGACCGCGTCGGTCGGCTGCTGCGCGCGTTCCAGCAGCTCGACGGTCATGCCGTTGGCCTGCGCGGTGACGACCTGCGGGCGCGCGAGCAGGAGCCACGCGACACCGGCGACCACGAGCGCCGCCGCGACCGCGAGCACCACGCCCACACGGCGGCCGTGCGCCGGGTGCGGGTCGTGGTCGTCCTCCTCGACGTGGTCGAAGAGGTCGCGGTCGTCGAACGTCGTCACGGGACGATTATCCGCACACGGCGACCGGCGCGTGAGCCGGACACACCGGACGGACCGCCGCGTCGGCGCGCGCCCGGACGTCCGACCTGCGTGGGCGCACCCCGGACGCCGGTCGTCACGGCGCCGTGCGCTCGTGGTCCGGTGCGTCCTCGCGGGGTGCGACGCCGTGCACGACGTCCGCGAGGTGGCGCACGAACCAGCCCTCGGCGGCCGACTCCCAGTACTGGGCGACCGCGGCGATCGGGTACACGAGCACCTCGGGCACGCGCTGCGCGAGTACGATCTCGGTGCCGTACCGGTCGGAGCAGACGGCCCAGTCGAGCGTGGGCGCCTGGGCGCGTACGAGGTCGCCCAGCGCGACCCCGAACGCGTCGGCGAGCGAGCGAGGGTCGGGCCGGTCCTCGGCGAGGGCCCACTGCCGGCGCACGCGGTCGAACAGGGCGCCGACGGTCCCGGCGTCGGTGGGGTCGTCGCACAGGCCCGCGACGAGTGCCCGCTGCTGCGCGAGGAACAGCAGCTCGGCGGGGTTCAGCGCGTCGATCGTGTGCCGCGTGTCCGACAGCGCGGCGGCCACGGGGCCGACGGCGGTGGCGTCGGCCGCGGGACCGGGCGGACCGTCCGGTGCGTCGCCGGGCGTCGCCGCCTCCTCGTCGGTGACCGGGCGGGCGGCGTCGCCGTCCTCGTCCGGCACGTCCTCGAGGTGCTCGACGACGCGTCGCAGCTCGCCCTCGCCCGGCGTGCGGCCTTCCGCCACGGCTGCCGGGTCCCCGTCGGCGAGGGGTGCGTCGGCGGGTCCGTGCGGTGCGGGCAGCACGGGGCCGCTCCCTCGCGGCGTCCGTCGGTCCAGTGCCATACGCCACGCATCGGCTCGGGCACGAGAGGTCTTGACGCACGCGAGCGGGTGTCGCCCGGACGGACGCCGGGCGACACCCGCTCGTCGCGGGGGGTGGTCAGCGGGCGCTGATCACCTTGGCGGTGACGGTCGGCAGGTAGTTGCCGTCACCGAGGTAGAGCGCCGTGACCACCGACGTCGACCGCAGCGCCGGCAGGGTCACCGTCGCGGCACCGTCCGTCAGGGTGTAGGTCCCGACGGGGCGCAGCCCCAGCAGGACCGTCACACGCCCGGCCGCGGCCGGTGCGCCGTCCCCGCCGCCGACGCGCACCGTCACGGTGGGCGTGCTGCCCCGCGGGACGGTCCAGGACGCGGTCTCGAGCGTCGCGGTCGACGTGCCCGGCACGACGCGCACCTGGGACTGGCCCTCGGAGCGTGCGACGTCCGCCGTGCCGTCGAACACCGCGGTGAGCCGGTGCGTGCCCGTCGCCAGGTCCCGCGGCAGCTCGATCGTGGCCGTGCCGGTGAGGCCGTCGACCGTGAGCTCGCCCGACGCGAGCACCTTCCCGCGCTCGCGCACGGTGACGGTGCCCGACGGCGCCCAGCTCGCGCCGGTGACCGTGACCGTGGCGGTCACGGGCTTGCCGTAGCGCGCGAGCGTGGGGTCGACGCGCAGCGCGGTCGTCGAGGCCGAGGGTGCGAGGTCGACCTCGGTCACCGCCGACTCGGACGCCGTCCACAGCGGCGAGTCGGGCGTGTACCGGACCTTCAGCGCGTGCGCCCCGGCGTTGAGCGTCGACGTCGTGAGCTCCCCGGCGCCGTCCGTCACGGCGGCGGTGCCGAGCTCGACCTCGCCGTCGTAGAACGTGAACGTCCCGGTGGCCTCCGACGGCGTGACCGCCGCCCGCAGCACCGTCTCCCCGCCGGCCGTGCCGGACGACTCGACGTCGAGCGTCGTGGTCGTCGCGACGGCCTCGGGGACCGTCACGTCGACGACCTGCGCGCGGTCGCCCGTGCCGTTGGAGTGGTGCAGCACGAGGACCTTCTGGTCGCCCGCGCCCGGCCCGCCGTGGACCTCGACCGTGGCGCCGTCGAACGTCTGCGACACGAAGTCGGCGCCGATGTTCGAGCCGAACCACAGCGGCGGGTCGTACGGGTCGACCGTGAACGGCCCGACCTCGTCGACGATCCCGTCGGCGGGGAAGGCGTAGGTGCTGCGCATCTGCGCCCACACGCCGACCGGCGTGCCGGGCTCGACGCCGAGCGCGGCGAGCGGCACCGGGACGACGACCGTGCTGTTGTCGAACGCGCCCATCTCGATGTTCCCCGCGAAGGGGTACAGCAGCTCGGGCCCGGCGATCAGCTCGTTGGTGTCGTAGTCGTAGGTCTGCACGACCGTGTAGTCGGTCTCGTCGAGCTTGGCGACGACGGTCGTGACGTCGGGCTCGCCGTCGCCGTCGGTGTCGACCAGGACGTACGGCTTGAGCGCGTGGCCCAGGGCCGCCCAGTCCCCGTCGGTCGCGATGCCGACGCCGAGGTAGCCCTCGGCGGGGTCGCCGCCGTCGGCCGCGAGCGCGGGTGCGGTGGACGCCCACCCGACGTGCCGGATGTCGCCCGCCTTGATCGTCGAGGCCGAGGTCTCGGCGCCCGGCGGCAGCTCCTCGAGCCGCGGCGAGTCGGCCGCGTGCACGAGCGGCGTGGCCAGGCCGTACCAGCCGAGGGACTGCACGTCGCGCCCGCTGAACGCGAGCTCGGCGGTGGCGGCCGACGGGTCGGGGAACGCGAGCGGCGCGGCCTCGAGGTCGGACGTCGGGCGCGGCGTGCCCTGCACGGGCAGGCGCCACTCCTTGCCGCCGGACGTCAGCACGAGCCGGCCGGAGACCTGCGAGACGAACTCGCGCGGCAGGCCCTCGATCTGCTCGGCCTGCATGGTCGGGTCGATCTCGCGCTGCACGGTGGCCGGGTCGGCCGTGAACGTCAGCGTGACGACGCCCGTGCCGCCGGCGGGCACCCGCAGGCTCGCCGGCGCGGCCGTGATGGTCGCTCCGCCGGACGTCGTGCTCGACGTGACCTTCGTGGCGTAGGTGCGCGCCGTGGAGCCGAGGTTCTGCACCGTGACGGCCTTGCGGATCGTCACCGTCTTGTCGGCGAGCGGGACCAGGCCGAAGCTGACCGAGGTCTGCTGAGGGCGCTCGGCGTTGTAGACGAGCGTGTCGTTGGTGACCGCGGCGAGCGTGTCGACGCGGCCCGAGCCGACGCGCGGCGGGCCGAAGAAGACGTCGCCGCCGGGCTCGGTCGCGACGTCGTGCGTCGCGGTGTTGACGATCGCCGCCTTGATCTGCGCGGCCGACCAGCCCGGGTGCGCCTCGCGGACGAGCGCCGCGATGCCCGCGACGTGCGGCGAGGCCATCGACGTGCCGTTGCTGCTGGCGCCGCCGTTGCCGGAGCCGACGTTCGCGGACACGATCTGCTGACCGGGTGCCGCCACGTCGGGCTTGCCCCAGCCGAGCGAGCCGTGCACGCCACGCGACGACGACGTCGACAGCGTGTCGGGCGCGACGTCCTGGCGCGTGCTCAGCGCGAGCGACGGGCCCATCGTCGTGACGAGCGTGCCCGCCTCGATCTCGGGGAGCAGCGCGTCGGTCGAGGCGGCCGTGAGCTGGAAGCCGGGGATCGTCGCGTTGCCGCCGATGCCGGCGGAGAACACCGCGAGCTCGGTGGGCAGGAGCACGCCGACCGCACCGGCGGCCTCGGCGTTGTTGAAGCGCACGCCGGAGCCGCACGCGCGGGTCGCGTCGTCGTCGTCCCACCACAGGTAGGCGATCTTGCCCGCGACGGTCGCGGCCTGCTCGGGCGTGAAGGCGGTGCAGCCGTCGAACGTCGCACCGACGTACGCGACGGGCGCCGTGACGTCGGGGCCGCTGTAGTTGACCGAGTTCTGACCGGCGTGCCGGCCGACGAGCGCCGGGTCGGACGCCTCGGTCACCTCGGTCGCGTCGAACGCGAGGTCCTTGCCCACCGACCACGCGACGGTGAGGCCCGCGAAGCCGTTGCCGGGCGAGCCGCCGACGTCCTCGATGTCGCCCTCGTTGCCGGCCGACAGCACGACGGTCGTGCCGAGCGCGGTGAGCTCGGAGACCTGCAGCGACTCGGGGTCGTCGGCCGGTGCGCCGGCGGCGCCGAGCGACAGGTTCAGCACGTCGATGCGGTCGTCGAACGACCCGTCGCCGTTGGGGTCGGCCGCCCAGTCGAGCGCGAGCGACGACAGGCTCGTGGAGCCCGCGACGTCGCCGAACACCTTGAGCGCGTACAGCTTGGCCATCGGCGCGGTGCCCGGGCCGACGGGCCAGTCGAGGACGGACTCGAGCGCCGAGTAGTCGCCGTCGAACGTCGTGCCGTCGGGCGTCACGCCGTAGCCCGCGGCCGTGCCGGCGACGTGCGTGCCGTGGCCGTGGACGTCGATGGGGTTCTCGTCGGGCACGGGGACGAGCTGCGCGGGGTCGGTGCCGTCCGCGTTGTAGTTCGTCCCCGCGAAGTCGTAGCCGCCGAGGAACTTGTCGGGGTCGAACGCGCCGGCGGGCACCGGGCCCGTGCCGTCCTCGCCGTACGCGGCCTCGTAGGCCTCGACGGTGCCCGGGCCGCCGAAGGCGGCGTGCGTGTAGTCGATGCCGGTGTCGATGACGCCGACCGTGATGTCGGTGCCGAGCACACCCGTGCTCTGCCACGTCGCGAGGGCCTTGGTGAACTCCACCTGCGCGGCGTTGTCGAGCGTGCGCTCGGCGACGAGGCGCACGGACCGGACGTTCGGGTCGTCGGCGAGCGTGCGCAGCTGGTCGGCGTCGCCCAGCACGAGCGCGCCCGAGACGAGGTTCGTGACGGTCGCGAGGCGCTGCGGCTGCGCGGCGGCGGTGCGTGCGCTCGCGCTCGACGCCTCGGCCGGCACGACGTCCGCGGCGGCGGCCTCGGTCGCCGCGGCGGCCTCGCGGACCTGCGCGGGGCTGCCGCCGTCGGCGGCGACCTCGACGCCCGACGGGGTGTCCAGCTCGACGAACGCCGTGACGGTCCCGCTCGCCTCGGCGAGCGCGTCGCCGACGCCCTCGACCTTCGTGACCGGGACGTCGCCCGCGACGAGGAGGCCGGACAGGTCGTCCGGTGGTGGGGCGGCGCTCGCGCCCGACGAGCCGAGCAGGGCGCTGGTGAGGACGACGGACGCGGCGGTCAGGCCGGCGAGCAGGCGACGTGGCATGGGATCCATCCCGGGGGTCGGACGTCGGGGGCACGACGACGTCACGGCAGGCCGCAGACGGCCCCCCCGGACGTCATACCCGAGGTTGGCTGCGGTCACAGCCGCCGGGCACCCTGTGCACGGTACTGACCGGTAGGGGTTTTCGTCACCCCTTCTCCACAACTTCTTCTTCGTCCGCTTCGCCGTCTTCGCGAAGGCTCCACGGCGGAACCCGTGCCGCGTCCAGGACGCGCGTCCGGGGTCGACGGTCCCGCCGGCCGCCGGGTGGGCGCCGACGCGGCCGTGCGGTCGGTGACGCCGTGATCCGTCGCGCCTCGGGCGACGTGACGACGACCGATCGCGGGGTCGTCGCCGGTCGCACGCGCCGACCGGCTCGACGGGACTCCCGCGGGCGGGCGGTGTCAGCGCGAGGAGAGGGCCTCGGTGCCGTGCGGCGGGGTCGGCAGCGGGCCGCGCCGCGACGTCCGGGGGGTGCCGGGCGGGACGACGGGGATGGCGCCGGTGTGCGGGGTGACGACGGGGACGGCGCCCGTGTGCGCGGTCACGACGGGGATCGCGCCCGTGCGGGGCGGGACGACCGGGATCGCGCCGGTGCGTGCGGTGACGACGGGGATGGCGCCCGTGCGGGGCGGGACGACCGGGATCGCGCCCGTGCGTGCGGTCACCACCGGGATCGACCCGGTCCGCGGCACGTCGGCCGCCGCGGGGGCGACCGTGAAGCGCGGCTTGCGGCCGGGGCGGCGGCGGAACCGCCGCTGCTCGATGCCCTCGAGGGTCGTGGCACGCCAGACGGCGCCGCCGTTGAGGCGGCCGTCGGGCGGCGGGAGCCACGGCACCTTGCGCGAGAGCCAGACGCGGATCGTCGCGTGCTCGACGTCGAGCCGGCGTGCGAGACGCGCGATGTCGTAGAGGTCGTCGAGGCCGTTGCCGTCGCCCGCGGGGTCCACGGCGCGCGCCGGGGGGCGGGCGTCGTCCGTCGTCACGGCAGTCAGGGTAGTCGGGGACGGCGCGCGATCGTGTGACGGTCCGGTAACAGGATGTGCACACGATCTTCGCTCGCTCAGCGGCTCAAGACGGATGGACGGGCGTCCGACTCACTTAACGTGTTTCGCGTGAGTGACAGATTGCCGAGCCGTCGGCGTCGGTCGGGCGGCGGCAGGCATGTCGCTCCGCGACCTGACGCCGCCCCCCGCACGCCCCGCACCACGCGCGTGCCCCAGCGAGTCGCCCAGGGTGGTGTCGCGCTCGGGCTCGTGATGAGCATGGGCGCCGTCGTCGCGACCGCCGGCGCCCAGGAGCCGACCGTGGTCGACGACGTCGCCGCCCTCGTGCGCGCCGCGACCACGGACGCCACGGACGCCCAGGACCAGCGCACCGACGAGCTGCGGGCGCAGGCCGTGCAGGCCGCCCAGGGCGTCGTCGAGCAGGTCTCGCTCGTGCGCGCCGACGCCGAGCAGGCCGCGGTCCCGACCGAGGTGCTGGCCGAGCTCGACGCGGCGACCGAGCAGCTGCGGGCCGCCATGGACGACGTCGACGTGCCCGCCGACGTCGTCGACCGCACGCCGAACGTCTCGCGCGACGCCGAGCGCACGTCCGCCGAGCAGGACGGCGCGCCCGCCGCGAGCCCCGACGCCACCGCCACGCCCGACGCCACGGCCGACGACGCGGCCGCCCCCGACGCCGCCGCGGCCCCCGCCCCGAGCTCGGACCCGACCTCCACCGCGACGTCGGACGCGGCGCCCGCCGACGCGTCCGACCCCGCGGCGCCCGCGACCGACGCGCCCGCCACCCCCACCGCCGAGCCGTCCGCGGGCGCCACCGGCGACCCGATCGCCGACGCCACCCTCCCGGACACGTCGGACCCCGCGACGACGCCCCTGCGCACCGCGCTCGACCGCGTCAAGCAGGCCGCCGAGGTCGTGCGGACCACCACCGAGCAGAAGCGGGCCGAGGCCGCCGCCGCCGAGGCGGCCGCCGCCGAGGCCGCGCGCGTCGCCGCCGAGCAGGAGGCGCAGCGCGCCGCGTGGAAGGCGTCCCTGCAGGGCTACGCGAACGGGAAGGTCCCGAGCTCGGCCCTGTGCGGCGTCGGGTTCGACAAGAACGCGCTGCTGCGGTGCGACGCCGCCGAGTCGCTCGACGCGCTCGACGCCGCGTTCTTCGCGCAGTTCGGCACGCACCTCACGGTCTCCGACTCGTACCGGTCCTACGCCGCCCAGGTCGCGTGCCGCGCCAACAAGGGCTCGCTGTGCGCGACGCCCGGCACGTCGAACCACGGCCTCGGCGTCGCGGTCGACCTCGGCGGCAGCGTGCAGAGCTTCGGCACCGCGCAGCACCAGTGGATGCGCGAGAACGCGCCGACGTACCAGTGGACGCTCCCCGAGTGGGCGCGCGCCACGGGTAGCAAGCCCGAGCCGTGGCACTGGGAGTACACCGGCTGAGTCCTACGATCGGCTCCATGACGGAGCCGACGTCACCCGTGCGGCCGCTGGTCGGGCGCGGCGCCGAGCTCGACGACCTCGACGACCTGCTGTCCTCGGTGTCGGCGGGCGGCGGCGCGACCGTGCTCATCGAGGGCGAGGCCGGCGTCGGCCGCACGCGGCTCGTCGAGGCCCTGCAGGGCTCGGCCGCGCTGCTGGGCGTCGGCGTGTGCGCGGGTCGCGGCGCGGGCCCGGGCGCGGCGCCCTACGCGTTGCTGGCGGACGTGCTGCTCGCGCCCGCCGCGCACCGCGAGGCCCGCGGGCCGGTCGTCGCCGAGCTCGGCGCGCTGCTCGACGTGCTGCCCGCCGACCGCGCCGACGCCCCGGCCCGGTACGCGCGCGCCGACGAGCTGTTCGCGGCGCTGCTGCGCCACCGCGGCGAGCAGGGTCCGTGGGTCCTCGTGCTCGAGGACCTGCACCTGGCGGACGCGTGCTCGCTGAGGCTCCTCGCCGCGCTCGCGGGCGAGGGCCCGCTGCCGCACGCGCTCACCGTCATGACGCTGCGGGGCGTGCCGCACCGCGTCGAGCTCGACGCGGTGGTCGCCGCGTGGACCCGCGCCGGGGCCCGGTACCTCGAGCTCGTGCCGCTCGCGCCGGCCGCCACCGTCGAGCTCGCGCAGCACCTGCTGCACGGCGCCGTCGGCCCCGCGCTGCGCGGCGTGCTCGCGACCACCGGGGGCAACCCGCGGCTCGTCGTCGACGTGCTGCGCACCGCGCAGGCGTGCGGCGTGCTCGAGCGCTCGCGCGGCGCCGTCGAGACGGTCGGCTCCGCGTGGCTCGACGAGCTCGACGACGTCGGGCGGGCGCACGTCGCCTACCTCGGTGCGGACGTGCTCGACCTGCTCGGCACCGCGTCGGTGCTCGGGGCGTCGTTCGTCGTCGGGGACCTCGCGGCCCTGGCCGACGAGCCCGTCGCCGACTGCTGGCGCACGCTGCGGCACGCGCTCGCCGCGGGCGTGGTGCACGCGCGCGGCGACCGGCTGGTGTTCCGCCACGACCTCGTCCGCACCGCGCTCTACGCGGGGCTGAGCGCCGAGCGGCGCCGTGCGCTGCACGCGCGCGCGGCGTGGGCGCTGCGGGCGGCCGGTGCGCCGTCGCACGTGGTCGCGGCGCACCTCGAGCGCGCGCGCTGAGCCGTCGCGCCGTGGCCGGGTGGGTCCGCCGCGCAGCACCTAGGCTCGGACGGGGCGCTGCCCGCGCCCGGCACCCGACGCACGAGGAGTGGACATGCCCACGCGCACCGCACGCACCGCCTGGAACGGCACGCTGCAGGACGGCGGCGGCCAGGTCGAGCTCACGAGCTCGAAGGTCGGCACGTACGACGTGTCGTTCCCGAAGCGCGCGGCCGACGAGGCCGGCGGCACGACGAGCCCCGAGGAGCTCATCGCGGCGGCGCACTCGTCGTGCTTCGCGATGCAGCTGTCGGCCGACGTCGCCGAGGCCGGCGGCACGCCCGTCGCGCTCGAGGTCACCGCCGACGTGAGCCTCGGCCCGGACCCGGCGGGCGGGTTCCGTCTCACGGGCATCGCGCTGACGGTGCGCGGCGAGGTCGAGGGCCTGGACGCCGACGGCTTCCGCGCGGCGGCCGAGAAGGCCAAGGCCGGCTGCCCGGTGTCGAAGGCGCTCACGGGCGTCGAGATCACGCTGGACGCCGCGCTCGAGTCCTGACCGCGTCCCGCACGAGGGCGGTCCGGCCGTGCGCCGGGCCGCCCTCGCGCGCGTCGGACGGGACCTGGGTCCCGTGAGGTGAGGCTTGCCTCAGGTCTACGTTCGCGACGTGGACCTGAGCACGCTGCCGCCGGGCACGGCCGCCCGCGTCGTGGCCGTCGACCTCGAGGACGGCGCACGCGTGCGGCTGCGCGAGCTCGGCCTGCGGCCGGGCGGCGACGTGCGCGTCACGCACCGCGCCGCGTTCGGCGGGCTCGTCGTCGCCGTGGGGGCCGACCGGTTCGCCGTCGACGCCCGCACCGCCGCGCGCATCGCGGTCGACCCGGGTCCCGTCGACGTCGCCCCCGCCTCCCCCTCCCCGGCGGGGGCGACGTCGTGAGCTGCCACGACGCGTCCCCGGGTGCGGCCACGACGACGCTCGACGCGCCGCTCGTCGTGCTCGTCGGCAACCCGAACGTCGGCAAGTCCACGCTGTTCAACGCGCTCACCGGCGCGCGCCAACGCGTGGTCAACGCGCCCGGCACCACGGTCGAGCTGCAGAGCGGCACGTGGCGACCGGGTGGCGCCGCAGCCCGCGGCGAGGTCCGCCTCGTCGACCTGCCGGGCGCGTACTCGCTGGTCGCGCGCACGCCCGACGAGCAGGTGACGGCCGACGTCGTCGCGGGCGGCGCGGCGCTCGGGCGCCCCGACCTCGCGGTCGTGCTGGTCGAGGCCGGGGCGCTCGCGCGCTCGCTCTACCTGCTGGGCCAGGTCGCGCGCCTCGGGCTGCGCGTCGTCGTGGGGCTGACGATGGTCGACGTCGCCCGCTCCCGCGGGGTCGACGTGGACGTCGACGCGCTGGCCGACCGGTTGGGCGTGCCGGTCGTCGTGGTGCACCCCCGCAGCGGGCGCGGCACGGACGCGCTCGCGGACGTCGTGCTCGCGACGCTGCGCGACGCCGACGCCGGGCACGTGCGCCTGCCCGTGCCCGTCGACCCCGTGCCCGTCGACCCCGTGCCCGTCGACCCCGTGCCCGACGAGGTCGAGGCGCTGTTCGCGTGGGTCGACGACCTCGTGCGCGCGGTCGGCGGCGTGGCCCCCGCGGGCGTGCGCACGTGGTCCGACCGCCTCGACCGCGTCCTGCTGCACCCGGTCGCGGGGATCCCGGTGCTGCTCGCGGTCATGTGGCTGCTGTTCCAGCTCGCGACCGCGGCCGCCGCACCGCTCATGGACGCGGTCGACGGGTTCGTCACCGGCACGCTCGCGGACGGCGTGACGACCGGGCTCGACACGGTCCACGCGCCCGCGTGGCTCACGGGCCTGCTGGTCGACGGCGTGCTCGCGGGCGTCGGCACCGTCGCGGCGTTCGTGCCGCTCATGGCGCTCATGTTCGTGGCCGTCGCGGTGCTCGAGGACTGCGGGTACCTCGCGCGGGCCGCGTTCGTCGCCGACCGCGCGATGCGTGCCATCGGCCTCGACGGGCGCGCGATGCTGCCGTTCGTCGTCGGGTTCGGCTGCAACCTGCCCGCGCTGGCCGCGACGCGCACGCTGCCGCACGCGCGCCAGCGGCTCATGGTGGGGCTGCTCGTGCCGTGGACGTCGTGCCCCGCGCGCCTCACGGTGTACGTGCTGCTGTCCTCGATCTTCTTCCCCGGGCACGCCGGCACCGCGATCTTCCTCATGTACGTCGCGAGCGTCGCGCTCGTCGTGCTGGGCGGGCTGCTGCTGCGCGTCACGCTCTTCCGCGACCTGCGCCGCGAGCCGCTCGTGCTCGCGCTGCCCGCCTACCAGCGGCCGCGGCTGCGGGCGCTCGCGCTGTCCACGTGGACGCGCGTGCTGTCGTTCCTCACCAAGGCGGGGCAGGTCGTCGTCGTGACGCTCACGCTCGTGTGGGTCGCGCTCGCGGTGCCGGTGGTCGGCGGCCACGCCGTCGGCGACGTGCCGGTGGCCGACTCGCTGTACGGGCGCGCGGCCGAGGCCGTGGCCCCCGTGCTGGCGCCCGCCGGGTTCGGCGACTGGCACGCGTCGGCCGCGCTCGTCACGGGCTTCGTCGCGAAGGAGGTCGCGGTCGGCGCGCTCGCGCAGGCGTACGCGGTCGACGAGCCCGACGACCCCGCCGCCGCGGGGGACCTGGGCGACCGGCTGCGCGCGACGTTCGAGGAGTCGTCGGGCGGGCACGCGGCCGCGGCCGCGGCGGCGTTCATGGTCTTCGTGCTCGCGTACACGCCGTGCCTGGCGACCGTCGCCGAGCAGTGGCGGCTGTTCGGCGCGCGCTGGACCCTCGGCTGCGTGGGCGCGCAGCTCGCGGTCGCGTGGCTGCTGGCGGTCGCGGTGTTCCGGGTCGGGGCGCTGCTGTGAGCCTGCTCGCCGACGTGGTCGCGGCGGCGGGTCGGGGTGCCGGCCCGGCGACCGTCGCGCGCGAGCTCGGCGTCGACGTCGGGCTGGTCGAGACCGTGCTCGACCACGCGGCGCGCGTGGGGCTCGTCCAGACGTCGTCGTCCGCGCTGGGGCGCGCCGCGTGCCCCACGTGCCCGCCGCGCGAGCGGCGCCCGGTGGCCTGCGCGGGCTGCCCGCTGACCCGCTGACGGTGCTCGTGCCGGACAGCGCGTGGACGGAGGTGTCGGGTCCTAGGTGGGGGGTGGGACACTGCCGGGCGTGGCTGTGACGACCGGAACGCCCCCCGTCCGGGACGTCGTGCACGCGCTGCGCGACGCCGTCCGCGGGAGCGTCGACGACTCCTCCCGCCGGCGCGCCGAGTACTCGACCGACGCGTCCAACTACCGCGTCGTGCCGCAGGTCGTGGTGTTCCCCCGGGACACCGACGACGTCGAGGCGACGCTGCAGGTCGCGCGCGAGACCGGCACGCCGCTCACGTCGCGCGGCGGCGGCACGTCGGTCGCGGGCAACGCCGTGGGCACCGGGATCGTCCTCGACTTCTCGCGGCACGTGAACCGCGTCCTCGAGATCGACCCCGAGGCGCGCACCGCGCGCATCGAGCCCGGCGTGATCATGGCGCACCTGCAGCGCGCCGCCGCACCGCACGGGCTGCGGTTCGGGCCCGACCCCTCGACGCAGGCCCGCGCGACGCTCGGCGGCATGATCGGCAACAACGCGTGCGGCCCGCGGGCCGTCGCCTACGGGCGCACGGCCGACAACGTCGTCGACCTCGACGTCGTCGACGGCACCGGCCGGCGCTTCACGGCACGTGCCGGTGCCGGGTCGCTCGACGTCGTCCCCGGGCTCGACGGGCTCGTGCGCGCGCACCTCGACGTGATCCGCACCGAGCTCGGGCGGTTCCGCCGCCAGGTGTCGGGGTACTCGCTCGAGCACCTCGCGCCCGAGCACGGCACCGACCTCGCCAAGATGCTCGTCGGCACCGAGGGCACGCTCGTCACGCTGCTCGGCGCGACCGTGAACCTCGTGCCCGTGCCGTCGGCGCCCGTGCTCGTCGTCCTCGGCTACCCCGACATGCCGACGGCCGCCGACGCGGTGCCCGCGCTGCTCGCGCACGCACCGCTCGCGATCGAGGGCATGGACTCGCGGCTCGTCGACGTCGTGCGGCGCGTCAAGGGCGCGTCCGCCGTGCCCGACCTGCCGCCCGGTGCCGGCTGGATGATGTGCGAGGTCGGGGGCGCGACCCTCGACGAGGCGATGGCCACGGCGCGCGCGCTCGCGGCCGACGCCGGCACCGACGCCGTCGGCATCTTCCCGCCCGGTCCCGAGGCCGCGGCCATGTGGCGCATCCGCGAGGACGGCGCGGGGCTGGGCGGCCGCACGCCGTCGGGGGCCCAGGCCTGGCCCGGGTTCGAGGACTCGGCCGTGCCGCCCGAGCGGCTCGGCGCGTACCTGCGCGAGCTCGAGGCGCTCATGGCCGACCACCGCGTCGACGGGCTCGCCTACGGGCACTTCGGCGACGGGTGCGTGCACCTGCGCATCGACATGCCCATGGAGCGCTCGGGCGGGCCGCTGCGCGCGTTCATGGAGGACGCCGCGACGCTCGTCGCCAAGCACGGCGGCTCGCTGTCGGGCGAGCACGGCGACGGGCGTGCGCGCTCCGAGCTGCTGCCCGTCATGTACTCGCAGCGCGCGATCGACCTGTTCGGCGCCGTGAAGGACCTGTTCGACCCGCGCGACCTGCTCAACCCGGGCGTCCTGGTGCGGCCGCGCCCGCTCGACGCCGACCTGCGCCGGCCCGCGGCCCGTGCGCTGCCCGCCGCGTCGGGGTTCTCGTTCGCGCACGACGGCGGCGACCTGACGACGGCCGTGCACCGGTGCGTCGGCGTCGGCAAGTGCCGCGCCGACAACCACGCGGCGGGCGGGTTCATGTGCCCGTCGTACCTCGCGACGAAGGACGAGAAGGACTCGACGCGGGGCCGCGCGCGCGTGCTGCAGGAGATGGCCAACGGGTCGCTCGTGTCGCGCGGGTGGTCCTCGGCCGAGGTGCACGAGTCGCTCGACCTGTGCCTGAGCTGCAAGGCGTGCTCGTCGGACTGCCCCGCGGGCGTCGACATGGCGCAGTACAAGGCCGAGGTGCTGCACCGCACCTACCAGGGCCGGCTGCGTCCCGTGAACCACTACGCGCTGGGCTGGCTGCCGCGGTGGGCACGCCTCGTCACGGGTGTGCCGGGGCTCGCGGCGCTCGCCAACGCGGTGCTGGGCGTGCGTCCCGTCGCGAAGCTCGTGCTCAGGCTGGGCGGCATGGACACCCGTCGGAAGATGGTGCAGTTCGCGCCCGTGCCGTTCCGCGCGTGGGCGCGGCAGGCGGGGCGGCGCGCGGGCGACGTGCGCGTGGTCGGGCGTCGCGACGCCGAGAGCGTCGCGCTGCCGGTCGAGGCCGCGGGCGCCGGGGGTGCGGCGGCGGCCGACGACGCGACGGGCGGGGCCCGTGCCGAGCGCGGTGCACCGCGTCCGCCCGTGCTGCTGTGGACCGACTCGTTCAGCGACACGCTCGCGCCGTCGGTCGCGCACGCGGCCGTCGCGGTGCTGCGCGACGCGGGCTACGACGTGCTGGTGCCCGACCACGACGCGTGCTGCGGCCTCACGTGGATCAGCACCGGCCAGCTCGACGGCGCGCGCCACCAGCTCGAGCACCTGCTCGAGGTGCTCGGGCCGTTCGCGGTCAACGGCATCCCGATCGTCGGGCTCGAGCCGTCGTGCACGGCCGTGCTGCGCAGCGACCTGGTCGACCTGCTGCCCGACGACCCGCGTGCGACGGCGGTCTCCCGAGCGACCCGCACGCTCGCCGAGCTGCTGACCGCGCCCGCGCCGATCGGCCCGGGGGACCGGTGGCAGGTGCCCGACCTGTCGGACGTCACGGCCGTCGTGCAGCCGCACTGCCACCACTACTCGGTCATGACGTGGACCGCGGACCGTCGCCTGCTCACCGACGCGGGCGCGCAGTTCTCGACGCTCGCCGGGTGCTGCGGCCTCGCGGGCAACTTCGGCATGGAGAAGGGGCACTACGACGTGTCGGTCGCGGTGGCCGAGAACGCGCTGCTGCCCGCGCTGCGTGCCGCTGCACCGGGCGACGTCTACCTGGCGGACGGGTACTCGTGCCGCACGCAGGCCGACCAGCTCGCGGGCGTGCAGGGCGTGCACCTGGCCGAGCTGCTGGCGTCCCACCTGCCGACCGCGTCGCCGTCGCCCGCCGCCACGGACTGACCCGCGAGCCGCCGCGGCGCGCTCCGCCGAGTGCGGTACAACGCCACCGAGCGCGCCGGAAACGAGTACCGCGCTCGGCCGCGGAGTACCGCGCTCGGCGGTGCACGCGCGGGTCAGGCCCGGTCGAGCAGGGCGCGGACCGCGTCCTTGACGCGTGCGTCGAGGGGGGCGTCGCCGCTGCCCAGCAGCGCGTGCAGGAAGAGGCCGTCGCCCACGAGCTGCACGAGCCGCGCGGTCACGGGGTCGCCGATCGCCCGGCGCAGGCCCGCGGCCCAGTCGTCGAGGTAGCGGGCCATGCGGTCGCTCGCGGGCGGGTAGGTGCCGAGCAGGCGCAGCGCCGCGAGCAGCGTGCGCTCCTCGGGGCCGTCGGCGGTCTGCGAGCCGTCGAGGAACCAGCGGGCCGCGCCGTCGGGGTCGGTCGGGCACTGCGCGTCCGCCGCGACGCCGCCCGCGTCGAGCCGGTCGAGCAGACCCTCGAAGAGGTCGTCCTTGCTGCGGAAGTGGTAGAGCAGCCCGCCCTTGGAGACGCCCGCGCGCTCGGCGACCGCGTCGAGCGTGGCGCCGCCGGGGCCGTCCTCGAGCAGCACGTCCTGCAGCGCGTCGAGGATGCGGTCGCGGGTGGGGGCCATGGGCGTCGAGCCTAGCGACGGAGGTCCTCTTGTGCACCGTCCGGACGGTCGGCTACTGTACCGGCTGGACGGTATAGCCGTCGTCGGGCGACGAACCCGGCGACCCGGTCCGGGGAGTGGACCCGGCCCGCGTGCCCGACCCCCGGACCCGCCCGGTGAGCGCGGAGCTGTGAAAGGACGTCATCGTGCCCACGCACGCGACCCCGACCCCCGACCCCCGCTCCACCACGAGCGCGACGGACGCACCCGTGACCGCCGTCGACGACGGTGCTCGCGCGGTGACCGACCCGGCGACCGACCCCGCCACCCCCGTGCCGCCGCGCGCCGGCCTGCGGCAGTGGCTCGCGCTCGCGGTCCTCATGCTGCCCGTGCTCGTCGTGTCCATCGACAACACGGTCCTGTCGTTCGCGCTGCCGCAGATCTCGGTCGCGCTCGCACCGACCGCGCAGCAGCTGCTGTGGATCGTCGACATCTACCCGCTCATGCTCGCGGGCCTGCTGGTCACCATGGGCACCCTCGGCGACCGGGTGGGACGGCGCCGCCTGCTGATGATCGGCGCCACCGGGTTCGGCGTCGTCAGCCTGCTCGCGGCGTTCTCGACCGACGCGACGCACCTCGTCGCCGCCCGGGCCCTGCTGGGGCTGTTCGGCGCGACCCTCATGCCCTCGACGCTGTCGCTGCTGCGCAACGTCTTCCTCGACGACGACCAGCGGCGCCTCGCCATCGCGATCTGGGCCGCCGGGTTCTCCGGCGGGTCGGTGCTCGGCCCGATCGTCGGCGGCTGGCTGCTGCAGCACTTCTCGTGGGGCTCGATCTTCCTGCTCAACGTGCCCGTCGTGCTCGTGCTGCTCGTCGCGGCGCCGCTCGTGCTGCCCGAGTCGCGCAACCCCGGCTCGGGGCGCCTCGACCCGGCCAGCGTCGTGCTGTCGGTCGTCGCGATGCTGCCGCTCGTCTACGGCATCAAGCACCTCGCGTCGGCGGGCGTCGACGCGCTGGGTGTCGCCGCGCTGGTGGTCGGGCTCGCGATGGCCGTGGTGTTCGTGCGGCGGCAGCGCACGCTCGCGTCGCCGCTGCTCGACGTCGGCCTGTTCGGGCGGCCCGTGTTCTCGGCGTCGGTCGGCGCCAACTTCACCGCGTCGTTCGCGCTGGCCGGCCTCGTGCTGTTCCTGTCGCAGCACCTGCAGCTCGTCGTGGGCCTCGACCCCGTCGAGGCCGGGCTGTCGCTGCTGCCCGGCGCCGTCGCGTCGATCGTCGCGGGCCTCGTGGCGGTGCGGCTCGCGCGGTCGTTCCCGCTGTGGGCGCTCGTGCCCGTCGGCATGCTGCTGGCCGCCGGCGGCTACGCGCTCGGCACGCTGCTGGGCACCGACCACCGCACGGGCGTCGTCGTCGCGACGTTCGCCCTGGTCGGCGCGGGTGTGGGGCTCGCCGAGACGCTCACCAACGACGCGATCCTCGCGTCGGTGCCGCCCGAGCGCGCGGGTGCCGCGTCGGGCATCTCGGAGACGTCGTACGAGCTCGGTGCGTCGCTCGGCGTCGCGGTGCTCGGGTCGGTGCTCGCCGCCACCTACCGCGCGGACCTCACGCTGCCCGCGGGCCTGACGGCCGAGCAGTCCGCCGCGGCGGGCCAGACCCTCGGCGGGGCCGTCGCGCTCGCGAAGGACCTGCCCGACGCGGTCGGCGGCCCGCTGCTGGTCGCGGCGCAGGACGCGTTCGCGCACGGCGTCGCGGTCACGTCCGGCATCGGCGCGGCCGCGGTCGGCGTCGTCGCCGTGGGGGTGGGGGTCGTGCTGCGACGCCACCGCGGAGCCGGCGACCGCTGAGCAGCCGCTGAGACCCGCGCGCGGCGACCGGCCGGGGGTGGAGGGCCCCCGGCCGGCCGCCGCGCGCGTCAGTCCGCGAGCAGCGCCTCGACCCGCTGCACCTTGGCGTCCAGCTCACCGGTGTGACCGGGGCGGATGTCGGCCTTGAGCACGAGCGAGACGCGGTGGCCGTGCGCGCCGACGGCCTCGGTGGCGCGGCGCACGACGTCCATCACCTCGTCCCACTCGCCCTCGAGCGTCGTGAACATCGCGTCGGTACGGTTCGGCAGGCCTGACTCGCGGACGACGCGGACGGCGTCGGCGACGGCCTGGGACACGGACTCGCCCGCACCGAGCGGGGCGACGGAGAAGGCGACGAGCATGCGCCCACCTTGCCCCTCGCGGGGCGGTGCGTCCACCTCGTCGGGGGTGCCGTGGCCCGCGTCGCGCACCCCGCGAGTGGCGCGCGTCGCCCGTCCGACCCCTGCCGCTGACCGCCCGAGATGTGGGACCCTGTCCGTGCGACGACCGCACCCCGCGCGGGCGGGCGTGCCGCCGTCCCACCCGCCCCTGCTGTGCGAGGAAGGCCCGGCCGCGACATGCCCATCTTCGAGCTCGACGACGGACGTCCGCGCCTCGTCCAGCCGATGCAGCCCCTGGCGGGGTCGTTCGCGCAGGAGGTCACCGCACTGCTCACGCACCACCTCGCCGCGATCGCCGGCGAGCCTCTGTTCGTCGTGCGGGCGCGCGGCACGTCCGAGCGCGCCGACCTGCCCGAGCTGCTCGCGCTCGACGCGGCCGGGCGTCCCGTGGTCGTCGAGGTCGCGCAGGTGCTCGACGACGACGCGCTGGTCGCGGCGCTGCGCCACGGCGGTGCCGCGGCGCGCATGACGACGACCGACCTGTCCCGCGCCTACCACGCCGACCCGGGCCGGTTCGCGGTCGAGTTCGCGGCGTTCCGCGAGCAGGTGCCGTTCGGTGCGGGCGCGGGCCGGGCACCCGGCGGCGTGCGGCTGCTGCTGCTGTGCTCCGAGGTCGCGGCCGAGGCCGTGGACACGCTCGGGTTCCTGCGCGCGGGTGCGCACCAGGTCGACGTGCTCCAGGTCGGGGTCGTGCGCGGCGACGAGCGTCGGCTGCTCGAGGTGTCGCCGCTCGCGCTGCACGAGGGCGTGCGCCGGTCCGTCGAGCCGACCGCGCTGCGGCTCGTGCGCTCGAGCGAGGCCGGCGCGCGGGGCGTGGGCTACGAGCCCGAGCGGGGTCCCGGGTCGCCCGCGACGCGCGGCCGCTCGCTGCCGACCGGTGAGCTGCGCGCCGTGACGCCGCCCCCGTCCGTCGAGCCGCCCGCGCCGACGCCGATCGGGCGTCGTGGCACCGTCACCGAGCCGACCCCGCTCCCGTTCCGCACCGCCGGCCCCACCGCGGAGCGGCCGGGCGACGAGGCCCGGCCCGACCTCGACGAGTGGCCGCGGGACGCGGCGACGTCGACGCTCGAGGGGCCCCCGACGCTCACGCCCGTCGCCGGTCTGCGCGCCGCCGCGCTCGAGGGTGCGACCGCACGCCGTGCCGACGCACTGGCGCCTCCCGTGGTCGACGCGCCGCCGCCCGTCGACGCCGGTGCGGACGCGGGCGTCGCGACCCCGTCGCGTGGCACGGACGCCGCCGCGCACGTCGCGCCGGCCGGCACGACGACCGGCACGACGACGCCCGGCGGGCCGGACGCGCGCGGGACGGCGGCGTCCGGGGTCGGCGCGCAGCGCCCCGCGCGCCCCGACTGGCCCTTCCCCGAGCTCGCGATGCTCGCCAAGCGGCGCCGCGCGGTCACGACCCTCGTGTGGGCGCGCGAGCGCCGCGGGCAGCGGTTCACGGCCGTGCTGCGCCCCGACGGCATGATCGAGCTGCCCGACGGCACGGTCCTGCAGGACCCCGACGACGCCGCGACGGCCGTCTCGGGCGTCGACGGCGCGGACGGCTGGCGCGCGTGGCGCCTGGGCGACGGCGGCCCGACGCTCGCGGAGGCCGCGGGCACGCTGTGACCCCGCGGCCGCGCGGCGGTCCGCGATGGCGTCGTCAGCCCCAGCCGTACGCGGCGAGCCACCGCGTGAGCTCGGCGTAGAAGCGCTCGCGCGCGGGCCGCGCCGACAGCGTGAGGTCGTGCATGCCGCCCGCGACGCGCACGAGCGTCATCACGGGCCCCAGCTGCATGGCGCGGTGCGCGATCGCGTCGGTGTCGAGCACGACGTCGGCCGAGCGCATCTCGTCGCTCCAGCGCGGGCTGATGAGCGTGCGGTCGGACAGCGCGGTGAACACGGGCACGTCGATCCGCAGCCCGCGCGCGACGGTCGCGTGCCCCACCAGGACGGCGCTGAGCCAGCCGGCCCGCACGGGGAACGACGGCGTCGGGCGCCACCGCGCGTCGAACGTCCAGTCGCCGCCCGTGGCCGCGTCGATCGTGCGCGCGTAGTACCCGGGGTCGATGTTGGGCAGCGCGGTCTTGGGGCTGAACCGCGCGAGGCGGCTGATCGCGGGCGCCGACAGGTGCCGCGCGAGCGACGAGCCCTGCAGCTCGAGCCACGGCGAGTTCAGCACGAGCCCGCTCACGACCCCGGGGTGCCGGGCTACCCACAGGCTCAGCACGAGGCCGCCGGTCGAGTGGCCCATGAGCATGATGCGCGCGACCGGCCCGAGCTCGGCACGCACGACGTCGAGCGCGGCGCCGATGTCCTCGTCGTACGTGCGCAGGTCGTCGACGTACCCCGGGGTCTGGTGGTCGCGCAGCGAACGCCCGTACTTGCGCAGGTCGAGCGCGTAGAACGCGGCACCCTGCGCGTGCCAGTAGCGCGCGAGCGGCGTCTGGAAGAAGTAGTCCGACCAGCCGTGCACGTACAGCACGGCGCGCGCGGGCCGCAGCGCCGGGTCGGGCGCGTAGCGCACGAGCGTCGCGGTGACCTCGCCCTCGTCGTCGTCGGCGAGGTCGAGGCGGCGCGCCTGGAACCCCTCGCCGAGCGCGTCGGGCGACCAGTCCGTCGTGAGCGTCGAGCCGTCCCAGGCAGGCGTGTCCGGCGGCGCGGGGCGCTCGGGTGCGGCCGTCGGGGTCTGCGCCGCGGCCTGGGCGGCGGCATCGGTGCTCGGCTCGGACGTCATGTCACATCTCGAGGACGATCTTGCCGACGTGGGAGCCCGCGTGCAGCCGCGCGAGCGCGTCGGCCGCGCGCGCGAGCGGGAACGTCGAGTCGACGACGGGTCGCACGCCCGTGCGGGCGAGGAACGCGAGCACCTGCGCGAGCTCGTCGCGCGTGCCCATGGTCGCGCCCACGATGCTGATCTCCTGGAAGAACACCTTCGTGAGCGACGCGGGCTCCGGGTCGCCCGAGGTCAGCCCCGCGACGACGATCCGGCCGCCGGGGCGCACCGAGCGCACCGAGTGCTCCCACGTGGCCTTGCCGACGGTCTCGATCACGACGTCGACGCGCCCGACGCGCGTCCCGGGCTCGACGGCCTGCGCGGCGCCCAGCGCGAGCGCGCGCTCGCGCTTGCCCGCGTCCCGCCCGGTGACGACGACCTCGAGGCCTGCCGCGGCGCCGAGCTGCACGGCCGCCACCGCGACCCCGCCGCCCGCGCCCTGCACGAGCACGCGCTGCCCGGGCTGCGCGGCGCCCGAGCGGAACAGCATCCGGTACGCCGTGAGGTACGCGGTCGGCACGCACGCCGCCTCGACCCAGGTCAGCTCCGCGGGCTTGTCGACGACGTTCCACGCGGGCACCGCCACCTGCTCGGCGAGCGTGCCGGGGTAGCGCTCGGACAGCAGCGTGCGCGGCTCGTCGGCGGGGACGCCGCGCCCGTCGGGTCCGCCGACCACCGCGTGCACGACGACCTCGCGTCCGTCCTCGGTGACGCCCGCGGCGTCGGTGCCCAGCACCATCGGCAGCTGCTCGGCCCGCAGGCCCACGCCGCGCAGCGACCACAGGTCGTGGTGGTTGAGCGACGACGCGCGCACGTCGACCGTCGTCCAGCCGTCGGGGGCCGTGGGCGTCGGGGCCTCGCCGACCTCGAGCCCGGCCAGCGGGTCGGCGGGGGAGAAGGACACGACGCGCGCGGAGAGCATGCCTCACGGTAGCCCGCCGCCGGCGTGAGGCCGGCGGGACCTCGGGGGTGGGTGAGGTGTGACGTGCGCGACCGCCACGTCGCGGGCGTCGCGCGACGTCCGCCGCGTCACAGCAGCGGCAGCATGCGCCCCAGGTCCGGCACGGCCTCCGACGTCCACCGCGGCTGCAGCGCGAGCGCGAGCTCGTCGACGTCGTACGGCGCACGACCCGCCGCGAGCCGCATCCAGCGGCGCGCGTCGGCGACCTCGAGGTCCCAGCCGCCGCGCGCCCGCACGATCGCGAGCAGCTCGTCCGCGACGAGCGCGAGCGCACCGGGGTCGACGGGGTCGGGCGCCGCGTCGGCACCGCGCACGCGGCGGACCGAGCGGTGCAGGTCGTCGCCGTGCACGACCAGCTCGACGACGCGCGACACCGTCATGGTGGACAGCCGCACGGGCCCGCGCCGCGCCTGCACCACGGGGTCGGCCGGCAGCAGTGCGTCGAGCGTCGCGAACGCCGCGGCTGCCGACGCCGTGACGTACCCGACGGGGTCGGCGGCGTGTTCGGCCGCGAGGGCGCGCGTCGTCTCCGCGACGTCCTGCGCGCGCCCCGCGTACGTGCCGAGGTACTCGCCGAGCGACAGCGGCACCGTGCCCTCGGGCAGCGGCGTGCACACGGCCAGCGCGTCCATCGCCCGGCCCAGGTGCGCCCACAGCTCGACGACGCTCCACCCGTCCAGCACCGACGGCTCGCGGCCCAGGCGCGGGTCCGCCATGTGCTCGACCCACCCGTGCAGGCGGTCCCACTGGGTCCGCAGGGTGGTCGCGGCGGTCTGGACGTCGGCGGGCATGCGCCCCATCGTGCCGTGCGGCGCGGCGACCGGCCACGCCGTCCGCCGGACGAGCGGCGCGGTGCGCGTCGCCGGCGCCGGGACGTCCGCGTGCCGGCGACCACGGGCGGACGCCCGGGGCCTCGGCCGCGGGTCAGTCGTCGTCGGGGCGCACGACGTCCCACGTCGCGAACGGCACGAACCCCGCTGCCCGCGCGAGCGCGACGGACGCCGCGTTGTCGAGCTGGCAGCGGTACAGCGGCTCGTGACCGCGCGCGTGCGCGTGCGCCGCGAGCGCGCGGACCGTGCGGCGTCCCAGACCCCTGCCGCGGTGCTCCGGGAGGGTGAGCACACCGGTGTCGGCGAGCGTCGTGCCCGCCCACGGGTAGGCGCTCGCGGCGGTCACGAGCCGCGGCCCGTCGGCGCCCGCGACGAACGCGCCGACGACGAGCCAGTGGTCGAGCTCGACGTACGCCTCGTCGAGGTCGTCCCCGGGGGCCGCCGCGGCGAAGGCCGCGAACGCGTCGGCGTCGGCGGCGGTGAGGACCCGGACGTCGTCGCCGGGGGCCGGCGTCGTCAGCGCCGCCAGCGCGGCCGCGGGGAGGTGGAACACGTGGTCGGCCCCGTTGAGCGCGACCCCGGCCGAGGTCCGTGCCGAGCTCAGCGCGGCGGCCTCGACCGTGGCGCCGTCGACGAGCCCCAGCGCGGCGGCCACCTCGGGCGTCGCGCGGACCACGCCGCCGGTCCCCGCGAGGTCCAGCACCGAGAGGCGCCGCGCCGCGGGCAGGTCGGCGTCGACGACGACGCGGTACGTCCCCGGCGTGGTCGGCAGGTCGGCCGGTGCCAGGCCCGCGAGCCAGTGGTCGGTGACGGCGGTCGAGAACACGGGACTCCCCGGGGCGGTGGGTGCTGGGAGGGCCGCCGGCGGGTGCGCCGCGGACCTGCTCGGTCGGCCGCGACCCTAGGCGCCCGTCCCCGCCGACGGCGACGGCTTTCCCCCGCCCGCGCCGCCGCCCCACCCGCGCCGCCGGCCTCGCCCCTCCCGCCCGCGTCCCACCACTGTCGTCGAGCGCGGGGTTCGGCCGCCTCCGAGGCGCCAGGAGCGGCCGAACCCCGCGTTCGGCGGTGTCCCGGGCCGCCTCCGGGGGTCCCGGTCGGCGGGGCCGTCGGTCGGGTCGTGGGTGCCGCCGACGAGGCGGCGGTGGGAGTATGCCCCCGTGCCGACCGACGTCGTGCTGGTGCCGCTCGTGCAGGTCGGGCGGCCCGGCGAGCAGCTCCGTACCGTGCCGCGGTTCGTGCGGCACGGCCCGCCCGAGATCCGCTGCGACGCGGGCCTGGTCGCGACCGGGCGCGCCGAGCGTGGTCGGCACGTCGTCGAGACGTCCGACGGCCCGTGGGTCGTCCGCACGTCGGCGCACCGCGAGGTGCGCGTGACCGACGCGTCCGGCACCGAGATCGCGTGGCTCGCGCGCACGTTCTGGCGGCGGCGCCGCCGGGGGCGCGTCGGGGACACCGTGGTGCACTACCGGCCGTCGAGCCTGTGGCGACGCGGCGGGCGCTGGGTCGACGACGCGGGCCGCGTGCTGCTGACCGTGCGCGTGCACGACCGCGGCTTCCGGCGCTCGCTCACCTGCACGCCCGCGCGGTCGGCGGCACCCGGCCCGTGGGTCGTGCTGCTCGTGCTGCTCGCCGACGAGGCGGCCTACGACACCGCGCCGCTGTCGGACGTCGTCATGGAGATGGGCTCGGGCCTGGGGAGCTGAGCCCCGACCCCCCGCCCCCCCGGGTCCCGTCGTGAGGCCCCGAGCGCGGGGTCCTGCCGTTCATGGGCTCGCCGGACCGGCCGAGGCCCGCGGTCGGCGGGTGCGACGCGAGCGGCGGCCGCCGCACGGACGGCTGCGGACGGCGCGCCGGGTCAGCGCGGCTGGTCGGACGTGCGCAGGAAGTCGGCGACGAGCCGACCCACCTGGTCCTCCTCGATGAGGAAGCCGTCGTGGCCGTAGTCCGAGCGGACGTACCGCACGGGCCCCGCGCCGGGGATCCCGGCGGCGACCCGCTCGGACTGCGCGGGCGTGAACAACCGGTCGGAGTCCACCGCGACGACCAGCGCACGCGCCGTGACGTGCGCGAGCGCCGCCTCGACGCCGCCGCGGTCGCGGCCCAGGTCGTGCGTGATCATCGTGCGCGTCAGCGTGACGTACGTGTTGGCGTCGAACCGCCGCGCGAGCTTGTCGCCGTGGTGGTCGAGGTAGGACTGCACCGCGAACCGGCCGCCCTCGAGCGGGTCCTCGGCGCCCTGCGGGATGCGCCCGAACCGCTCGTCGAGCTCGCGCGCCGAACGGTACGTCTGGTGCGCGATCTGCCGCGCGATGCCCAGGCCCACGTGCGGGCCCTCGCCGTCGGGTGCGTCGTAGTAGTCGCCGTCGCGGTAGCGCGGGTCCGCGGCGACGGCCGCGAGCTGCGTGTGGAAGCTCGCGATCTGGTCGCCCGTGGTCTGCGCGCACGTCGCGATGGCGACGAGCGCGTCGACCCGCTCGGGCGCGGTCGCGGCCCACTCGAGCACGCGCTGCCCGCCCATCGACGCGCCGATCACGAGGGCCCACGTGTCGACGCCCAGCAGGTCGGCGAGCCGCAGCTCGGCGGCGACCTGGTCGCGCACCGTCAGCAGCGGGAACCGGCTGCCCCAGGGCTCGCCGTCGGGCGCGGTCGACGCCGGGCCCGTCGAGCCCTGGCACCCGCCGAGCACGTTGGGCGCCACGACGAAGTACCGGTCGGTGTCGATGGGCGCGCCGGGCCCGACCATCGACTGCCACCAGCCCGCCGTCGGGTGGCCGGGGCCGGCCTCGCCGGTGACGTGCGAGTCGCCCGTGAGGGCGTGCAGCACGAGCACCGCGTTGCCGCCGTCCTCGTCGAGCTCGCCCCACGTCTCGTACGCGAGCCGCACCGCCGGCAGCCGGCCGCCCGACTCGAGCTTGAGCGGACCGAGGTCGGCGAACTGCCGCCGGCCGGGCTCGTCGCCGTCGCGCCACGCGGCGCTCGCGGGCACGGGCGGGCGCTCGGGCAGCGGGCGCCGGCTGCCGAGCGTCGCACCGCGACGGGTCCGTCGGCCCGCGAGCGGGTCGGGCACGTCGGCACCGCCCGCCCCCGCACCCGGGAACGCGCCGGGCATCGCGCGCCGGGCGGGCGCGTGGTCCGGTGCGGGGGTGCGGGGGTCGGGGTGGGTCATGGTGCGGCGTGCCTCTCGTGCGGGGTGGGTGGCGCGGTCGTCAGGGTCTCAGGCCCCGGCGCCCTTGGCCGCCCGGAAGCCGGCCTCGAGGTCGGCGAGGATGTCGTCGACGTGCTCGATGCCGACCGCCAGCCGCACGAGGCCCGGCGTCACGCCGGACAGCGCCTGCTCCTCGGGGGTGAGCTGGCTGTGCGTGGTCGACGCGGGGTGGATGACGAGCGAGCGCACGTCGCCGATGTTCGCGACGTTCGAGTGCAGCTCGAGCGCCGACACGAACGCCTGCCCGGCCTCCGCGCCGCCGTCGATCTCGAACGCGAGCACCGCGCCCGCGCCGCGCGGCGCGTACTTCTGCGCGTTCGCGTGCCACGGGCTCGACGGCAGCCCGGCGTAGTGCACGTGCCGGACCTCGTCACGCGCCTCGAGCCACTCGGCGACCCGCTGCGCGTTGGCGACGTGCCGCTCGACGCGCAGGGACAGCGTCTCGATGCCCTGCGCGATGAGGAACGCGTTGAACGGGCTGATCGCGGCGCCCAGGTCGCGCAGCAGCTGCACGCGCGCCTTGAGGATGAACGACAGGTTCACGCCGAACGCGCCGCCGACGCCCAGGTCGCGCGCGAACACCAGGCCGTTGTACGACGGGTCGGGCGTGTTGTAGTTGCCGAACCGCTCGGGGTGCTGCGCGTAGTCGAACGTGCCGCCGTCGACGATCACGCCGCCGATCGCCGAGCCGTGCCCGCCGAGGTACTTGGTGGCGGAGTGCACGACGACGTCGGCGCCCCACCGCAGCGGGTTCACGAGGTACGGCGTCGCGACGGTGTTGTCGACGACCAGCGGCACGCCGTGCTCGTGCGCGACGCCCGCGACGAGCTCGATGTCGAGCACGTCGGCGCGCGGGTTCGGGATCGTCTCGGCGAAGAACAGCTTGGTGTTGGGGCGGATCGCGTCGCGCCACGCCTGCGCGTCGTGCGGGTCGGTGACGAACGTCGTCTCGATGCCGAGGCGCGGCAGCGTGTGGTGCAGCAGGTTGTACGTGCCGCCGTAGAGGCTGGGGGACGCGACGACGTGGTCGCCGGCCTCGGCGACGTTGAGGATCGCGAGGGTCTCGGCCGCCTGGCCGGACGCGACGAGCAGCGCGCCGACGCCGCCCTCGAGGTCCGCGATGCGGTTCTCGACGACCTCCTGGGTCGGGTTGTTGATGCGCGTGTAGATCGGCCCGAGCTCCTTGAGCGCGAACCGGTCGGCCGCCTGCTGCGCGGAGTCGAAGACGAACGACGTCGTCTGGTAGATCGGCAGCGCGCGTGCCCCGGTGACGGGGTCGGGGGTCTGGCCCGCGTGGATCTGGCGGGTCTCGAAGCTCCAGCTCTCGTTGCTCACGGTGTGCTCCTCAGGGGTGGTGCCGGGGGACGGTGGGGGTGGGTCACCCGAGGAGCGCGCGCCGACGCCCGCCCCGCGGGGGGTCAGGGGGTGCGCACGTGCCGGGTCGCGGCCGGCGGGTGCGGGCGGGTCCCGACGTCGGGACGACCGGCCGCAGGCATGCCGAACGTGCGCTGGTCAGCGACACATTCGACGGATCATGCCGCCGAGAGTACGTCCCCCGTCCCGCACTTCGACACGGCCGTCTCATCATCAGAGACGTCCACGTGCCGTCGCGTGGCCGCCCGGCGGGCTCTCCCGGCCCCGCGCCGGCCCCGTCACCCGGTCGGCGGACGAGGTCTGTCCAGTTGCTCCCGAACCACAACGATGTGACTTCTGGGACGCGTGTGACAGGTGTTCTCTTGTGGGAGTCCTCCGGGTAGCGTCGCGAGCGTGCGCCACCCGGACCCCACCGCCGAGACCCCCGCCGCCCGCGCCGCGACGGTCGACGTCGCGTGCCACCGCGCCGCTCGTCGACCCCTCGGCGCCCGCGCGCGCGGACGCCTCGCCCTGCTGCCCGTGGGCCTGCTGACGCTCGGCCTCGTCGCGTCGCCCGCCGCCGCCGTGCCGTCGGACGACGACGTGCGCGACGCGCGCGCCGCGGTCGGCCAGGCGCAGCGCTCGGTCGCGCAGATGGAGGTGCGCCTCGCCGAGCTGGCGTCCGCCGCCGAGGCCGCCGAGGTCGCCGTCCAGAGCGCGGGGGAGGCGTACACGCAGGCCGTCGCCGACGCGGACGCCGCCAAGACCCGGGCCCGCGACGCCGCCGACCGGTCGACCGAGGCCGCCGAGCAGGCCGAGCAGGCGCGGCAGCGGCTCGTCGCGCTCGCGCGCCACCTCTCGCGCACGGGCGGCTCGGCCGACCTCATCGAGGCCGCGCTGTCCGCCGACGGCTTCCAGGACGTCGCGCGGCGCACGACGTCGCTCACCCAGGCCACCACCAAGGCGGACGAGGCCGTCCAGGAGTACCAGGCGGCGCTGCTCGTCGCGTCGACCATGGAGCGTCGCGCCGCCACCGCCGCGACCGAGGCCGACGCCGCCGCCGCCGCCGCGCAGACCGCGCTCGACGAGGCCGAGCGCACCCAGGACGAGGCCACGTCGTCGTTCGCCGCCGGCCAGGCCGAGCGCGACGGGCTCATCTCGGCCCTCGCCGCGGCCCGCCAGACGAGCGCCGAGGTCGAGCGCGCCCGGCAGGACGCGCTCGACGCCGAGCGTCGCGCGCGGGCGGAGGCAGCGGCGCAGACCGTGCGCACGCAGCCCCCCGCCGCGCCCGCCGCCGGCGGTCAGCCCGCGCCGGCGAACCCGGCCCCCGCCAACCCGCCCGCGGGCGGGTCGAGCGGCGGGTCGGCCCCGGCCCCGGCGCCGGCACCGGCCCCCGCGCCGGCGCCCGCTCCGGCCCCCGCTCCGGCGCCCGCGCCGGCTCCGGCTCCGGCGCCCGCTCCGGCTCCGGCACCGGCCCCCGCGCCCGGCGCGGGCAGCGGCTCCTCGCGCGGCTCCGCCGCCTCGGGGGCCGCCGCCGTCGAGTGGGCCCGGTCCAAGGTCGGCCTGCCCTACGTGTGGGGCGGCAACGGCCCCGACGGCTTCGACTGCTCGGGCCTGACCGGCCAGGCGTGGAAGGCCGCGGGCGTGAGCATCAACCGGACGTCGCGCGACCAGTACCGCCAGGTGCAGAAGATCGGCTACGACCAGCTGCGACCCGGCGACCTGGTGTTCTGGGCGAGCAACACGAACGACCCCAGCACGATCTACCACGTCGCGATGTGGGTCGGCGGCGGGCAGATCGTCGAGGCGTCCCGGCCCGGCGTCCCGGTGCGCGTGACGTCGATGCGCTGGGGCAGCACGATGCCCTTCGCGGGCCGCCCCTGACGGCGCGCCCCTGACGGCGCTGCGCCACGCGCGGCGACGCCGCCCACGACGACGACGGCCCGGCCCCGCTGAGGGGGACGGGCCGTCGGTCGTACGGCGTCAGTGGTGGTCGTAGCCCGCGTCGATCGCGCGCTGCCGCGACCGCTCGATCTCGGCCTCGGCCTCGGCGCGCCCCACCCAGTGCGCGCCCTCGACGGACTTGCCGGGCTCGAGGTCCTTGTAGACCTCGAAGAAGTGCTGGATCTCCAGGCGGTGGAAGTCGGACACGTCGTCGATGTCCTGCCGCCACGCGGCACGCTGGTCGCCCGTCGGGACGCACAGCACCTTGTCGTCGCCGCCCGCCTCGTCGCGCATGCGGAACATGCCCAGCGCGCGGCAGCGGATCAGGCAGCCCGGGAACGTCGGCTCCTCGAGCAGCACGAGCGCGTCCAGCGGATCGCCGTCCTCGCCGAGGGTGCCCTCGATGAACCCGTAGTCGTCGGGGTAGCGGGTCGAGGTGAACAGCATCCGGTCGAGACGGATGCGCCCGGTGGCGTGGTCCACCTCGTACTTGTTGCGCTGCCCCTTGGGGATCTCGATCGTGACGTCGAACTCCACTGTGCTTTCCTCCACGGCTCCCCGCCCGGTGGCGGTGGGTCTGTCGACCTGCGGGCGCGTCGTCTCCCCGGCGCCGTCGTCAGGTGACAGTAGTCTGACGCACCGGCGCGGCGGTACCGGACCGCAGGACGAACGGGCGGGTGACGATGGCCACAGCGGCACGGGTCGCAGGCGTGGGGACGCTCGTCGTGGTGCTCGCGGCGGGCGCCTACGCGACCGCCGACGCCTACGACGTCGTCCCCGGGGTCGTGACCCTCGCACCCCCGGTGCCCGACCCGGCGCCCTTCCCGACCGCTCCCGGTGCCGTCGAGCCGACCGCGGTGCCGCGCGTCCTCGGCGACCTCGACCCGCAGGCGCCGCTGCCCGCCGCGCCGCAGGTCCAGGCGCTGGTCGACGCGCTCGTCACCGACGCGCGCCTCGGGCCGAGCGTCGGCGTGACCGTCGTCGACCAGCTGACGGGCGAGGTGCTGGCCGGCCACCAGCCCGACGCCGGCCGCGTGCCCGCGTCGACCGCCAAGGTCCTCACGGGCGTCGCGGCGCTCACCGCGCTCGACCCGGCCACGACGCTGCCGACCACGGTGGTCCGCGTCGACGCCGGCACGATCGCGCTCGTCGGGGGCGGGGACATGATGCTCGCCGCCGGCGCCGGGGACCCCGCCGCGACGGTCGGGCACGCGGGCCTCGCGGACCTCGCGGCCGCGACCGCGACGGCGCTCGCGCAGCAGGGCGTCACGACCGTGCGGCTCGTCGTCGACGACACGCTGTTCTCCGGCCCGACGCAGAGCCCCGGGTGGGACCCGTCGTACGTGCGGGACGGCTTCGCCGCACCGGTGACCGCGCTCGCCGTGGACATCGCCAAGCTGCGCGACGGCGAGTACGTGCCGCGCTCGCCCGACCCGTCGCTCGCGGCCGGCGAGGCGTTCGCGCAGCGGCTCGCCGAGGCCGGAGTCACGGTCGACGGGAAGCCGCGCCGCGGCAGCGCCACGGGCGGCCTCGAGCTCGCGCGCGTCGAGTCGGCGCCGCTCGTCGACGTCGTGCACTACTTCCTCGAGACGTCCGACAACACCATCACCGAGGTCGTGTCCCGCCTCGTCGCGCTCGACGCCGGGCTGCCCGCGAGCTTCGACGGCGGCACGCAGGCCGTGCTGCATCAGGTGAGCACGCTGGGCGTCGACACCGCCGGTGCGCGGCTGGTCGACGCGTCGGGCCTCGCGGCGGGCTCGTCGCTGTCGCCCGCGCTGCTCGCCGACGTCGTGCGCCTCACGACCGACCCGCAGCACTCCGCGCTGCGCGACGTCGCGGTCGGGATGCCCGTCGCGGGGCTCAGCGGCACGCTCTCGGGGCGGTACACGACGTCCGACGCGCGCGGCCTCGTGCGCGCCAAGACCGGCTCGCTGCCGAACGTCACGTCGCTCGCGGGCACGGCGCTCGACGCGCAGCGGCGCCAGCTCGTGTTCGTCGTCATGGCCGACCAGACCCCCGAGGGCGGCCAGTGGGCGCCGCGCCAGGCCGTCGACGCGTTCGTGTCGCAGCTCGCGTCCTGCGGCTGCCGCTGAGCGTCCCGGTCGACGGCCTCCCGCCAGCCGTGCGCCGTCGACCCGCACCGCACGGCGCCCCGGGTTACCGTGAGCCGGTGCAGCCCACCGCCCGCGGCCCCGTCGACTGGCGCGCGGCCGCGCGCCTGGCCGGCCGGGTCGCCGCACCCGGACCCGTCGCCGACCGCGCCACGCTCGTCGACCTCGTCGAGAGCCTGCGCTCCGCCGCGGCGACCGCGGCCCGCCACGTCGCGGGCACCGCGGGCATCGCACCCGCGGACGGCCGCGACCCGGCCGCCGTGTCGCGCGTCCTCGTGGTCGACCGGGCGCGCTGGGCGCACGCCAACGCCGAGGTGTTCGGCGTCATGGCCGAGCCGCTGACGACCCGCAGCGACGGCAGCCCCGTGCACGTCCCCGACGCGGCCCGCCTCGCGGCCGGCGCACAGGTCGGCGGCGTGCTCGCGCTGCTCTCGGCCAAGGTCCTGGGCCAGTACGACCCGTTCACGGCCGCCCCGGGCGCCCCGGGCCGGCTGCTGCTCGTGGCGCCGAACGTGCTGGCGGCGGAACGTCAGATGGGCGTCGACGGCCCCGACTTCCGGCTGTGGGTCGCGCTGCACGAGCAGACGCACGCGCTGCAGTTCGCGGCCGCGCCGTGGCTCGCGGACCACCTGCGGGCGCGCTCGGCGGAGCTGCTGTCCGACCTCGCCGACCTGGCCCCCGACGCCGAGCACCGCCCGACCCTGCCGCGCCTCGACGACCTGCTCGGTGCGCTGGTGCGCGCGGTGTCCGACGGCGACGGGGGCGTCCTGTCCCTGCTGACGGAGCGCCAGCGCGCCGTGTTCGACGAGGTGGGCGCCGTGATGTCGCTGCTCGAGGGGCACGCCGACGTGATGATGGACGCGGTCGGCCCGTCGGTGGTGCCGAGCGTGCGGGCGATCCGTCGGGCGTTCGAGCGCCGACGGGACGCGGGCGTGCGGGCGACCGGCCTCGACCGGCTGGTGCGCCGCGTGCTGGGCATGGACCTCAAGCTCGCCCAGTACCGCGACGGCGCCGCGTTCGTGCGGGCCGTGCGCGACCGTGTCGGGCTCGACGGGCTCAACGCGGTGTGGTCGGGCGCCGACGCGCTGCCGAGCGCGGCCGAGATCGGCGACCCCGCCGCGTGGGTGCGCCGCGTCCACGGGTGACGCGCACGCCGCGCCCGCTCCGTCACCGGTCCGGGCGGCCGACGGCGCCCCGGGGTCGGGCGTGAGCGGGCCGCCGCCCGCGGTCGCGGCGGTGCGTGTCGCGGTGCGCCGCGCGCTCGCGGACGTCGAGGACGGCGCGACCGTGCTGGTCGCGTGCTCGGGGGGTGCGGACTCGCTCGCGCTCGCGGCGGGGCTCGCGTGGGAGGCCGCGGTGCGCGCGCGTGCGGGGCGCCCGCTGCGGGCCGGCGCGGTGGTGGTCGACCACGGGCTGCAGGACGGTTCGCACGACGTCGCGCAGGACGCCGCGGACGCGTGCCGTGCGCTGGGCCTGGAGCCCGTGCGCGTCGTGCGGGTCGAGGTCGGGGCCGCGGGCGGGCCCGAGGGTGCCGCGCGCACGGTCCGGTACGCCGCGCTCGACGCCGCCGCCGACGCGGTCGGTGCCGCCGCCGTGCTGCTGGGGCACACGCTCGACGACCAGGCCGAGACGGTGCTGCTCGCCCTCGCGCGCGGGTCGGGCGAGCGCGCGCTCGCGGGCATGCGCCCGGTGCGGGGCCGCTGGCGTCGCCCGCTGCTGGGGCTGCGGCGGGTCGACACCGAGGCGGCGTGCGCCGCGCAGGCGCTCGTGCCGTGGCACGACCCGACGAACGGCCGACCCGTCGACGGTGGCGCGACGACCGGTGCCGGTGCGGGGGAGGCCGTGCCGGTTCCGGTCGTGCCCGGTGCGGGGGAGGCCGTGCCGTCGGCGGGCGACCCCGCCGTGCTGCCGCTGCGCAGCCGCGTGCGGGTCGAGGTCCTGCCGCTGCTCGAGCGCGTCCTCGGGCCGGGTGTCGCGCAGGCGCTCGCCCGCACGGCCGACGCGCTGGCCGACGCGACCGACGTCGTCGACGACGCGGCGGCGCACCTGCTCGCCGCCGCCCGCGTCGGCTCGCCCGCCGACCCCGTCGTCGGTCGTGCGTCGGACCGGCCGGGCGCGACCGACGACGGGGTCGTGCTCGACGTCGCCACGCTCGCCGCCGCGCTGCCCGGCACGCGCCGGCGCGCGCTGCACGACGCGGCCCTGGCGGTCGGCTGCCCGGCGGGTGCGCTCACCCGTGCGCACGTGCTCGCGGTCGAGGCGCTCGTGCTCGACTGGCACGGTCAGGGCCCCGTCCACCTGCCGGGCGGCCGGGTCGCGACGCGCGCGTGTGGCAGGCTCTACCTGGACCGGCCGACGCGGCCGGCCGGCGCACCGGACATCTCCGGCGGCGCCCTCCCGGCCGGGCGGGGAGCCCCCGCGGCACGGCACGACGACCACGACGACCAGGAGTGAGCTGTGGACGCGGCGGACATGGGTGACGACCTCGAGCGGGTCCTGCTGAGCGAGGAGCAGCTGCACGCGCGCCTCGACGAGATCGCGGCGCAGATCGACGCCGACTACGCGGGCCAGCAGCTGCTGCTCGTGGGCGTGCTCAAGGGCGCCGTCATGGTCATGGCGGACCTCGCGCGCCGCCTGCGCGGCAACGTGTCGATGGACTGGATGGCGGTGTCGTCGTACGGCTCGGGCACCAAGTCGTCGGGCGTCGTGCGGATCCTCAAGGACCTCGACACCGACCTCACGGGCCGGCACGTGCTCATCGTCGAGGACATCATCGACTCGGGCCTGACGCTGTCGTGGCTGCTGTCGAACCTGCGCTCGCGCGGCCCGGCGTCGGTCGAGATCGCGACGATGCTGCGCAAGCCCGAGGCCGCCAAGGTCGAGGTGCCGGTGCGCTACGTCGGCTTCGACATCCCCACCGAGTTCGTCGTGGGGTACGGCCTGGACTACGCCGAGCGGTACCGCAACCTGCCGTTCGTCGGCACGCTCGCGCCGCACGTCTACCAGGGCTGACGCGCACGGCACCCGGCCGGGTGCGCGGCACGGCCGCGCACCCGGCCTGTGCCCTGGGCGAACACCGCGGGGCCCTGCCAGGTCCACCGTGTACTTTCAAGGCAGAGTCCCCGCGAGCGGAGGTTGAGGGGCCCGGCCCCGATCGCCCATGAACGTCAAGCGTCTCTTCCGCGGCCCCTTCATCTGGGTCGCCCTGGCCGTCCTGCTGTCCCTGGCCGCCTTCAGCATGCTGCAGATGCCCACGCAGCGGCAGATCGACACGTCCACGGGCCTCGAGCTCCTCAAGGACGGCAAGGTCGACCAGGTCCTCGTCACCGAGGGCACGCAGCGCGTGGACCTCACGCTCGCGGAGCCGTACGACCCGGACCCCGACCAGGACGGCGACCTCGGCACGCAGGTCTACTTCTTCTACGTCACGCCGCAGGGCGACCAGGTGGTCGACGCGATCACGCAGGCCGACCCCAAGGACGGCTTCACGTCGAAGGTCCCGCAGCCGTCGTGGTGGGGCAGCCTGCTGACGCTCGTGCTGCCGTTCATCATCATCCTGGGCCTGTTCTGGTTCCTGATGTCGAACGCGCAGGGCGGCGGCTCGCGCGTCATGAGCTTCGGCAAGTCCAAGGCCAAGCTCGTGAGCAAGGAGTCGCCCAAGGTCACGTTCGCCGACGTCGCGGGCGTCGACGAGGCGGTCGAGGAGCTGCAGGAGATCAAGGAGTTCCTCGCCGAGCCCGCGAAGTTCCAGGCCGTCGGCGCCAAGATCCCCAAGGGCGTGCTGCTGTACGGCCCGCCCGGGACCGGCAAGACCCTGCTGGCGCGCGCCGTGGCGGGCGAGGCGGGCGTGCCGTTCTACTCGATCTCCGGCTCGGACTTCGTCGAGATGTTCGTGGGTGTCGGTGCGAGCCGTGTCCGTGACCTGTTCCAGCAGGCCAAGGAGAACAGCCCCGCGATCATCTTCGTCGACGAGATCGACGCGGTCGGCCGGCACCGTGGCGCGGGCCTCGGCGGCGGGCACGACGAGCGCGAGCAGACGCTCAACCAGATGCTCGTCGAGATGGACGGGTTCGACGTCAAGACGAACGTCATCCTCATCGCGGCCACCAACCGCCCCGACATCCTCGACCCCGCGCTGCTGCGCCCGGGCCGCTTCGACCGCCAGGTCGCGGTCGAGCCGCCCGACCTCAAGGGTCGCGAGCGGATCCTCACGGTGCACGCGCAGGGCAAGCCCATGGCGCCGGCCGTCGACCTCGCGCTCGTCGCGCGGCGCACGCCGGGCTTCAGCGGCGCCGACCTCGCCAACGTGCTCAACGAGGCCGCGCTGCTCACCGCGCGCCGCGGTGCGCAGGTCATCGACGACGCCGCGCTCGACGAGGCGATCGACCGCGTGATCGCGGGGCCGCAGAAGCGCACGCGCGTCATGAACGTCAAGGAGCTCAAGATCACGGCGTACCACGAGGGCGGCCACGCCCTGGTGGCGGCCGCGCTGCGGTACACCGACCCGGTGACCAAGGTGACGATCCTGCCGCGCGGTCGCGCGCTGGGCTACACGATGGTCATGCCGCAGGAGGACAAGTACTCCACGACGCGCAACGAGCTGCTCGACCAGCTCGCGTACGCGATGGGCGGCCGCGTCGCCGAGGAGCTCGTGTTCCACGACCCGACCACGGGCGCGAGCAACGACATCGAGAAGGCCACGTCGACCGCGCGCAAGATGGTCACGCAGTTCGGCATGAGCGCCCGGCTCGGTGCGATCAAGCTCGGCCAGGAGTCCTCCGAGGTCTTCCTCGGCCGCGACGTCGGCCACCAGCGCGACTACTCCGAGGAGATCGCCGGCGCGATCGACGTCGAGGTCCGCGCGCTCATCGAGCACGCGCACGACGAGGCCCGCGAGATCCTCGTCGAGTACCGCGACGTGCTGGACGCGCTGGTCCTCGAGCTGCTCGAGAAGGAGACGCTCAACCAGGAGCAGCTCGCCGCGATCTTCGCGCCGATCACCAAGCGCCCCCCGCGCGACGTGTGGCTCTCGGGCGACGAGCGTGCGGTCTCCGACCGCGGGCCCGTCATGACGCCCGCCGAGCTGGCCGCGCAGAACGGGCACCCCGTGGTCCCGCAGGACGAGGCCGCGGCGGCGAACGCCGAGCACCCGGCGACCGCGGTCGTCGAGCTGCCCCCGGCGGGCACCCCCGACGCCGACGGGCCGCGCTGACGTGGCCGCCACCGACGTCACGGGCACGCCGGGCGACGACGGCTCGGTCATCTCCCGCACGCACGACGCGGGCGGCCGTGCGGTCGCGCCGTTCGACGAGGAGCGTGCTGCGCGTGCCGTGCGCGAGCTGCTGCTCGCGGTCGGCGAGGACCCCGACCGCGAGGGTCTGCAGGAGACGCCGGCGCGCGTCGCCCGGGCCTACCGCGAGATCTTCGCGGGTCTCACGATGGACGCGCGCGACGTGCTGACCACCACGTTCGACCTCGGCCACGAGGAGATGGTGCTGGTCAAGGACATCGAGGTGTACTCGACCTGCGAGCACCACCTCGTGCCGTTCCACGGCGTCGCGCACGTCGGGTACATCCCCGGCGCCGACGGCCGCATCACGGGGCTGTCGAAGCTCGCGCGCCTGGTCGACGTGTACGCGCGCCGGCCCCAGGTGCAGGAGCGCCTGACCTCGCAGGTCGCCGACGCGCTCGTCGAGGTGCTCAACCCCAAGGGCGTGCTGGTCGTCCTCGAGTGCGAGCACCTGTGCATGTCGATGCGCGGCGTGCGCAAGCCCGGCTCGCGGACCGTCACGTCGGCCGTGCGCGGCCAGATGCGCGACGTCGCGACCCGCGCCGAGGCCATGAGCCTGCTGGCCGGCCGGCACTGACGGACCCGGCCGTGCCACCGCGTCGGGCCGCGGCGCGCGGACCCGCACGGTCCCGCGCACCGCGACGAGCGCCTAGGCTCGCACCGTGACCGACCACGGCTCCCTCCTCCGTGGCCCGTCGGGGCTGCTCGACGCGCACGAGCGCCTCGGGCGCGCCCTCGTCATGGGCGTCGTCAACGTGACCCCCGACTCGTTCTCCGACGGCGGTCGCTGGTACGGCGTCGACGCCGCGGTGGAGCGCGGCCACGCGCTGCTCGCGCAGGGCGCCGACCTGCTCGACGTCGGCGGCGAGTCCACGCGGCCCGACGCGGCGCGCGTGCCGGTCGACGAGGAGCTCGCGCGCGTGCTGCCGGTGGTCGAGCGCCTCGCGGCGGCCGGTGCGGTCGTGAGCGTCGACACCACGCGGGCCGAGGTCGCGCGCGCGGCCGTCGAGCGTGGCGCCGTGCTCGTCAACGACGTGTCCGGCGGCCTGGCCGACCCCGACATGCCGCACCTGGTCGCGCGCACCGGCGTCGCCTACGTCGCGATGCACTGGCGCGGCCACGCCGACGTGATGGACGACCACGACGTGTACGACGACGTCGTCGTGGACGTGCGGGCCGAGCTGCGCGAGCGGGTCGCCGCGCTGCGGGCGGCGGGCGTCGACGACGCGCAGGTCGTGCTCGACCCGGGGCTGGGGTTCGCCAAGGCGGGTGCGAGCAACTGGCCCCTGCTCGCGCACCTGCCCGAGCTCGTCGCGGAGGGGTTCCCCGTGCTGGTGGGGGCGTCGCGCAAACGGTTCCTCGGGCACCTGCTCGCGGGCGCCGACGGCGTCCCCGTGCCGCCGACGCAGCGGGACGACGCGACGGCGGCGATCAGCGCGCTCGCGGCGGCGGATGGGGTGTGGGCGGTGCGCGTCCACGAGGTCGCGGCCTCGGCCGCGGCGGTGCGCGTCGCGGCCCGCTGGCGCGCGGCACGCGACGGCACGGCAGGCTGGGCGACGACGGGCACGACGGCACGGTCCGCGACGGGGCGGGCCGCACGGGAGGGAGCACGGTGAGCGGTCAGGACGACGTGCACGACGACGGCGGGCGCCGGCTGGACCAGATCCGGCTGTCGGGCATCAGCGCGACGGGGTACCACGGCGTGTTCGCGCACGAGCGGCGCGAGGGGCAGACGTTCGTCGCGGACGTCGTCGTGCACCTCGACACGCGCCGCGCGGCGGCGGGCGACGACCTCGCGCACACCGTCGACTACGGCGAGGTCGCGCAGCTCGTGGCCGCGGTCCTCTCGGGCGAGCCCGCGGACCTCATCGAGACGGTCGCGGAGCGGATCGCCGCGACGGTGCTGGCGCGTCCGCACGTGCAGGCCGTGGACGTGGCCCTGCACAAGCCGCAGGCGCCGATCACCGTGCCGTTCGGGGACGTGGTCGTCTCGATCCGGCGCGACCGCACGAAGTTGCCGGCCGCCGAGCCGTACCGCCCGCCGACGGGTGCCGTGCGACGCGACCCCGAGCCCGACGTGCGCCCGCGGACCGCGCCGCTGCCCGTGACCGGGCCGACGCACGCGGCCTCGGCGCCCGTGGTCGCCGCCGCTCCGGGGCCCGCGCGGGCTGATGCCGACACCGGCCCCGACGGCGTGGGCGCGGTCGTCGTGCCGGCGCCGTCGGGTGCGGTGCCGACCGGTGTGCTGCCGGCGGTGGCCGCGGCCACCGCGCTCGCCGCGGCCGCGCCCGGCCCCGTCCCGCCGCCCGTCGTCACGGGCCCCACGGGGCCGGTCCCGGGCACGTTCGGCGCGGGCCCCTCGGAGCCGGTCCCGTCGCCCGCGACCGCGCCGCGCGCCCACCTCGACGCCGACGACGACGGCCCCGCCACGCAGCTCATGGCCCCGGTCGACCTCCCGGACCACGACGCGCAGCCGTTCGACGCCCCGGAGCACGACGCGTCCGCGTACGACGCGTCCGCGTACGCCGAGCCCGCGTACGTCGAGCCCCGGTACGCCGAGCCCGCGTCCGACCAGCCCGCGTACGACGTGCCGGCGCACGAGACCCCCGCGGCACCGCCGCTCGACGGCCCCGCCACGCAGCTCATGGCGCCCGTGGCCGACGTCGTCGAGGGCGAGCTGGTCCTCGACGCGCTCGACGAGCCCCCGGCGGCGCCGGTGCGCGCGGTGCTCGCGCTCGGTGCCAACCTCGGCCCGGCGCAGGAGACGCTGCGTCAGGCGGTCGCCGACCTCGCGTCGGTGCCCGGCATCGAGGTGGTCGCGGTGTCGCCGCTCGCGCGGACGGCCGCGATCGGCCCCGAGCAGCCGGACTACCTCAACGCCGTGCTGGTGGTGCGCACGACGCTCGCGCCGCGGGACCTGCTGCGCGCGGTGCACGCGGTCGAGCAGCACCACGGGCGCGAGCGCCTCGAGCGCTGGGGTCCGCGCACGCTCGACGTCGACATCGTGGTGTACGGCGACACGCTCGCCGTGACGGACGACCTCGAGCTGCCGCACCCGCGCGCGCACCAGCGCGCGTTCGTGCTGGAGCCGTGGGCGCAGGTCGAGCCCGACGCGGTGCTCCCCGGTCTCGGGGGCGGGCCCGTCGCGCAGCTCGCGGCGACCGCGCCGGACCGTGACGGGGTGCGCTGGATGGCGCTCGACTGGCTCACGGCGCCCGTGCCGGCCGCCAGCCCCGAGCCCGACGGCGACGGCGCGGGGCCGGGGGAGGCGCGGCTGCCGTGAGCGCGACCCGTCGCGGCACGCTGGTCCTGCTGGCCACGGGCGTCGCCGCGGTCACGTGGTGGGCCATGCGGATGCTCGTGGGCCGCGGGGCCGCGACGCCGCCCGAGGTGCCGTGGCTCGTGATCGCGGTCGAGCTGGTGATCGCGGGCGTCGTGCTGTCGATGGGCTGGGCCGTGCGGCAGTTCCAGCAGGGCAGGCGCCCCGACCTCAACCCGCTGCGCGCCGCCCGGACCGTCGTCCTCGCGAAGGCGGCGTGCTACACGGGTGCGCTGCTGACCGGGTGGTACGGCGGCCAGGCGCTCTCGCTGCTCACCGACGCGGACGTCCCGGGCAACCCGGCGCGGGCCGGCGCGGCCGGTCTCGCGGTGCTCGGCGCGGTCGCGCTCGCGGTCGCGGGCCTGGTCGTCGAGCACTGGTGCCGCATCCCCCCGCCGGACGCGGACGCGCCGACGCTGACGCGCGACCCGGACCCGACGGCGGGCTGAGATCACGGCCGCGCGGTCGTGACCTGCGAGGCACCCCGGTGCGGGAGGATGGGGGCATGACCACTGCCGCCGCGGCCCCCGGGCCGTCCGCCGCCGACCCGTTCGACCTGCACGACGTCGCCTGGACGCCGGTGTCGCCCCGGCTGGCGGGCGCGCGCCTGCTCGTGCTCGCGGTGTGGGCCGTGGTGCTGCTCGTGCCGACGTCGGTGCTGGCCGCGGCCCTGGGGATCGCGTGGCTGTGGGCCGTGCCGGGCGTGCTCGCGGCGCTCCTGCTGTGGGGTGCGCTCGTCGTGCACCGGCAGGTGCGCGCGCTGCGCTACGCCGAGCGCGACGACGACCTTCTGATCCGCCGCGGCATCATGTTCCGCGAGCTCGTCGTCGTGCCCTACGGGCGCATGCAGTACGTCGACGTGAGCTCCGGCCCGCTCGCCCGTCGCTTCGACATCGCGACCGTGCAGCTGCACACCGCGGCGCCGGGCACGGACGCGACGATCCCGGGCCTGCCGCCGGCCGAGGCCGCGCGCCTGCGCGACCGTCTCGCGTCGCGCGGCGAGTCGCGTCTGGCCGGCCTGTGAGCACCTCGCTGCACCCCGTCCCCGAGTCGGCGGGCGAGGAGGGCTACGACTGGCGCCGGCTGCACCCGGTGACGCCCGCGCTGCGCGGCTGGAAGGTCGTCGCGGCGTTCGTCGCCGTCATCGGGTTCCAGATGTCCGACACGCTGCGGCAGATCATGGACGCGCTCGGCCCCGGGCGCGCGTGGCTCGTGGTGCTGGGCGTGGTGCTGCTGGTCGGGGTCGTGGGCTTCGTGTACTCGGCGCTCGCGTGGCGCGTCATGCGCTACGCCGTGACGGACGAGGCCGTGCACCTGCGCACGGGGCTGCTGTTCCGCCAGCAGCGGCAGGCGCGGCTCGACCGGCTGCAGGCCGTCGACGTCGTGCAGCCGCTGCTCGCGCGCCTGCTGGGGCTCGCGCAGCTCAACCTCGAGGTCGCGGGCGGCAGCGGCTCCGCGGTGCAGCTCGCGTTCCTGCGCGAGTCGGAGGCGACGGCCCTGCGCGCGCAGATCCTCGCGCTCGCGGCGGGGCTGGGCCCGCGCGGTGCCACGCCGCAGCCCGCGGCCGGCGCGGTCCCGCAGGGCGCGGTCCCGGCCGGTGCACCCGTCGCCGACGGCGCCCCGGCCGGTGCCGCCGCGTTCGAGGCCGCGCCCGAGCGGCAGGTGTACGAGCTGCCGATGGGCCGGCTCGTGCACTCGATCGTGCGGTCGGTGCCGCCGTGGCTCGTCGTCGTCGCGCTGGTCGGCGGTCTCGTCGTGGGCGTCGTGACCCACGACCTCGGAGGCCTGCTCGTCGGCGTCCCCGCCCTGCTGGGCGTCGGCGGGTACGTGTGGAACCGGCTCAACACGGGTGCGACGTTCCGTGCGGCGGCGTCGCCCGACGGCATCCGGCTGCGGCACGGCCTCACGGAGACCCGCGCGCAGACCGTGCCGCCGGGCCGCGTGCAGGCGGTGCGGCTCACGCAGGGTCCGCTGTGGCGCGGGCCCGACTGGTGGAAGGTCGAGATCAACGTCGCGGGGTACGGGCCGGAGGCCACGACCGAGTCCGTGCTGCACCCGGTCGCGACGCGCGCCGAGGCGGCCGTCGCGCTGTGGCTCGTGCTGCCCGACCTGGGTGTCGACGACCCGCTGGGCACGCTCGACGCGGCGTTCCGCGGCGTCGACGACGCGGGCGGCTTCACGCCCGCGCCGCGGCGCGCGCGGTGGGTGGACCCGCTGAGCCGCCGCCGGCACGGCGTGCTCGTGACCCGGACGGCGCTGATCATGCGCTCGGGCCGCTGGTGGCGCACGGTCGTCGTGGTGCCGCACGAGCGCACGCAGAGCCTCGCCCTGGAGCAGGGGCCGGTGCAGCGTCGGCTGCGCGTGGCGACGTTCGTCGCGCACTCGACGCCCGGCCCGATCTCGCCGCGCGTCGAGCACCTCGACGAGCACGTCGCGGCGGCGCTGCTCGAGCAGCAGGCGCGTCGTGCCCGCGAGGCGCGGGCCGTGGCCGGCCCGGAGCTGTGGATGCGGACCGCGTCGGCGGACCTCGGCGGCGCGGGGCAGGTCGTGGGCGCCGAGCCGCCGCGCCCGGTCGCCGCCCCGGCCGCCACCCCTGCCGAGCCCGCGTCGCCGGACCCGCGGCCGTGAGCGCCGACCCCGCGTCGCGGCCCGGGCGCCTCGGCGTCGGCGTCGTCGGGGCCGGCCGCGTGGGGGCCGTGCTCGGCAGCGCGCTGCGCGCCGCGGGGCACCCCGTGGTCGGCGTCTCGGCGGTGTCGGAGGCGTCGCGCGAGCGTGCGGCCGCGCTGCTGCCCGGCGTGCCGGTGCTGGACGTGCCGGAGGTCGTGCGGCGCTCCGAGCTCGTGCTGCTCGCGGTGCCCGACGACGCGCTCGCGCCGCTCGTGCGCGGGCTCGCCGGCACGGGCGCGTGGCAGGCCGGTCAGATCGTGGCGCACACGTCGGGCCGGTTCGGCGTCGACGTGCTCGGGCCCGCGCGCGCCGCGGGCGTGATCCCGCTCGCGCTGCACCCGGCGATGACGTTCACGGGCACCTCGCTGGACCTCTCGCGGCTCGTCGGCTGCACGTTCGCGGTGACCGCGCCGGCGCCGGTGCTGCCGATCGGGCAGGCGCTGGTCGTCGAGGTCGGCGGCGAGCCCGTCGTCGTCGCCGAGGACGCGCGGCCGCTCTACCACGCGGCCCTCGCGCACGGCGCGAACCACCTGGTGGTGCTGGTCGCGCAGGCCGCGCAGGCGCTGCGGGAGGCGGGCGTCGCCGAGCCGGGGCGCGCGCTGCGCCCGCTGCTCGACGCGGCGCTGGACGGTGCGCTGCGCGCCGAGGACGCGTCCGGCGACGGCGGTCCGGGCGCGATCGCCGCGCTCACGGGGCCCGTGCGGCGCGGCGACGCGGGCACGGTCGCCGACCACGTCGCGGTGCTGTCGGCGCTCGGGACCTCCAGCGGGGCGGTCGACGTGCCGGCGGGGTACGGTGCTCTGGCCCGCGCGGCCGCGGCCCGCGCGCTCGGTGCGGGGCTCGTCGGCCCCGACGCGGCGCAGGCGGTGCTCGACGCGCTCGCGGGCATCATCGGCGCCCCGGCCGCGTTGCACGAGGGGGACGAGCGGCCCGGCGAGGGCCCCGACGGCCCGTCGGGCACCGGCCCGGCCCCGCAGGACGACGGCGGCACCCCGCCGCAGGAGGACGCATGACCACGACCCACCCGGCGCTCGTGCGCGACCGCGCGGCGCTGGCCGCCGCGCTCGCCGCGCAGGACGCCGCGCCCCGGCCGGACGGTGCTGCGGCCCGTCCGTACCGGCGTGCGGTCGTCATGACCATGGGCGCGCTGCACGCGGGGCACCTCGCGCTGGTGGAGCGTGCGCGCGAGCTCGCCGACGCGGTCGTCGTGACGATCTTCGTGAACCCGCTGCAGTTCGGGCCCACCGAGGACCTCGCGCGGTACCCGCGCGACCTCGAGGGGGACGTCGCGCTGCTCACCGGGCCGGGGCTGCTGCGCGCGCAGGACGTGGTGTTCGCGCCGACCGTCGACGTCGTCTACCCGGACGGCGACCCGACGGTCCGCGTGGTCGCGGGCGGCCTCGGCGACGTGCTCGAGGGGGCCTCGCGCCCCGGGCACCTCGACGGCGTGCTCACGGTCGTCCTCAAGCTCCTGCACCTCACGCGCCCCGACGTCGCGGTGTTCGGTCAGAAGGACGCGCAGCAGCTCGCGGCGGTGCGGCGCATGGTGCACGACCTCGACGTGCCGGTGGACGTCGTCGCGCAGCCGACCGTGCGCGAGGCCGACGGGCTCGCGCGCTCGAGCCGCAACGCGTACCTCACCGCGGACGAGCGTGGACGCGCGCTCGCGCTGTCGGCCGCGCTCGCGGCCGGGACGCGTGCCGCGCAGGACGGGGCCGGCCCCGACGAGGTCCTCGCGGCGACGCGCGCCGTGCTCGACGAACGCCTCGCCGCCGACGACGCGGTGGACTACGTCGCGCTCGTCGAGGCCGCGACGTTCACGCCCGCGGGCCCGACCACGACGGACGCGCTGCTGCTGCTCGCGGTCCGCGTGGGCGCGACCCGCCTGATCGACAACGCCCCGCTCGCGCTGCGAGGGGCACCCGTGGGTGCCCCGGCCGCGGGCCGCACGCACGGAGGTGCCGCGTGACCACGCTGCAGCGCACGATGATGACCGGCAAGATCCACCGCGCGACCGTGACGGCCGCCGACCTGCACTACGTCGGGTCGATCACGATCGACGCGGACCTGCTCGCGGCGGCCGACGTGCTGCCGGGCCAGCAGGTCGACGTGGTCGACGTGACCAACGGCTCGCGCCTGACGACGTACGCGATCGCGGGCGAGCCGGGCGGCGGCGAGGTGTGCGTCAACGGCGCGGCCGCGCACCTGGTGCACCCGGGGGACGTCGTCATCGTCATCGCCTACGGCGCGATGTCGGACGCCGAGGCGCGGACGTACTCGCCGCACGTCGTGCTCGTCGACGCCGCCAACCGGATCGTGGACACGGGCGACGACCCGGGCCAGGTGCCCGAGGCGTGGACCGCGGAGTCGGGGCTCGTGCCCTCGGGTCTGCCGTTCGCGGAGGGCCGCGCGGCGGTCGTGCGCGAGGACTGAGCCCGCGCCGGGCGGTCCGCGGTCCGACCGTGGTGCCGACCCGGGGCGCGGCCGCGTTAGTGTCCGTGCGTGCCCGCGGTGCCGCTCCTGCCCGACCTGCCCCCCGTCCGTGTCGCGACGCGCCTGGCCGCGCCCGACCCCGGCTGGTCGGTCGAGGCCGACGCCGTGGTGGTCGGCTCGGGCGTCGCGGGCCTGACGGCCGCGCTCGAGCTGCGCACGCGCGTGCGGCGCGTGCTGCTGGTGACGAAGGGCGTGCTGTCGTCGGGGTCGACGGTGTGGGCGCAGGGCGGCATCGCGGCGGCGCTCGACCCCGCGGACTCGCCGGCGGCGCACCTGCGCGACACGCTCCTGGCGGGCGGCGGGCTGTGCGACCCGCGCGCGGTCGAGACGCTGGTCACCGAGGGGCCGCGCCGGGTCCGGGAGCTCGTGGCGCGCGGCGCGGTGTTCGACACCGGTCCCGACGGCGTCCTCAGCCTGACGCGCGAGGGCGGGCACCGGGCCGACCGGATCGCGCACGCGGGCGGCGACGCGACGGGCGCGGAGATCTCGCGCGCGCTGGTCGCGCAGATCGAGGCGGTGCGCGAGGACCCGGGCATCGAGGTGATCGAGCACGCGCTCGTGCTCGACGTGCTCACGGGCGCGCCGGGACCCGACGGTGCGCCGGGCCCGGTCGCGGGCGTCACGCTGCACGTCATCGGCGAGGGCTCGCGCGACGGCGTCGGCGCGGCGCTCGCGCCCGCGGTGGTGCTCGCGACCGGCGGCATCGGGCAGGTGTACCGCTCGTCGACGAACCCGGCGCAGGCGACGGGCGACGGCATCGCGGCGGCGCTGCGGGCCGGTGCGCTGCTGGGCGACCTGGAGTTCGTGCAGTTCCACCCCACGGTGCTGTGGCTGGGGGCGGGCGTGAAGGGCCAGCTCACGCTCGTGTCGGAGGCGGTGCGCGGCGAGGGTGCGCTGCTGCTCGACACGGACGGCGTGCGGTTCATGCCCGACGTGCACGAGCTGGCGGAGCTCGCGCCGCGCGACGTCGTGGCGCACGCGATCGTGCGGCGCATGGCCGCGACGGGGTCGGACCACGTGTGGCTCGACGCGCGGCACCTGGGCGGCGACTTCCTGCGTCGCAGGTTCCCGACGATCCACGAGCGCCTGGCCGAGCACGGCATCGACCCGGCGACGGACCTGGTCCCGGTGGCCCCGGCGCAGCACTACCACTCGGGGGGCGTCGTGACGGACCTCGACGGACGGTCCTCGGTGCGCGGTCTGTACGCTGTCGGCGAGGTCGCGTGCACGGGCGTGCACGGCGCCAACCGGCTCGCGTCGAACTCGCTGCTCGAGGGCCTGGTGTTCGCGCACCGCGCGGCGCGTGACGTGGCGGGGCGCGTCGAGGGCGGGTTCCTGCCGCGCGTCGAGCCGGTCGTGCGGCCGGGTGACGAGGCGCTGGTGGCGGCGGCCTCGCGGGCGCGCGTGCAGCGCGTGGCGACCGACGGGCCGGGCGTCCTGCGCTCGGCGGAGGGCCTGCGCCGCGCGCTGGACGCGCTGGGCCGGATCCCGGCCGACGCGCAGGCCCGGCGGGACGACGGCCGGCCGCTGGGGGAGCCGCAGCTCGCCGAGTGGGAGACGACGAACGTGCACCAGGTGGCGACGGTGCTGTCGCTCGCGGCGTTGGCGCGCGAGGAGTCGCGGGGCGGGCACGCCCGCGCGGACCACCCGGCGCCGCGGGACGCGTGGCGCGTGCGGGTGGGGGTGCGCGCGGCGGTCGGCGGCGGCGTCGTCGTCGGGACGTCGGGCCCGGCGTCCGACGGCGTGTCGTCCGACGACTCTCGATAGTTTCGATCTCGATCCTGCAACGAAAGTCGCGGCATCGCGACGACGCCTCTGGTCAGGCGACCAGATCCCCCGTACGTTGATCCGGCGAGATCCGACTTCGTGCGCAAAGGAGCGTCAATGCGTCGTCTCAGACACCATCGTGTCCTCGAAACTATCGGCGTGGGGGTGGCGGCGGCCGCGCTCGTCGTGGCACCCGCCGTCACGCTGGGATCGGCGGCGGTCGCGGCCGACGCGCCCGCCCAGGTGGACCTCGTCTTCGACTTCGAGGACGGCACGCTCCAGGGCTGGGAGCCCCGCGCCACCGGCGAGGGGTCGCCGACCGTCGACGTCGTGACGACCGGCGCGCACTCCGGCCAGCACGCCGCGCGCGTCTCCGACCGCGTGCACCAGGGGCAGGGCATCCAGCTGCCCGTGACGGACGTGCTCACGCCCGGCGCGCAGTACGAGTACGAGGCGTGGCTCCGGTTCGAGGCCGACCCGGGCACGCTCGTCCTCAGCGCGCGCACCGACACCGACGGCACCGTCGCGTACTCCAACGTCGCGACGTTCACGGGCGTGACGACCGAGTGGACCCGCGTGGGCGGCATCTTCACGATGCCGGAGTTCGGCACCGCCGCCGAGCTCTACCTCGAGACGCAGTGGGACGGCGGCAACGCCGGCAACACCTCTACGTTCCTGCTCGACGACGTGACGATCGCGACCCCGCAGGTCACGGTCGAGGACCTGCCGCCGCTGCGGGGCGAGGTGCCCTGGCCGATGGGCGTCGCCATCGACCAGCGCGAGACGCTCGGCGCCTCGCGCGACCTCGTGACGCGGCACTTCAACCAGATCACGGCCGAGAACCACATGAAGCCGTACGCCTGGTACGACGCCGACCGGAACTTCCGCATGGACCCGCAGGCCAAGGCGCTGCTCGACACCGCGGTGGCCGAGGACCTGCGCGTCTACGGGCACGTGCTGGTGTGGCACGGGCAGAACCCCGGCCAGACGGACGCCGACCCCAACACGGGCACGCCCGCGAACCCGGGCTGGATGTTCCTCGACGACGACGGCGTGCAGCTCACGTCGAGCCCCGAGGACCAGGAGCTGCTGCGCCAGCGCATGCGGCAGCACATCTTCTCGGTCGCGGAGACGATCGCCGACGCGTACGGCCCGTTCGGCTCGGAGTCGAACCCGCTCGTCGCGTGGGACGTCGTCAACGAGGTCGTCGCCGACGGCGGCGAGAACCCCGACGGCATGCGCCGCTCGGCCTGGTTCCAGATCCTCGGCGAGGAGTTCGTCGACCTCGCGTTCCGGTACGCCGACGAGGCGTTCAACGACGAGTACGCGGCCGCCGGCTCCGACCGTCCCGTGACGCTGTTCATCAACGACTACAGCACCGAGGCGATCGGCAAGCAGGACCGCTACTTCGCGCTCGTCTCGCGGCTGCTCGAGCGCGGCGTGCCGGTCGACGGCGTGGGCCACCAGTTCCACGTGAGCCTCTCGACGCCGGTCTCGGCCCTCGAGGCGGCGCTCACGCGCTTCGAGGCGCTGCCCGTCACGCAGGCCGTCACCGAGCTCGACGTCGCCACGGGCACGCCCGTGACCGAGGCGCGGCTCATCGAGCAGGGCTACTACTACCGCGACGCCTTCGACCTGTTCCGCGCGAAGGCGGCGTCGCTCTTCTCGGTCACGGTGTGGGGCCTGTTCGACGGCCGCAGCTGGGTCAACGACAACGGCGCCCCGCTGCTGTTCGACGACCGCCTGCAGGGCAAGCCCGCGTACTACGGCGCGGCCGGGCTCGAGCTGCCCGGGCGCATCGCGTCCGGCCAGTCGTTCGGCGGGCAGGTCGCGCTCGACGACGCCGCGGCCTCGGCGCCCGAGTGGGAGCAGCTCCCGCTCTCCCCGATCGGGGAGGACGGCGTCGCCGGCGGTCTGCAGACGCGGTGGACGGCCGACGCGCTGACGGTGCTCGCGCAGGTCCCGGCGGGCACCGACGCGGTCCGCGTCACGGTCGGGACGACGACGTACGCGGTGCCGCGCGAGGGCCAGGGCGACCTGCCCGCGGTCTGGGCCGCGCACGGCGACGGGTACCGCGTGGTCGTCCAGGTGCCCCTGACCGGGGCCGAGGAGGGCGACGTGCTCGCCTTCAACGTGGGCGTCGTGCAGGGCGAGCAGATCACGTCGTGGTCCGGCCGCGCGGGGTCCCTCGCGCTCGTCGAGCCGCTGTCGTACCTGGAGATCCCGTACGCCGCGGCCGACGTGCCCGACGTCGACGGCGACGTCGACGAGGTCTGGGCGGGCCTGGAGCCGGTCGTCACCGGCAAGCAGGTCTCGGGCAGCGGCACCGCGACGGCCGAGGTCCGCGCGCTGTGGGACACCGACACGCTGTTCGTGCTCGCGGAGGTCACCGACCCGGCGGTCGACAGCACCGCCACGCAGCCGTGGGAGCAGGACTCGGTCGAGATCTACCTCGACCTGGGCAACCGCAAGAACGGCGCCTACCTGCCGACCGACATGCAGCTGCGCGTCGGGGCCGACAACGCGGTGTCGTTCGGCAACGGCCCGGCCGAGCAGGCCGACCGCGTGCGCACCGCGACCGCGGCCACGGGCACGGGGTACGTCGTGGAGGTCGCGATCGACCTGATGGGTCTCGGCGGCGCGGACACCGTGCACGGCGTCGACTTCCAGGTCAACGACGCCGCGGGCGGCTCGCGCATCGGCATCACGAACTGGGCCGACCCGACGGGGCAGGGCTACCAGTCCACCGCCCGCTGGGGCGTCGCCAGGCTCGTCGAGGGCCCGGTGGAGCCGGAGGGGCCGCGCGTCACGCTCGGCAGCCAGGAGGTCCGCGCGGGCGAGGGCGTCGAGGTCGAGCTCGCCGGGTTCGCGCCGCAGACCGACGTCGTGCTGGCGCTCGACGCCGGGGCGACCGCGCGCGGCGGGCTCGGCGGCGTCGGCGCGGCCGCCGCGCCGGAGGGCCCGGTCGTGCTGGGCACCCTGACGACCGACCCGGGTGGGTCGGCCGTCGGGACGCTCACGGTGCCGGCGACCACCGCGCCGGGCGTGTACCTGCTGGTCGCGTCGGTCGACGGCTCGCCGCTGGCCGACGCCGCCCTGACCGTCCTCGCGGCGGCCCCGGGCGACGGCGGCACGGGCGGCGGCGACGGCGGTGGTGGCACCGGGTCGGCCGGTGGCACGGGCACCGGCAGCACCGGCGCCGGCGGCAGCCTCGCCGTCACCGGGACCGGGCTCGGCCTGGGGCTGCTCGCGCTGCTCCTCGCCGGCACGGGCACCACGCTCGTGGTCGCGCGTCGTCGCGGGCTCACCCCCGCGACGGTGCGGCAGACGCTGCTGCGGCGCTGACCGTGGCAGCGGCGCCGGGGTGACCTGCGGGTCACCCCGGCACCGGCCCCGCCGGACGTCCCCTCCCGACGTCCGGCGGGGCCTCGTCGTGCCCGGGGCGTCGCGCGCGGCTGCGCCGGTGGGCCGCCGGCTCGCGCCGCTACCGTGTCCCGGTGACCGCCGCACCCACGCCCGCCGCCCCCGCCCGGCCCGCCTCGCCCGTCCTGCCCGGCGACCCGGGCCCCGACGCGGGCGCGATCGCGCGGCTCGTCGCGGTCGCGCTCGACGAGGACCTGGGCGCCGCGCCCGGGCGTGACGTCACGACGCAGTCGACGGTGGACCGGGCCGCGCGCGGCGGCGCCGACGTCGTCGCGCGCGAGGCGGGTGCGGTCGCGGGGCTCGTCGTGGTGCCGGTCGTGCTCGACCAGGTCGCCGACCGGCTCGGCCTCCCGCACGCCGACGTCGTGTGGCACGTCGCCGACGGTGCGGTGGTCGACGCGGGTGCGGTGCTCGCGACCGTCACGGGCCCCACGCACGTGCTGCTCGTCGCCGAGCGCACGCTGCTCAACCTCGTCTCGCGCGCGTCGGGCGTCGCGACCCACACGCACCGGTGGACCCGTGCGCTCGCGGGCACGGGCGCGCAGGTCCTCGACACGCGCAAGACGACGCCGGGGCTGCGGGCGCTCGAGAAGTACGCCGTGCGGTGCGGCGGGGGCACGAACAAGCGCATGGGCCTGTACGACGTCGCGATGGTCAAGGACAACCACGTGGTCGCGGCGGGGTCGGTCGCGTCCGCGGTCCGCGCGGTGCGCGAGCGCCACCCGGACGTCGCGGTCCAGGTCGAGGTCGACCGGCCCGAGCAGGCCGACGAGGCGCTCGACGCGGGCGCCGACTTCCTGCTGCTCGACAACATGCCGACCGACGTGCTGGCCGCGACGGTCGCGCGCGTGCGGGCCCGCGAGGCCGCCACCGGGCACGTCGACCTCGAGGCGACGGGGAACCTCACGCTCGAGCGGGCGCGCGAGGTCGCGCTCACGGGCGTCGACTTCCTGTCGGTCGGCGCGCTCACGCACTCGTCGCCGATCCTCGACGTCGCGCTCGACCTCGACCCGCGCTCGGTCGTCGCACCGGGCGCCGCGACGGACGCGGGGGAGCTCCGCGCTCGCCCGTAGAATCCCGGGGTGACCGAACGCACCGCACCCGCCGACCCGAACGCCGCCGACGCGGCGACGCCCGCCGTGGACGACGTCCCCGAGCAGATGCGCGTGCGCCGGTCCAAGCGCGAGCGGCTGCTCGCGTCGGGCGTCGAGGCCTACCCGGTGTCCGTGCCGCGCACGCACACCATCGAGGACGTGCGCGCGGCGCACCCCGACCTCGAGCCGGGCAGCGAGACGGACGACGTCGTGGGCGTCGCCGGGCGCGTCGTGTTCCTGCGCAACACCGGCAGGCTCGCGTTCGCGACGCTGCAGGACGGCGCCGGGACGCGCCTGCAGGCGATGCTGTCGGAGAAGGAGGTCGGCGCCGACGCGCTCGCCGCGTTCAAGGCCGACGTCGACCTCGGCGACCACGTCTTCGTGCACGGCCGCGTGATCGCCTCGCGACGCGGCGAGCTGTCCGTGATGGCCGACGAATGGCGCATGGCCGCCAAGTCGATCCGCCCCTTGCCGAACCTCTACGAGGGCACCGAGATGTCCGAGGAGGCGCGTGTCCGGCAGCGTTACGTCGATCTGATCGTGCGTCCGGGAGCGCGCGAGATGGTGCGGCTGCGGTCGGCCGTCGTGCGGTCGTTGCGGGAGAACTTCTACCGCCGCGGATATCTCGAGCTCGAGACCCCCATGCTCCAGGTGCGCCCCGAGGGGGCGGCCGCGCGCCAGTTCGAGACGCACATGAACGCGTTCGACATCGACCTGTACCTGCGGATCGCGCCCGAGCTCTTCCTCAAGCGCGCGGCGGTCGGCGGCGTCGAGAGGGTCTTCGAGATCAACCGGAACTTCCGCAACGAGGGCGTCGACTCGACCCATTCGCCGGAGTTCGCGATGCTCGAGGCGTACGAGGCCTACGGCGACTACGACACCATGGCGGCCCTCACGCAGGACCTCGTGCAGACCGCCGCGCTCGACGCGCTGGGCACGACCGTCGTGACTCTCGCCGACGGCAGCGAGTACGACCTGGGCGGCACGTGGACGTCGCTGACGATGTACGGCTCGCTGTCCGAGGCGCTGGGCGAGGAGATCACGCACGACACGTCCGACGAGCGGCTGCTCGCGCTGCTCGACGCCGCCGAGGTCGAGCTCGCGCCCGCGCAGCGCAACCACGGCAAGATGGTCGAGGAGCTGTGGGAGCACCACGTCGGCGCGACCCTGTGGGCGCCGACGTTCGTCCGCGACTTCCCGGTCGAGACGTCGCCGCTGACGCGTGACCACCGCACCGAGCGCGGCCTGGTCGAGAAGTGGGACCTGTACGTGCGGGGCATGGAGCTCGCGACCGCGTACTCCGAGCTCGTCGACCCCGTGGTCCAGCGCGAGCGCTTCGAGGCGCAGGCGCTGCTCGCGGCGCGCGGCGACGACGAGGCCATGCGCATCGACGAGGACTTCCTCGCCGCGATGGAGCACGCGATGCCGCCGTCGGGCGGCATGGGGATGGGCGTCGACCGGCTGCTCATCGCGATGACGGGTCACGGTATTCGTGACACCATCCCATTCCCTCTCGTGAAGCCGCAGGTCTGACGTTGTCACCGTGGGAGGGTCCGTGAACGGCTGGGGTGCAGTTCTGGCAGCGTTGCTGCCGTCGGTCGGCGTCGGGCTGATCTTCTGGTTCTCGATGCGGGCGATCATCAACGCCGACCGCTCCGAGCGGCAGGCGATCGCACGGATGGACGCCGAGCACGAGCACAGCGGGCGCACAGAAGCCCCGTAATTCGAGGGTTGCGTTTGACGCGCTCAATGTCGGGTGAGACAGTGAGCGCGTCAGCTCAAATCCCCCATTGTCCGGGAGCATTCATGGCACAGAAGGTGCAGGTCCTGCTGGTCGACGACGTCGACGGCGGGACGGCGGACGAGACCGTCACGTTCGGTCTCGACGGCGTGACGTACGAGATCGACCTCACGTCGGAGAACGCCGCGAAGCTGCGCGACGCGTTCGCGCAGTGGGTCGCCAACGCCCGCAAGGTCAGCGGTCGCTCCTCGGGCCGGTCGGCGGGCCGCGCCACCTCCACGTCGTCGCGCTCGGCGCGCTCGAACGAGGCGCAGGAGATCCGCGAGTGGGCCAAGGCCAACGGCTACCAGGTCTCCGAGCGCGGCCGCATCTCGGCCGAGGTCAAGAAGGCCTACGACGACGCGCACTGAGCGTCGCCGCGTCGCCCAGGGGGTCGCGCGACGCAGCACGAAGGGGCCGGCACCCGCGGGTGCCGGCCCCTTCGTCGTCCCGGGACGGGGGTCAGGCCGGGCGGTCGACCGTGAGCTCGCGCGCCGCGGCGTACTGCGCGCGGACGTGCGGCTCGGGCGTGCCGGTCATGACCTCGGCGCCGGTCGACGCCGACCACGCGGGCGGCGCGTCCTGGCCCGACAGGACCCACGCCGCCTGCCGTGCGGCGCCGTCGGCGACGTACTCGCCGGGGGTGGGCACCTGCACGTCGAGCCCGAGGATGCCGGGCAGCACGTGCCGCACGGCCTCCGACTGCGCGCCGCCGCCGATGAGGAAGACCCGCTCGACCGGCACGCCGACCGCGCGCAGCGCGTCGATGCCGTCGGCCAGCGAGCAGAGCATGCCCTCGACGGCCGCGCGCGCGAGGTGCGCGGGCGTTGTGTTGGCCAGGCGCATGCCGTGCAGCGCGCCCGTGGCCAGGGGCTTGTTGGGCGTGCGCTCACCCTCGAGGTACGGGATGTGCACGAGGCCGTCGGCGCCCGCGGGGGCCGACAGCGCGAGGCGCGACAGGCCCGCGTGGTCGACGCCGAGCATGCGGGCCGCGGCGTCGAGCACGCGCGACGCGTTCAGCGTGCACGCGAGCGGCAGGTAGGAACCGGTCGCGTCGGCGAAGCCCGTGACGAGACCGGAGCCGTCGGCCGTCGGCGCGGCGGCCACCGCGGAGACGACGCCCGACGTGCCGAGCGACACCGCGACGTCGCCGGGCAGCAGGCCCAGCGCGAGCGCCGCGGCCGCGTTGTCGCCGGCGCCGGGGCCGAGCACGGGCCGCAGCGCGAATCCGGGCGCCACCGGCCCCGCCTCGTTCGCGGCGAGCACGCGCGGCAGGCGCGGCGTCGAGCCGAGCGCGAGCTCGAGCAGGTCGGTGCGGTAGTCCTCGGTGAACGGCGACCAGTAGCCCGTGCCGGACGCGTCCGACCGGTCGGTCACGAGGCCGTCGAGACCGACCTCGGCCATGCCGCCGGCGAGCTTCCAGGTGAGCCAGTCGTGGGGGAGCGCCACGGCCGCGACGCGCGCCGCGTTCTCGGGCTCGGCGTCGCGCAGCCAGCGCAGCTTCGTGACCGTGAGCGACGCGACGGGCACCGAGCCGATGGCCGACGCCCACGCCTGCGCCCCGGCGGCCGCGTCACCGTCGCCGAGCTCGGCGACGAGGTCCAGCGCGGCCTGCGCCGAGCGCGTGTCGTTCCACAGCAGGGCCTCGCGGACCACCTCGCCGTCGGCGTCGAGCACGACCATGCCGTGCTGCTGCCCGCCCACGCTGATCGCCTCGACGTCGTCGAGGCCGCCCGCGTCGGCGATCGCCGCCTGCAGCGCGTCCCACCAGTGGTGGGGGTGGACCTCGGTGCCGTCGGGGTGCTTCGCGCGGCCCTGGCGCACCAGCGCACCGGTCTGCGCGTCCCGCACCACCACCTTGCACGACTGCGTGGACGAGTCCACACCTGCCACGAGCGTCATCGCGTGTGCTCCTCTGCGAGCGGCCCGGGCGTGCCGGGCGTCGGGTGTCCGAGCGGGGGTCCTGCCGGCCCGCTCGGACGTCGGGTGCCGGGGACGGGCGACGCCCGGGGAGCGCGAGGCTCCCCGGGCGTCGGGTGGTGCTGGGGTCAGCCGCGCGCGCCGAGCGCGTGCTCGAGCGCGAGCTGGTTGAGGCGCACGAAGCCGAAGCCGTGCTTGGCCACGCCGTCGACGTCGAAGTCCTCGAACACCGAGCGGTCGGCGAGGAAGTCGGCCAGCGACTCGCCCTCGTCCAGCGTCGGCTTGGCGAGCTCGAGCACGCCGGCGGCCTCGACGGCCTCCTGGACCTCGGGGTCCTCGCGGAACGCGATCGCGCGCTCCTTGAGCAGCAGGTACGTCGCCATGTTGGCGCGCGCCGACTCCCAGACGCCGTCGAAGTCCTCGGTGCGCGAGGGCTTGTAGTCGAAGTGCACCGGGCCGGTGTACTTCGGGCCGCCGCCGGGGAAGCCGTTCTCGAGCAGGTCGACGGTCGCGAACGCGGAGAACAGGTCGCCGTGGCCGAACACCAGGTCCTGGTCGTACTTGATGCCGCGCTGGCCGTTGAGGTCGATGTGGAAGAGCTTGTCCGCCCACAGCGCCTGCGCGAGGCCCGTCGTGTAGTTGAGGCCGGCCATCTGCTCGTGGCCCGTCTCGGGGTTGAGGCCGACGATGTCGCCGTGCTCGAGCTTGGCGATGAGGCCCAGCGCGTGCCCGATCGTCGGGAGCAGGATGTCGCCGCGGGGCTCGTTGGGCTTGGGCTCGAGCGCGATGCGCAGCTTGTAGCCCTTCTCCTTGATGTACGCGGCGACCGTGTCGATGCCGTCGGCGTACGCCTGGTGCGCGGCGTAGAGGTCCTTGGCCGAGTCGTACTCGGCGCCCTCGCGGCCGCCCCACATGACGAACGTGTCGGCGTCGAGCGACGCGGCGAGGTCGACGTTGCGCAGGATCTTGCGCAGCGCGTAGCGACGCACACGGCGGTCGTTCGACGTGAACGCGCCGTCCTTGAAGACGGGGTGCGTGAACGTGTTGGTCGTGACCATCTCGACCGTGATGCCGGTCTCGGCGAGCGCGCCGCGGAAGCGGTCGAGGATCTTCTCGCGCTCGGCGTCCGAGGAGCCGAAGGGCACGACGTCGTCGTCGTGGAAGGTCACGTGCGCCGCGCCGAGCTCGGCGAGCTTGTGCACGGACTCGACCGGGTCGAGCCACGGGCGGGTGGCGGCCCCGAACGGGTCCTGCGCGTTCCATCCGACCGTCCAGAGGCCGAACGAGAACTTGTCGTCGGGGGTGGGCTTGCGAACCATGACGCCTCCACGTCGAGTGCGGTCCGGAGGCGCGTCGATGGCGACCCCGGTTTTGTTCTCGGGATGAATTTATCCCGCGGTCTCGGTAGGGTCAAGCCATGCCGAGGACGGACGACGCACCCGACGCCGCCCCCGGCGACGTCGCCGCGGAGCGTCCCCGGACGCCCCGCACACGGGAGGGCCGGGCGGCCGAGCGCGTGCCCGACCCGCAGCGCGCGGCCCGGCAGGCGCAGATGCGCACGCACAACCTGTCGGTCGCGCTCGCACAGGTCGTCGACGCGACCGAGCCCCCGTCGCGCGCGCAGATCGCCGCCGCGACGGGACTGTCGCGCGGCACCGTCACCGGCCTGGTCGACGTGCTCATCGAGGCCGGGCTCGTGCGCGAGCTCGACCCCGTCGTCGTCGCGCGCGCCGGCCGGCCCGCCGTGCCGCTCGCGCCCGCACCCGGCCGCGTCGCGGGCGTCGGCATGGAGGTCAACGTCGACTACCTGGGGCTGCGCGCCGTCGACCTCGCGGGCGACGTGCTCGTCGAGACCGTCGAGCGCGCCGACCTGCGCGCGAGCGACCCCGGCACCGTCCTCGACCGGCTCGCCGCGCTCGCGGGCCCCGTGCTCGCCGCGCTGTCCGCCGACGGCGTGCGCGTCGCCGGGACCGCGCTCGCGCTGCCGGGGCTCGTCGACCGCATCACCGGACCGCTGCGCTACGCGCCGAACCTCGGGTGGCGCGACGTCGACGTGGTCGCGCGCCTCGCGGCGCACCCCGTGCTCGCGGGCCTGCCGCCGCGCGTCGCCAACGAGGCCAACCTCGCCGCGCGCGCCGAGGCCCACGCGCGCCGCGGACCCGTCGCGCCGTCCTTCCTCTACGTGTCCGGCGAGGTCGGCGTCGGCGGTGCGCTCGTGCTGGACGGCGAGATCTTCCTCGGCCGGCACGGCTGGAGCGGCGAGATCGGGCACGTCGTCGTCGACGCCGGCCCGGGTGCGAGCGCACCCGTCTCACTCGAGCAGCGCGCCGGGCAGGACGCGATCGCGCGCGCCGCGGGCCTGGCACCCGGGGCGCCGTTCGCCGAGGTCGTCGCGGCCGTCGCGGCGGGTGACCCGGTGGCACTCGAGGCCGTGCGCGCCGCCGGGCGCTGGCTCGGGCTCGCGGTGTCGACCGTCGCCAACGTCGTCGACGTCAGCGAGATCGTCCTGGGTGGCACGTTCGGGCTCGTGTTCGACGAGGTCCGCGGTGCCGTGGCCGATGCGCTCGCCGACCGCGTGATCTTCGCTGACTGGTCGTCGCCCTCGGTGTCCCGCTCGCGCTCCGGGGACTACCCGGCCATGACGGGCGGCGCGCTCGCCGTCCTGCGCACGGTCGTCGCCGACCCCACCCCCTGGATCGCCGCGACGCCCTGACCCGCCGGGCGTGCGCGTCTGCGTCCGCATGCCGGGATCGGCTCGTCGCGAGACCGGGCTGACGTGGTTCACGGGGGCCGACGGGCGACCCCAGCCCGGTCTCGGTGGCGCCACGTCCCAGGTCGCGGACGGTACGGTCCGAGCTCCGGCACGACGCCCGCCGGCCGGTGCTACCGGTGGGCGCCCGCGGCCGGCTCCGCCCGTGCGGTCCGTCGACGTCCTGGTGGCTGCGTCGACCACGGCGCGGCTGCGTAGGGTCGTCGCCGTGAGCGCGACGACACCCCTGTGGATCGGCACCTTCCCGCACGCCGGCATCGGCACCGAGGCCGGGCTCGGCGAGGGGATCTGGCGCGTGGACCTCGACCGCACCACCGGCGCCCTGGGCGAGCCGCGGCCCGTCGTCGAGACCCCCGCGCCCACGTTCGTCGCGACGCACCCCGGCGGCCGCTGGCTGTACGCCGTGGGGGAGAGCGAGCGGGGCACGGTCACGGCGTTCGAGGTCACCGCCGACGGCGGTCTCGTGCCCCGCGCGACCGTGACGTCGGGTGGCTCGGCGCCGTGCCACCTGCTGGTCGTCGACGACGCGCTGCTCGTCGCCAGCTACGTCGACGGCGTGCTGGCGGTCGTCCCGCTGACGCCCGACGGCGCGTTCCGCCCGGAGGTCACCGCCGCGGGGGTGCCCGCGCAGGTCCTCCCGCACACCGGGTCGGGCCCGGACCGCGATCGCCAGGAGGGCCCGCACGCGCACTTCGTCGCGCTCACGCCCGACCGCCGCCACGTGCTCGTGGCCGACCTCGGCACCGACGAGCTGCGCCGCTACGCGCGCGCGGCCGACGGGACCCTCGTGGCCGACGGCGTGGCGGCCGTGCTGCCGCCCGGCACCGGCCCGCGCCACGTCGCCTTCGCCTCCGACGGCGCGCACCTGTACGTCGCGGGCGAGCTCGACGCGACCGTCCACGTGCTGGCCTGGGACGCGGCGTCGGCGACCGGCTCCCCCCGGCAGACGGTGCCCGCGGTGCCCCCGGCGGAGGCGGCCGACGGCGTGCGCCGGTCGCCGTCGCACGTGCTGCTCGACGGCGACCGTCTGCTGCTGGGCGTGCGCGCGCTCGGCCTGCGCGGCCCGGACGCGGTGACCTCCTACGACGTCCGCGCGGACGGCACGCTCGGCGAGCCGCGCACCGCGCCGCTGCCAGGCCCGACGCCCCGCCACCTCGCGGTCGTCGACGGCTGGACGGTCGTCGCGCTGCAGGACGCGCACGCGCTCGTCGTGCAGGGCCCCGACGGCACCCAGGTGGCGGAGGTCGCGCTGCGCTCGCCGGCGTGCGTCGTGCCGGTCGTCACCGCCTGACGCGGCCGCACGCCGCACGCCGCACCCCGCACACCGCACCCCGCGTCGACGGACACCTGCACGGCGCGGCGGACAGCGGCGCGCGGCTGTTCGTCGTCCGCCCGGCTGTCCGTCGGCGGAGCGAGCGCTGCGCAGCCCGGGGCGGCGGCCGTCAGCCGGGGACGACCACGCCCGCCTCGTACGCCGCGACGACGAGCTGCGCACGGTCGCGGCGGGCGAGCTTGCGCAGCAGCTCGGACACGTGGGTCTTGACCGTCTGCTCGCCGATCCCGAGCCGCTCGGCGACCTCGGCGTTCGACAGCCCGCCCGCGACGGCCGTCAGCACCTCGCGCTCGCGGGGCGTGAGCCGGTCCACGCCCGGCACCTCACGACGGGGTGCGGCGTCGACGTCGGCCAGCAGGTGCCGTGCCACCCGTGGTCCGAGCAGCAGGGCCCCGGCGGCGACGAGACGCACGCCCTCGACGAGCCTCGCCGCGGGCACGTCCTTGAGCAGGAACCCCGACGCGCCCGCCTGCAGCGCGCGCGTCACGTACTCGTCGAGGTCGAACGTCGTCAGCACGATCACGTGCGTGCCGGGGTGCGCGGCGCGGACACGCGCTGTCGCGGCGATCCCGTCGAGCCGGGGCATGCGCACGTCGACGAGCGCCACGTCGGGCCGCGTCGCGCCGACCAGCGTCACGAGCTCGACACCGTCACGGGCGGTGCCGACGACCTCGAGGTCGGACGTCGCGCCGAGGATCGTCGTGAAGCCCTCGAGGACGACCGGCTGGTCGTCGGCGACGACGACCCGTGTCACGGCGCGTCGAGGGGCAGGGTGACCACGAGCACGAACGTACCGTCGTCGACCTCGGTGGCCACCGAGCCACCCAGCGCCTCGACGCGCTCGCGCATGCCCGTGAGCCCGTGCGCGGGCACGCCCGTCGCGCTCACGGAGACCGCGTTGCTCATGCGGAACCCGACGACCCCACCGTCCGCCGCCAGGACGAGGCGGACCGCCGCGTCGGGTGCGTGGCGTCGCGCGTTGCTCAGACCCTCCTGGACCGCCCGGTGCAGCACGTGCCCGACCCCGCCGGCGAGGTCCGGCCACCCGCCCTCCACCGTGACGTCCTGACCGGCGCCCCGGGCCGCCGCCACGAGGGCCGGGACGTCGGACGCGCCGGACAGCGGCCCGAGCGGCGCGTCGTCGCCGCGACGCAGGACCGTGAGCACGTGCCGCAGCTCGGCCAGGGCGGTGCGCGCGTCGTCGGCGATGCACGCGAAGGCCTGCGCTGCGCGGGGATCCAGGTCGGGCACGCCGTACGGCGTGCTCTCGGCGCGGACGGCGACGAGCGACACGTGGTGCGCCACCACGTCGTGCAGCTCTCGGGCCAGGCGCGTGCGCTCGGCGACTAAGGCGCTCTCGGCGCGCGCGTCGTCTGCCGCGATCACGGCCTGCCGTGTGCGGGCCGCGGCCGTCCGTAGCGCGTGCCCGAGCCACGCGGCGACGCCCAGCGCACCGGCGGCGTACGCGGCCAGGCCGAGCCCCGCCTCCACGCCCGCGGGGCCGGTGGACGGGTAGCCCGGGCCGTGCGGGAACAACGCCGCCATACCCCCGCGACCCGTCGGGTCGAACCCGTGGGCCCAGGCGACGCCGATCGCACCGGCTGCCGCCCAGGGGACGAGAGCGACGATCGGGCGGGACGTCGCGACGACCACCGCGACCGCCGCGACCGCGAGCCACGACGACGCGAGCGCCGTGCCGTACAGGGGGACGAGCGCGAACGGCACCAGCGCGACGACCGTCGCGAGCCACGGCAGGCGGACGGCGAGCAGGACGGCGACGACCCCGAGCAGCCCGGCGCAGGTCGCCACGAGGCCGAACCGGTGCTCGTCGCTCGACGCCCAGCCCTGGCGCACGAGCGCCTCCGCCCAGGAGGAGCTGCCGACGGCGTCGGGCAGGAACAGGGGGGTGCCCGCGAGCAGGACGGCGACCGCGAGAGCGAGCGTCAGTGCGGTCACGCGCGTCAGCAGCGCCGCGTGGTCGACACGCCGCCACCGGTCCGCGAGCCACACGACGGCTGGGGGAGCAGGGGCGGGGTGGTCGGCGACGGCGGAGGTCATGGCACCGATGGTCCCGGGACCGGGGTGTCCCGACCCACCCCCGGCGGGGTGATCGTCCTCCCCCGTGCGAGGGAGGTCCCCGACGGTGGTCCCCGCGCGCTCCCGCCCCGCGCGTCCGGCGGCCCGCGCGCCCTCCCGCCCCCCCGCGCCTTCCCGCCGCGCGCGTCCACGGACACCCGTGCGGACGACGGACAGCGGCGCGCGGCTGTCCGTCGAGCCGCGACCGTGTCCGTCGGCGCCCGGGGTGCGCGCCGGAGCGGCGGGTCCGGCCGGTGGGCACCGGTGGCGTGCTCGCCCCGACGGCGGGCCACAATGGGGGGTGACCACCGACCGGGCGCCGCGCGTCGCCATGCTCTCGGTGCACACGTCGCCGCTCGACCAGCCCGGCACGGGCGACGCGGGCGGCATGAACGTGTACGTGCTGGAGCTCGCGCACGCGCTCGCGGCGCGGGGTGCGCGCGTCGAGGTGTTCACGCGCGCCACCCGGTCCGACGTGCCGGAGACGGTGGTGCTCGACGGCGCCGACGCCGCGGGGCGCGGGCTCACGGACGCCGACGCGCGGGGCGTCCTGCTGGCCGACGAGGTGCCGCCGGGCGTCACGCCGCCCGTGCTGGTGCACCACGTCCCGGCCGGCCCGTTCGAGGCGCTCGACAAGAACGACCTGCCCGGCGTGCTGTGCGGCATGGCGGCTGGCGTGCTGCGCTCCGAGGCGGCGCGCCGGCCCGGCTGGTACGACGTCGTGCACTCGCACTACTGGCTGTCGGGCCAGGTGGGGGCGATCGCGGCGCAGCGCTGGGAGGTGCCGCTGGTCCACACCGCGCACACGCTCGCGAAGGTGAAGAACGCGAACCTCGGCCCGGGTGACGCGCCCGAGCCGACCGTGCGCGTCGTCGGCGAGGAGCAGGTCGTCGCGGACGCGGACGCGCTCGTCGCGTCGACGCCCGTCGAGGCGCGCGAGCTCGTCGAGCTGTACGGCGCGGACCCGGAGCGCGTGCACGTCGTCGAGCCGGGCGTGGACCTCGACCGGTTCCGGCCCGGCGGCCCCGGCGCGCGGGCCGACGCGCGGCGTCGCCTGGGCCTGCCGACCGACCGGCCGGTCGTGCTGTTCGCGGGGCGCGTGCAGCCGCTCAAGGCGCCCGACGTGCTGGTCCGCGCGCTCGGCGTGCTGCGCGCCACGGGTCGTCCCGTGCCGCAGCTCGTGGTGCTGGGCGGGCCGAGCGGGCGTCCGACGGCGGTGCGCGAGCTGCTCGCGCTCGCGGTGACGCTCGGCGTCGACGACGACGTCGTGGTGCGCCCGCCGGCGCCGCGCGACGAGCTCGCCGCGTGGTACCGCGCGGCCGACGTCGTCGCGATGCCGTCCCGCTCGGAGTCGTTCGGCCTGGTCGCGGTCGAGGCGCAGGCCACGGGGACGCCCGTGCTCGCGGCCGCCGTGGGCGGGCTGCGCACGGTCGTCGACGACGACGTGTCGGGCCGGCTCGTGCCGGGGCACGACCCCGCGGTGTGGGCCGACGCGCTCGCCGACGCGCTCGCGGACCCGGGGCGACGCGCGCGCTGGGCCGAGGGCGCGCGGCGGGTCGCCGAGCGGTACGCGTGGACGACGGCCGCGGACCAGCTCCTCAAGGTCTACGCGGTCGCGGGCGAGGCGCGTCGCTGACCCGCGCGCGTCCCGCGGACCGCGGGACGGACGTCCCTGCGGGGCCCGCCGGGCTGCGGCAGGATGGAGGTCATGACCTACACCCTCGTGCTGCTCCGCCACGGCGAGAGCGAGTGGAACGCGAAGAACCTGTTCACCGGCTGGGTCGACGTCCCCCTCTCCGAGAAGGGCGTCGAGGAGGCCAAGCGGGGCGGCAAGCTCCTGACGGACGCGGGTGTGCTCCCGGACGTCGTGCACACGTCGCTGCTGCGCCGCGCGATCACGACCGCGAACTACGCGCTCGACGTGGCCGACCGCCTGTGGATCCCCGTGAAGCGCTCGTGGCGCCTCAACGAGCGTCACTACGGTGCGCTGCAGGGCAAGAACAAGAAGCAGACGCTCGACGAGTACGGCGAGGAGCAGTTCATGCTCTGGCGCCGCTCGTACGACGTGCCGCCGCCCGAGATCGAGCTCGGCACCGAGTTCTCGCAGGACCAGGACCCGCGCTACGCCGGTGAGCCGATCCCGCGCACCGAGGCGCTCGCGCAGGTCCTCGAGCGCGCGCTGCCGTACTGGGACGCCGAGATCGTGCCCGACCTGAAGTCCGGCAAGACGGTCCTGGTCGCCGCGCACGGCAACTCGATCCGCTCGATCGTCAAGTACCTCGACGACGTCGACGAGCAGACCATCGCGGGCATCAACATCCCCACGGGCATCCCGCTCGTCTACCACCTGGACGAGGAGACGCTGAAGCCGACGAACCCCGGCGGCACGTACCTCGACCCCGAGGCGGCCGAGGCGGCCATCGCGGCCGTGGCGAACCAGGGTCGCTGAACGCCCTGACGCACCGCTGACGCACGACGACGGCCGGTCCACCCACGGGTGGGCCGGCCGTCGTCGTCGGTGCGGCCCCCCGGGGCCGGGACGCGACGAGGCGCCCGCCCCCTCCCCGGGACGGACGCCTCGTCGTCCGTGGCGGGGCGGTCGGCCCCGCGGACGGCACGGGTGCCGGTCAGGCGCCCCGCACCGCGGCCGGGTCCAGCGCGTCGGCGAGGTCACCCGTCACCAGGTAGACCATGCGCCGCGCGACGGACACGCCGTGGTCGCCGAACCGCTCGTAGTAGCGGCCCAGCAGCGTGACGTCGACGGTCTCCTGCGTGCTGCGCTCCCACGGGCCCGACAGCATCGCGGTGAACGTGTCGGAGTGCAGCGCGTCCAGCAGGTCGTCGTCCTGCTGGATCGACTCGGCCAGCGCCATGTCCCGCGTCTCCAGCAGGGTCGCGACGCGGCGGGCGACGCGCACGGCGGCGTCCTGCATCTGCGTGAACGTCGGCTCGAGCCCGGCCGGCACGGCCGTCCCGGGGTACCGCAGCCGTGCGACCTGCGCGACGTGCCGCGCGAGGTCCCCCATGCGCTCGAGCGACGCGCTCATGCGCAGCGCCGACACGACGACCCGCAGGTCGGTCGCGACGGGCTGCTGCTGCGCGAGCAGCCGCACGCAGCGGTCGTCGAGGTCGCGCTCGAGCGCGTCGATCGCGAGGTCGTCGGCGATCACGGACTCGGCGAGCTGGAGGTCGGCGGTGAGCAGCGCGATACCCGCGCTGCTGATGGCCTGCTCGACCCGGCCGGCCATGGCGACCAGGTCCTGGCCGAGCTGCGTGAGCTCGGCCTCGAAGATGTCCCGCATGTGCTCCCTCTCCCTGCGCGTGTGCAGCCCACACGGTGGCACGCGTCGGTGAACGAGCGCCGCCCGGCAGGTGAACAGCCGGCGGCGGTTCGTGGTCCCGCGCCGTCGGTGGCGCGGAGCCCCGCGGAGCCGCGCCTAGTGTGGCCCCGTGGAGTGGTTCCTGGATGCCGTGCCGCTGGCGGCGGGCGTGCTCGGCGTCCTCGTCGGCGCGGTCGCGATGGCGGCGTTCCGGTGGAGCGAGCGCGAGCAGCGCCGTGTGCCGCCGCAGCCCGAGCCGGAGCTCGAGGACGGCCTGGTGCGCACGCTGGCCGTGCTGCGCTCGGCGGCCGTGGTGCTCGACGCGCAGGACCGCGTGGTGCGGGCGAGCCCGCCCGCGCACGCGCTGGGCCTGGTGCGCGACGGGCGGCTCGTGCACGCCGCGATGCGCGACATGGTCACGGACGTGCGCCGCGACGGCGTGATCCGGGACGAGGAGCTCGACGTGCCGCGCGGCCCGGTCGGCCCGGCGCGGCTCATGGTCCAGGTGCGGGTCGCGCAGGTGACGCCGGACCACGTGCTGCTGCTCGCGGAGGACCTCACGCAGGCGCGCCGGCTCGAGGCGATCCGACGCGACTTCGTCGTCAACGTGTCGCACGAGCTGAAGACGCCCGTGGGTGCGCTGTCGCTGCTGGCCGAGACCGTGCAGGACGCGGCCGACGACCCCGAGGCGGTGCGCCGGTTCAGCGGGCGCATGCGCGCCGAGGCCGCGCGGCTGTCGGCGCTCGTGCACGAGATCATCGAGCTGTCGCGCCTGCAGGTCGCGGGCGCGCTCGAGGACGTCGAGGCGGTCGGGGTCGACGACGTCGTCGCCGAGGCCGTCGACCGCGCGCGCACGGGCGCCGACGCCAAGCAGATCCGCATCGCGGCGGGCGGCGACCGCGGGGTCACGGTGTTCGGCGACCACAACCTGCTCGTCACGGCCGTGCGCAACCTGCTGGACAACGCGGTCGCGTACTCGCCCGAGGGCACGCGCGTGAGCCTGGGCGTCCGGCGCCGCGGCGAGCTCGTCGAGATCGCGGTGGTCGACGAGGGCGTCGGCATCGCGGAGGCCGACCAGGACCGCGTGTTCGAGCGGTTCTACCGCGTGGACCCCGCGCGCTCGCGCGACACGGGCGGCACCGGGCTCGGGCTGTCGATCGTCAAGCACGTCGCGGCGGACCACGGCGGCGACGTGTCGGTGTGGTCGCAGCCCGGCCGGGGCTCGACGTTCACGCTCCGTCTCCCGGTGGCCGACGCGCGCGGCGACGACGCGCCGGACGCGTCCGCCGCGGACGCGCCGGACGCCGCCGGCACGACCTCGTCGACGCCGGGTGCGCCCGGCGCACCCGACCACCCGACCGACGCCCCGGCGCGCCGCGAGCCGCGCACGCCGCCGAACCTCTCCAGGAGCACCCCGTGACCCGCATCCTGCTCGTCGAGGACGAGGAGTCCTACCGCGACCCGCTGTCCTACCAGCTCGGCCGCGAGGGCTACGACGTCGTGACCGCCGCGACGGGCCCCGACGCGCTCGACGCGTTCGCCGAGCACGGCGCCGACCTCGTGCTGCTCGACCTCATGCTCCCGGGACTGCCGGGCACCGAGGTGTGCCGTCGGCTGCGCCTGGAGTCCGACGTGCCGGTCATCATGCTCACGGCCAAGGACGACGAGATCGACAAGGTCGTGGGCCTCGAGCTGGGCGCCGACGACTACGTGACCAAGCCGTACTCGTCGCGCGAGCTGCTCGCGCGGATCCGCGCGGTGCTGCGGCGCCGCGAGGCGGCGGGCCGTGCGCCGTCGGACGACGGCGAGGACGACGGCACGCTCGAGGTCGCGCACGTGCGCATGGACGTCGACCGGCACACCGTGCACGTGGACGGCGCGCTCGTGCCGTTCCCGCTCAAGGAGTTCGAGCTCCTCGAGATGCTGCTGCGCAACCCGGGCCGCGTGCTCACGCGGGGCCAGCTCATCGACCGTGTGTGGGGCTCGGACTACGTGGGCGACACCAAGACGCTCGACGTCCACGTCAAGCGCATCCGCGCGAAGATCGAGGCGGACCCGTCCGCGCCGACGCTGCTCACCACGGTCCGCGGGCTCGGCTACAAGCTGTCGGACGGCACCGAGGACTGACGTGCCGTGACGCACGTCGCACCCGGACGCGCGTCTGGTCGACCACCGTTCACCCGGGGTTCACCGAGCACCGCCGGTGCGGTCACCTGCCGCCCCTACCGTCGGCGTCGGCCGCGCACCGACCGGTGCGCGCGGACCGACAGGACGGGACACAGTGAAGCTCACCCCCCACAAGCGTTTCGGTGCGGTCGCCCTCACGGGCGTGCTCGCCCTCGCGCTCGCCGCGTGCTCCTCGACCTCCTCGGCGGAGCCGGGTGAGACGTCGGGCGCCGGCGGTGGCTCCGCGGCCGAGCTGAGCGGCTCGCTCGCCGGTGCGGGCGCCTCGTCGCAGGAGAAGGCCGTGGCCGGCTGGATCGCCGGCTTCAACGACACGTACCCCGACGTGGCCGTCAGCTACGACGCCGCGGGCTCGGGCGGCGGCCGCGAGCAGTTCCTCTCGGGCGGCGTGCAGTTCGCCGGCTCGGACGCCGCGCTCAAGCCGGAGGAGATCGAGAAGGCCACCGAGCGCTGCTTCGGCGGCGAGGCCCTCGAGCTCCCGCTCTACATCAGCCCGATCGCGGTCGTGTACAACCTGCCCGACCTCGACACCGAGCACCTGCAGCTCTCGGCGGCGACGATCGCGAAGATCTTCAACCGCGAGATCACGACGTGGGACGACCCGGCGATCGCCGCGGAGAACCCCGACGTCACGCTGCCGTCGACGGGCATCATCCCGGTCAACCGCAACGACGAGTCGGGCACGACCGAGAACTTCACGGAGTACCTCGCGGCGGCGTCGGACGGCGCCTGGCCGCACGAGGCCTCGGGCGACTGGCCGCTGTCCGGCGGGCAGTCCGGCAAGGGCACGCAGGGCATGATCGACACGGTCTCGGGCGCCGAGGGCGCGATCGGCTACGCCGACGCGTCGCGCGCCGGCGACCTGGGCACGGTCGCGCTGAAGGTCGGCGACGAGTACGTGCCGTTCTCGGCCGAGGCCGCCGCGAAGGTCGTCGACGCGTCGCCCGCCGCGGCGGACGCCACCGACAAGCGCCTGGTCGTCGAGCTCGACCGCACGACCACCGAGAAGGGCGCCTACCCGCTCGTCCTGGTGTCGTACTCGATCGCCTGCTCGACGTACGACTCCGAGTCGGACGCGAACAACGTCAAGGCGTACCTGTCCTACGTCGCGAGCCCGGAGGGCCAGGAGCGCGCGGCCGACCCGAGCGTCGCGGGCTCCGCGCCGATCTCGGACGACCTGCGCACCAAGGTGCAGGCCGCGATCGACGCCATCACGGTCGCGAGCTGACCGCACGGATGACCGCAGCGCGCACCCGCCCCGGGGACCGGCCCGTCGCCGGCCCCGGGGCGGGGGCGTGCCCGCACCGCCCCTGAGCACCGCCCCACCCTCCCCGCCCCTGCGGACCACACCCGGAGCAGCCGTGGCCGTCACCACCAGCACACCCCCGCAGCGGGGCGCCGACCCGCAGGCGCCCGCCGACGCGGGCGCCGCCGTGCGCGCCGCCTCGACCGGACGCGTCGCGAGCCGCGTCTTCGCGGGCCTGTCCACGGGCGCCGGCGTCCTCATCCTCGTGACGCTCGCCGCGGTCGCCGTCTTCCTCGTCATGGAGGCGTGGCCGGCCCTCACGGCGTCGTCCGAGGACCTCGAGGCGATCTCGTGGTTCAACGCGTCCTCGGTCGCCGCGTACGTCGGGCCGCTCGTCTTCGGCACGCTGCTGGCCTCGGTGCTGGCGCTGCTGCTCGCGGTGCCCGTGTCGATCGGCATCGCGCTGTTCATCTCGCACTACGCGCCGCGCCGGCTCGCGCAGGGCCTGGGCTACCTCATCGACCTGCTCGCGGCGATCCCGTCGGTCGTCTACGGCCTGTGGGGCGCGCTGTGGCTCATCGGGCAGCTCGACCCGGTGTTCACGTGGCTGTCGTCGACGCTCGGGTTCGTCCCGCTCTTCGAGGGCTACCAGGCGCCGGCCAAGAACGTGCTGTCGGCGTCGGTCGTGCTCGCCGTCATGATCCTGCCGATCATCACGGCCGTCTCGCGCGAGGTGTTCCTGCAGACCCCGCGCCTGCACGAGGAGGCGTCGCTCGCGCTCGGCGCGACGCGCTGGGAGATGGTGCGCATGGCCGTGCTGCCGTTCGGCCGCTCGGGCGTCATCAGCGCCGCGATGCTCGGCCTGGGGCGCGCGCTCGGCGAGACGATGGCCGTGCTCATGGTCATCTCGCCCGGGTTCCTCTACTCGTTCTTCCTGCTGAAGCCGGGGCAGCACCAGACCATCGCCGCGAACATCGCCTCGAAGTTCCCCGAGTCGAGCGGCCTGAGCGTCAGCGCGCTCATCGCGACGGGTCTCGCGCTGTTCGTCGTGACGTTCGCCGTCAACTTCGCCGCGCGCTGGATCATCGCGCGGCGCGCCGAGTTCTCGGGAGCCAACTGATGACCGCCGACGTCGCCCCCGCCGGGCTGCTCGCCGACGCCACGTACCGGCGGCTGCCGTCGTGGGCCCCGTGGGGGTTCGCGGGCGGTGCGCTGGTCCTCGCGTTCCTCGTGCTGCTGGTCGCCGGGACGCCGGGCGTGCCCGGCGTCGTCGCGCTCGGCGCGGCGCTGTACGTGCTGTCGCTGAGCATCACCTCGCGCGTGGTCGAGGGGCCGCGCCGCGCCGCCGACCGGCTCGCGACGACGCTCGTGACGGGCTCGTTCCTGCTCGCGCTGATCCCGCTGGTCTCGCTCCTGCTGCTGGTGCTCACGCGCGGCTCGACGTCGTTCAGCTGGTCGTTCCTCACGACCGACATGGTCGGGATCTTCGGCGACATGACCGACGGCGGCATCCGGCACGCGGTCGTCGGCACGCTCATGGTGACGCTCGCCGCGGCGGTGATCTCGGTGCCGATCGGCCTGCTCACGGCGATCTACCTCGTGGAGTACGGGCGCGGTCCGCTCGCGCGGGCCATCACGTTCCTCGTCGACGTCATGACGGGCATCCCGTCGATCGTCGCCGGCCTGTTCGCGTTCGCGCTGTTCACGCTGGTCTTCGGCCCCGCGTACCGCGCGGGCGTCATGGGGGCCGTCGCGCTCGCGCTGCTCATGACGCCGGTCGTCATCCGCTCGGTCGAGGAGATGCTGCGCCTCGTGCCCAACGAGCTGCGCGAGGCGTCGTACGCGCTGGGCGTCCCGAAGTGGCTGACGATCGTCAAGGTCGTGCTGCGCACCGCCGCGGCGGGCATCGTCACGGGCGTCATGCTCGCGGTCGCCCGCGTCATCGGCGAGACCGCGCCGCTCCTGCTGACCGTCGGCCTGGTGACCCAGGTCAACTGGGACCTGTTCGACGGCCGCATGGCGACCCTCCCCGTGTTCGCGTACCGCCAGTACGAGCAGGGCGGCACCGGCATCGACCGGGCCTGGGCCGCGGCGCTCACGCTCATCCTCATCGTCATGCTCCTCAACCTCGTGGCCCGGCTCGTCAGCCGCTGGTTCGCCCCGAAGGGCGCCCGCTGACCGCGGGCCCGCTCCGACCCGAAGGAAGGACCCTCCCCATGTCCAAGCGGATCGACGTCTCCGACCTCGACGTCTTCTACGGCGACTTCCTCGCCGTCGAGGGCGTCAACATGACGATCGAGGCCCGGCAGGCCACGGCGCTCATCGGCCCGTCCGGCTGCGGCAAGTCGACGTTCCTGCGCACCCTCAACCGCATGCACGAGGTCATCCCCGGTGCGCGCGTGCAGGGCAAGGCGCTCATGGACGGCCAGGACCTGTACGGCACCGACGTCGACCCGGTGACGGTGCGCCGGCAGATCGGCATGGTCTTCCAGCGCCCCAACCCGTTCCCGACGATGTCGATCGCGGACAACGTGCTCGCGGGCGTGCGCCTCAACAACCGCCGCATGTCGAAGGGCGACCAGCAGGACCTCGTCGAGCGGTCGCTGCGCGGCGCGAACCTGTGGAACGAGGTCAAGGACCGCCTCGCGCGCCCGGGGTCGAGCCTGTCGGGCGGGCAGCAGCAGCGGCTGTGCATCGCGCGCGCGATCGCCGTGAAGCCGCAGGTGCTGCTCATGGACGAGCCGTGCTCGGCGCTCGACCCGATCTCGACGCTCGCGATCGAGGACCTCATCGCCGAGCTCAAGTCGGAGTACACGATCGTCATCGTCACGCACAACATGCAGCAGGCCGCGCGCGTCTCCGACCGCACGGCGTTCTTCAACATCGCGGGCACCGGCAAGCCGGGCAGGCTCATCGAGATGGACGACACCGCGACGATGTTCTCGTCGCCGCGCGAGCAGGCCACCGAGGACTACATCTCGGGCCGCTTCGGCTGAGCCGTCCCCGCACGCACGACGGGCCGACCACCGCGCGGTGGTCGGCCCGTCGTGCGTGGTGCGGGGTCGGGGGGCGTCAGCCCTCCTCGTCGCCCTCCTGGCCGGACGGCTGCGACGCGTCGCGCGTGGCGGCGGGGGTGGCGGTCGACGTCGCGGTGGTGTCGGGGAGCAGCGCCTGGTACTCGGGCAGCTTGTCGTTCAGCACGGGCACCTGGAGCTGCACGGAGCCGCTCGACGCGGTCGCGACCGTGACGGTCGTCAGCCCGCCGGGGGCGGCGTCGACGGCGGCGACCTCGACGTCGGCCGTCTCGTACCGCGGGGGCGCGTCGGGGGCGCCGAGCAGCACGGTGGTCGACGCGGCGACGGGCACGCGGACCTCCTCGCCGGCGATCGTGAGCGTGACGGTCTCGTCCTGCGACGAGCCGTTGGCCAGCGCACCGGTGAGCGTGCCGGGCTGCCCCTCGGCCTGCGCGACGACGATCATGTTGAGCACGCGCACGTCGCCGACCGTGGTCGCGACGCCGTCGGACGGCTGGTAGTCCGCGATCGTCGCGATCGGGTTGGTGGCCGAGCAGCCGCTCAGCGCGAGGACGGCGGCGGCCGCCAGACCGGCGGCGGTCCGGGCGGTGCGGGGGCGGAGGCGGGTCACGAGGGCTCCTGCTCGGTCTCGCGCGCGGGGGCGGGGTGGGACGGTGGTCACGACCAGCACCCACGCGCGTGTGGTAGCGCGGGGAGCCGCAGGTCAGCCTACCCGTGGCGCGCCCCTGCGGGGGTGCCGGCGGGTGCCGGGCGGGTGCTGCGGGGGTCGTGCGCGGGTCCTGCGACGGTCGCGCGCCGGGCCCCGCGGGCGCCGTCGCGGCGTGCCGGGGCGTGCGCGGCCGTCGCGCGAACTGCGTGCGACGGGCGGGTGACGAGCCTCTGACCTGGGCGGACGCCCGGGAAGCGCCGGAAATCACGGCAATCCGGCGTGATACCATACACGTCTGCGAAAGGGGACACCTGCAGATGACTTTCACTGTTGGGGAGACCGTCGTCTACCCGCACCACGGTGCAGCCAAGATCGAGGAGATCAAGAGCCGGACCATCCGGGGCGAGGAGAAGATCTACCTCAAGCTCAAGGTCGCGCACGGTGACCTGACCATCGAGGTTCCGGCGGAGAACGTCGACCTCGTCGGTGTTCGCGACGTCGTCGGCCAGGAGGGCTTGGACCGCGTGTTCGAGGTGCTGCGCGCCCCGTACACCGAGGAGCCCACCAACTGGTCGCGGCGCTACAAGGCCAACCTCGAGAAGCTCCAGTCGGGCGACGTCATCAAGGTCGCGGAGGTCGTGCGCGACCTGTCGCGGCGCGACGCCGACCGTGGCCTGTCGGCCGGTGAGAAGCGCATGCTCGCCAAGGCCCGCCAGATCCTCGTCTCGGAGCTCGCGCTCGCCGAGAAGACCGAGGAGGACAAGGCCGAGGCCATCCTCGACGAGGTCCTCGCCTCCTGATCCGCACGCACGACGGTCCGGGTGCACGCCGCCCGGGCCGTCTGCTGTGTCGGGGACCCGTGCGCCCCGCCGCACGGGGCACGATGCGCACATGACCATCGCCGCCGTCCTCACCGCCGCCGGGAGCGGCACGCGCCTCGGGCACACGCTGCCCAAGGCGCTCGTGCCCGTGTCTGGCGAACCCCTCGTGGTCCACGCCGCCCGCGCCCTGCTCGCGGCGCGCACGGCGGACGGTGCCGCCGTCTCCCAGCTGGTCGTCTCGGCGCCCGAGGCGCATCTCGACGTGGTCGCGGCGCTGCTCGACGACGTGGTCGACGCGGCCGCGGCCGAGGTCCGGCTCGACGTCGTCGGGGGCGGGCGCACGCGTCAGGAGTCGGTCGCGGCGGGTCTCGCGGAGCTCACCGACGACGTCGACGTCGTGCTGGTGCACGACGCCGCGCGCCCCTTCGTCCCGGCGGACCTGGTGGCGCGGGTCGCCGACGCGGTGCGCGCGGGGCACGTCGCCGTCGTGCCGGGGCTCCCGGTGGTCGACACCGTCAAGCGGGTCGGCCAGGGCGACGAGCGCGGGCGGCCCGTGGTCGAGACCGTGCCGCGTGCGGACCTCGTGGCCGTGCAGACGCCGCAGGGCTTCGACCGTGACGTGCTCGAGCGCGCGCACGCGGTGGGCACCGGGCGCGGCGCGTCCGAGGCGACCGCCGCGTCGGACGACGCGGGGCTCGTCGAGGCGACGGGCGTCGCGGTGTGGGTGGTGCCGGGCGACGAGCGCGCGGCGAAGGTGACGACGGCCCGCGACCTGCTGGTCGCGCAGGCCCTGACGACGGGAGCGCTCGCGTGAACCTCCGCACCGGCATCGGCGTCGACGTGCACGCCTACGACCCCGACCCTGCGCCCGACGCGGTGCTGCACCTCGCGGGCCTCGAGTGGCCCGGGGAGCGGCCGCTCGCGGGGCACTCCGACGCGGACGTCGCGGCGCACGCGGCGGCCGACGCGCTGCTCTCGGCCGCCGGGCTGGGCGACCTCGGGGCGCAGTTCGGCACGTCCGACCCGCGGTGGGCGGGGGCGTCCGGTGCGGCGCTGCTCGCGGAGACGGCGCGGCGCGTCCGGGCGGCGGGCTTCACGCTGGGCAACGTCGCGGTGCAGGTGATCGGCAACCGGCCGAAGCTCGGCCCGCGTCGCGTCGAGGCGCAGGCCGTGCTGTCGATGGCGTGCGGCGCGCCCGTGACGGTGTCCGCGACGACGACCGACGCGCTGGGCCTGACGGGCCGCGGCGAGGGGGTCGCGGCGATCGCGACGGCGCTCGTCTCGCTCGGGACCGACTGACGTCCCGCGGGCGCCGCCCGCTAGCCGGCGGTGGCCGCCGGGACCGGCGTGGGCGCGTCCTGCGGTGCGGGACGGCGACGCGCGGGCGCCGACCCGAGCAGCACGCCGCCGACCACGACGGCGCCGAGCGCGAGCTCGACGGGCGGCACGGCCTCGCGCAGCACGAGCCACGACGCCGCGATCCCGACGACGGGGACGAGCATCGAGAACGGTGCGACGACGCTCGACGGGTGGCGCGTCATGAGCCACGTCCACAGGCCCGTGCCGACGAGCGTCGCGACGAGCACGGTGTACGCGAGGCCGCCGAGGGCGGCGAGTCCGGTGGGCGACGTGAGGCCCCGGAACGACGCGGCCACGGCGTCCGGGCCCTCGACCAGGAGCGAGACCGCGAGCATCGGCAGCGGGGGCACGACCGACATCCACAGCACGAGGCGGAAGGGCGCGTCGGTGCGGGCCTGGCGGTTGGCGAGGTTGCCGAGCGCCCAGCCGAGGCCGCCGCAGAGCGTGAGGACGACGGGCAGCAGGGTCGCGCCGCCGTCCAGCCCGGCGCGGTGCACCGCGATGCCGCCGAGCCCCAGCACGGCGACCAAGACGCCCAGGCCCTGCCGCGGGCTGAGGCGCTCGCGCAGCAGCGCGGCCGCCAGGAGCACGGTGAACGGCGCCGAGGACTGCAGCACGAGCGACGCGAGACCGGTCGGCATGCCGGTGTCCATGGCGAGGTAGAGGAACAGGAACTGCAGCACGCCGAAGCCGAGCCCGTAGCCCAGCACCCAGCGCCACGCGACGCGCGGCCGGGGGACCAGCAGGACCGTGGGGACGGCGATGACCGCGAACCGCAGCGCCACGAGCAGGAACGGCGGGAACTGCTGGAGCGAGAGGTGGATCGCGACGAAGTTGAGGCCCCAGGTGACGGCGACGAGGGCGGCGAGCAGGCGGTGACGGAGCGGCACGCGGTCGAGTCTGCGGGGCTCGACCGTGCAGCACCATCGAAAAGACCTGCAGCGACGATGTAGCGTCACTGCATGGATCCGTCCGCTCTCTCGACGCTGCGGGCGGTGCGCGCGCACGGCGGCGTCACCGCGGCCGCGGCGGTGCGGCACCTCACGCCGTCCGCCGTGTCCCAGCAGCTCGCGACGCTGCAGCGCGAGGTCGGCGTCGCCCTCACGGAGCGCGCGGGTCGCGGCGTGCGCCTCACCCCCGCGGGCCACGCGCTCGCGGACGCCGCTCTCGACGTCGCCGTCGCGCTCGAGCGCGCGCGTGCCGCGTGCGACGCGTTCGTGGCGAGCCCCGGCGGGACCGTGACCGTCAGCGCGTTCTCGAGCGGCGCCGAGCTCCTGCTCCCGGGCCTCCTGGGCCGCGTCGCCGCGCTCGGGGGAGTGACGGTCGAGTGCGCGGACGAGGACGTCGCGCAGGACCGGTTCGTCGCGTTGACCGACCGGTTCGACCTCGTGGTCGCGCACCGGCCCGACGGCGGCGTCGGGTGGGGGGCCGACGTCGTGGTCGAGCCGCTCCTGCGCGAGCCGCTCGACGTGGCCGTGCCGTCCGACCACCCGCTGGCGGCCGGCGGGTCGGTCGCACCCGGGGACCTGGTCGACCTGCCCTGGATCGCCGTGCGGGAGGGGTTCCCGGTCGCGCGCGTCCTCGACGAGCTGACCGTGCGCACGGGCGTCGAGCCGCGGGTCGTGCACCGCATCAACGACTTCCACGTCGTCGAGGCGCTCGTCGCCGCGGGGCACGGCGTGAGCCTGCTGCCGCGCTTCACGACGCGCGCGGGGCCGGGTTCCGGGCTGCGGCTGCTGCCGCTGCGCGACGTGCGCGCGGGTCGCCTGGTCGAGGTGCTGCTGCGCCCGGACCGTGCGCGCCGGGTCGCGGTGCAGCGCGTGCTCACCGAGCTGCGAGCGCTCGCCGCGGACGTCGCCGCGTCCACGTCCTGACCGCGGTGTCAGGATGTGGACACGCTTCCACCCGGGCGGGTGAACCTCGGCACGCGGACCCCGGCCGTGGTGCGGCAGGGGTCGCGGGGCTCGTCGCGAACCGGGCGAATCACCGGTACGGTCCGACGCCGTGACAGTGCCATCGACGGACGACGGGCGCACCGCCGCGCCCGCACCCGGCAGCACCGTGCCGGCGCTCGGTCCGCGCGGTCTGCCCCAGCGCGTCCCCGGGCTGCCGGTGCGGCAGCGCGACCGGGTCTCGCTCGAGACCCTCCGCGCCACGTTCGCGGGCCTCCAGCAGGTCGACGAGCGCGCGCGCCCCACGGTCGCGCTCGAGCCGCCGACGGACCTGCCGCCGGTGTGGCCGCCCGTCACGGGTGCGCTGCCCCGCGTCGGAGGCTGATCCCCTCGCGGGGTGCGCGGTCAGTGCGCGGGGCCGAGCACGCGGTCGACGTACGCGTTGCGGAACGTCCCCGCCGGGTCGACGCGCGCGCGGACCCGGTTCGCGTCCGCCAGCCGCGGGTACAGCGACGCGAGCGTCCCGTGGTCGAGCCCGTGCATCTTGCCCCAGTGCGGGCGCCCGCCGACGGCCGCGACGATCCGCTCGGCCGCGTCGAAGTACCGGCGGTGCGGCAGCCGGTGGTACTGCTGGACCGCGACGTAGGCCGTCTCGCGGCCGTGCGCCGTCGACAGCCACACGTCGTCCGCGGCCGCGAACCGCACCTCGAGCGGGAAGGGCACGTGCGCCCCGGTCGCGCGGAACCACGCCGCGAGCTCGTGCACGACGTCCCGCACGGACTCGCGGGGCACGGCGTACTCGGCCTCCCGGAACCGGACGCGCCGCGGCGACACGAGCACCTCGTGCGACGCGGCGGTGTACGTGCGGGGCGGCAGCCCCGCGGTCTGGAACCGGTTGAGGGCCGGGGTCAGGCGTCGGCTGCGGGTCGCGACCTCCTGCGCGGCGCCGAACGCCACGTTCGCGAGCAGCTCGTCGTCGAGCACGTGGCGCCACGTCGGCAGGGGGCGGTCGACGTCGTCCGTGACGTCGTTGCGTTTGGTGAGCGTCGTCGCCGTGTGCGGGAACCAGAAGAACTCGAAGTGGTCGTGCCCGTCGACCAGGTCGTCGAGCCCCTCGAGCACCGCGGGCAGCGGCATGGCCTCCTCGCGCGCCAGCAGCCGGTACGCCGGCACGACCTCGAGCGTGACGGCCGCGAGCACCCCCGCCGTGCCCAGCCCGAGCCGCGCGAGCTCGAACAGCTCCGGCTCGTGCGTGCGCGACGCCTCGACCACGTCGCCCGCGGCCGTCACGACGCGCAGCCCGACGACCTGCGTCGGGAGCCCGCCGAGACGCGCGCCCGTGCCGTGCGTGCCGGTGCTGATCGCGCCCGCGACCGACTGGCGGTCGATGTCGCCGAGGTTGCGCATCGCCAGGCCGCGGGCGGCGAGCCCGCGGTTGAGGGCGTGCAGGCGCATGCCTGCGCCCACGGTCACGTGCGTGGTGCCGTCGGGCCGTGGCGTGACGCGCTCGAACCGGGCCAGCGCGTCGAGGTGCACGTGGACGCCGTCGGTCACGGCGGCGCCCGAGAACGAGTGCCCCGCGCCCACGGCGCGCAGCCGCTCGCCCGACGCGGTGGCGGCGACGACCTCGGCGACCAGCTCGTCCAGGTCGCGCGGCCGGGTGACCCGCCGCGGCACGGCGCTCTCGGTGCGCGCCCAGTTGCGCCAGCGCTCCGGCCCGGTGCTGCCGGGCGCGTGTCCCCCCATCCTGCGAGCATGGGATTGGGCGGCCGTCCAAGTCAAGTGTGTGAGACCCTTGACTAACGTCATGACGGCCGATGAGATTATCCTCGGGAAGAGTGACGTCACGGCGCCCGGGGGGGTGCGCCGGTCGTCGCCGCGAGGAGGAACCATGAACCGTCTACCGGTCGCCGAGCGACGCGAGCAGCTCATCGAGGCGGCGCTGGTCGTCGCGTGCCGTGACGGGGTCGACGGTGCGACCGTCCGCGCCGTCGCCGCCGAGGCAGGTGTCTCGCTCGGGGTCGTCCACTACTGCTTCCGTGACAAGGACGAGCTCCTGCGCGCGATGGCGCACACGATCACGTTGCGCAACACCGCGCGCGGCGAGGCTCAGATGCCCGAGTCCGCTCCCGTCGCCGACCTGATCATGGGTGTCCTCGACACCGTGTGGGACAACATCCGCGCGACGCGCGGCCCGCAGCTGCTCACGTACGAGCTGACGACGACGTCGCTGCGGCACCCCGAGCTCCGCCAGGTCGGCGTCGACCAGTACACGTACAGCTGGGCGGTCGCCGAGCACTTCCTCGAGGAGGTCGAGCGCGCAGGCAGCATCGTGTGGCGCGTGCCGCGGCACCTCATCGCGCGGTCGATCATCGCGGCGGTCGACGGGTTCTCGCTCGCGTGGCTCGTCGACGGTGACGACGACGCCGGGTACCAGGGCCTGCGGCTGTTCGCCGAGCACCTCGCGACGCTCGCGGTGCCGGTCGACGAGTCCGCGCTGCTCGGCGAGACGCGCGACGCGCCCGAGAGCGACGCCGACACACCCCGCCTCCCGTCGCCCGTCGCACCGTCAGGGGTAGCGTCCCTGGCATGACGTCGACCCCCGTGCGTCCCCCGGCCGCCGCCCCCGCCCCGTCCGGCGGTGGCGCCGACCCGGCGGGACGCACCGTGGGGCAGCGCCTCGACGCCGCGACGACGGGGCGTCCGGGGCCGCTCGTGGTGGTCGACCTCGACGCGCTCGAGGCCAACGCCGCCGACGTCGTGCGGCGCGCGGGCGGCGTGCCCGTCCGCGTCGCCAGCAAGTCCGTGCGGGTCCGGCACGTGCTCGAGCAGGTGCTCGCCCGCCCCGGGTTCGCGGGCGTGATGGCGTACGCGGCCGCCGAGGCGCGCTGGCTCGTCGGCCGCGGCGTCCGGGACGTCCTGCTCGGCTACCCCACGGTCGACACCGTCGCGATCGACGCGATCGCGGCCGACGCCGACGCCGCTGCCGCCGTGACGTTCATGGTCGACGACACCGCGCAGGCTGACCTGCTCGCGTCCGCCGCGCGCCGCCACGACCGGACGCTGCGCGTGTGCCTCGACGTCGACGCGTCCCTGCGCGTGGGGCGCGGGCCGCTCGCCGTGCACCTCGGCGTGCGTCGCTCGCCGGTCCGCACCCCGGCGCAGGCCGCCGCGCTCGCCACCGCCGTGCAGGCCCGCGGCGGGCTCGAGGTGCGCGGCGTGATGTTCTACGAGGCCCAGGTGGCAGGCCTGCCCGACACGTCGCTCGCGGTCCGGCTCGTCAAGGCCGCGTCGGTGCGCGAGCTCGCCGTGCGGCGCGCCGCCGTCGTCGACGCGGTCACCGACGCGCTCGGCCGGCCGCTCGCGCTCGTGAACTCCGGCGGCACGGGCTCGATCGAGGTGAGCGCGTCGGCCCCGGCGGTCACCGAGGTGACGGCCGGTTCGGGGCTGTTCGTGCCCACGCTCTTCGACGGGTACCGCGCGTTCCGCCCGCGGCCCGCCGCGTACGTGGGTCTCGACGTCGTGCGCATCCCGGGCGACGGGTGGGCCACCGTCTTCGGCGGCGGCTACGTCGCGTCCGGCCCGGCGACGCCGACGCGCCTGCCGCGGCCCGTGTGGCCCGAGGGGCTGCGCCTCGCGCCGCGCGAGGGGGCCGGCGAGGTCCAGACCCCGCTCCGGGTGCCCGCCCGTGCGGACCTGCGCGTCGGCGACCGCGTGTGGTTCCGGCACGCCAAGGCCGGCGAGGTCATGGAGCGGTTCGCCGAGGTCCACCTGGTGCGCGGCGACCGCGTGGCGGCCACCGTCCCCACCTACCGGGGCGAGGGCGTCTGCGTCGGCTGACGTCGCCGCGCAGGTCCGGGTCGGTCGCGGGGGTCCCGCGCCGGTAGCCTGGGCGGGTGACTCTGCGGCTGTTCGACAGCGGCACCCAGGCGGTGCGTGACTTCGTCCCCCTCGTCGAGGGCCGGGTCGGCATCTACCTGTGCGGTGCCACGGTGCAGTCACCACCGCACGTGGGGCACGTGCGCTCCGCCGTCGCGTTCGACGTGCTCGTGCGGTGGCTGCGGCGGCAGGGGCAGCGCGTGACGCTGGTCCGCAACGTCACCGACATCGACGACAAGATCCTCGCCAAGGCCGCCGCGGCCGGGCACGAGTGGTGGGCGTGGGCGCTGACCAACGAGCGCGCCTTCACGTCCGCGTACGACGCGCTCGGCGTCCTGCCGCCCGACTACGAGCCGCGCGCCACCGGGCACGTGCCGGCGATGCTCGCGCTCATGGAGCGGCTCGTCGAGCGCGGGCACGCGTACGTGGCGGGTCCGGGCGACGTGTACTTCGACGTGCGGTCGTGGTCGGACTACGGCTCGCTGACCAACCAGCGCGTCGACGACATGACCGACGTGCCGGACGACGCGGGCTCCGGCAAGCGCGACCCGCACGACTTCGCGCTGTGGAAGGCGCCGAAGCCCGGCGAGCCCGCGACCGCGGCGTGGGACACGCCCTTCGGCCGCGGCCGCCCCGGCTGGCACCTCGAGTGCTCGGCGATGGCGCACCGCTACCTCGGCGAGACGTTCGACATCCACGGCGGCGGCCTGGACCTGCGGTTCCCGCACCACGAGAACGAGCAGGCGCAGTCCCGGGCGGCCGGCTACGGGTTCGCGCGCCACTGGCTGCACAACGGCTGGGTCACGCAGGGTGGCGCCAAGATGAGCAAGTCCCTGGGCAACGGGCTGCTGGTCAGCGCCGTGCTCGAGAAGGCGCCTGCGGCGGTGGTCCGGTACGCGCTGACCGCCGTGCAGTACCGCTCGATGCTCGAGTGGACGGACGACACGCTCACCGAGGCGGCCGCCACGTGGGACCGCCTGGCCGGGTTCGTGCAGCGCGCGACCGAGCGGGTCGGGGCCGTGCCGGCCGCGGAGGTCGCGACCGCGGCGCTGCCCGCGGCCTTCGGCGCCGCGCTCGACGACGACCTCAACGTGCCGGCCGCGCTCGCGGTCGTGCACGAGACCCTGCGGGCGGGCAACACCGCGCTCGCCGCGGGCGACGACGCCGCCGCGCGCGACGCGATGGTCGCGCTGCGGGGCATGCTCGACGTGCTGGGTCTCGACCCCGGGTCGCCGCAGTGGGCCACCACCGGCGGCGACGACCGCACGGCGCGCGCCCTCGACGCGCTCGTGCGCGCCGAGCTCGACGCGCGCGCCTCGGCCCGTGCCGCGCGCGACTGGGCCGCCGCCGACGCGATCCGCGACCGGCTGACGGCGGCGGGCGTCGTCGTCGAGGACTCACCGACGGGTGCGCGCTGGACGCTCGCGGCACCCGTGACCGACACGACGGAGGACTGATGGCCGGCAACTCGCAGCGCCGCGGCGCGACCCGCAAGGCGGGGACCAAGAAGGGCGCACGCGTCGGGACGGGCGGGCACAGCCGCCGCGCGCTCGAGGGCAAGGGGCCCACGCCCAAGGCCGAGGACCGCCCGTACCACGTGGCGCACAAGCGCAAGGTCGCGGCCGACAAGGGCGCGACAGGTGGGCGTGGGACGTCCGGACGACCGTCGGCGGGTGCCGCCCGCTCGGCCGCCGGGCGCAAGGGCGGCCGGACGTCCTCGACCCACGAGATCGTGGGCGGGCGCAACTCGGTCCTCGAGGCGCTCCGCGCCGGGATCCCGGTGTCGACCGTCTACGTCGCGTCGCGGCTCGAGGCGGACGACCGCACCAAGGAGATCGTGTCGATCGCCGCGGACGCGGGGTACCCGCTGCTCGAGGTCAGCCGCGCCGAGCTCGACCGGCTCACCGACGGCGCGGTCCACCAGGGCGTCGCGATCCAGGTGCCGCCGTACGAGTACCTCGACCCCGACGACCTGCTCGACACCGCGGAGGCGTCGCAGACCGCGCCGCTGATCGTCGCGCTCGACGGCGTGACCGACCCGCGCAACCTCGGCGCGGTCCTGCGCTCGGCGGGGGCGTTCGGTGCGCACGGCGTGCTCGTGCCCGAGCGGCGCGCGGCCGGTGTGACCGCGTCGGCGTGGAAGGTGTCGGCCGGTGCCGCCGCGCGCGTGCCCGTCGCACGCGCGACCAACCTGACGCGCGCGCTGCAGGACCTGCGCGCCGCGGGCGTGTTCGTCGTCGGCCTCGACGCGGGCGGCGACGTGCCGCTGGGTGAGCTGCCGTTCGCGACGGACCCGCTCGTGCTCGTCGTCGGCTCCGAGGGCAAGGGCCTGTCGCGGCTCGTGCGCGAGCAGTGCGACGCGATCGCGTCGATCCCCATCGCGTCGGCCGTCGAGTCGCTCAACGCGGGCGTCGCCGCCGGGATCGCGCTGTACGAGGTCGCGCGCCAGCGCGCCTGACGCGCCCCGCCCCGGCCGGCGTCAGCCGATGAGCCGGTCGGGGTCCAGATCGTCGTCGACGCGCGGGGTCTCGCCCGTCTCGCCGTCGCGCAGGTCCTCGGCGCGCGTGCCCAGGACGGCCTGCTCGTCGGGCCGGCTCGGCAGGATGTGCCGCACGTAGCTCGCGGCGACCTCCGTCATCGGCACGTCGCGGTCCTCCTGCTGCGACAGGTACCAGCGGTGGTCGAGCAGCTCGTGGTAGATCTGCGCGGGCTCGAGCTTGCGGCGCAGCTCGCGCGGCACGCTGCGCACCGCGGGCTCGAAGATGTCGGTCAGCCAGTCGTGCGCGACGAACGCCTCGTCGTCGGCCTGCCGGTCGGTCGCGGCGCGGTACTCGTCGAGGTCGTTGAGCAGGCGGCGGGCCTGGTTCTCCTGCACGTCGAGGCCCGTCAGGCGCATGAGGCGACGCGAGTGGTGCCCGGCGTCGACGACCTTGGGCTGGATGCGGACGGTCGTGCCGTCGAGGTCGGTCGTGATGTCGAGCTCGCCGACGTCGAAGCCGAGGTCGTTGAGCCGGTCGATGCGTGCCTGCACGCGCCAGCGCTCGCCGTAGCCGAACGCCTCGACCTCGGTGAGCGCGCGCCACAGCTCGTCGTACCGGACCACGAGCGCCTCGCCGATCGCGACGACGTCCTCGTCCTCGTCGAGGAACTCGCCGGCCTGCAGGTCCATGAGCTCGCCGATGATGTTGACGCGCGCGACCTCGAGGTCGTACGCGCGCTGCCCCGGGCTGAGCCGGTCGTGCAGGTCGCCGGTCTCGGCGTCCACGAGGTACGCGGCGAACGTCTCGGCGTCGCGGCGGAACAGCGTGTTCGACAGCGACACGTCGCCCCAGTAGAAGCCCGCGAGGTGCAGGCGGACCAGCAGCACGGCGAGCGCGTCGATGAGGCGCGTCGCGGTGTCGGGTCGCAGCGCCTGGCTGAACAGCGCGCGGTACGGCAGCGAGAACTGCAGGTGCTGCGTGATGAGCACGGCCTCGAGCGGCTCGCCGTCGGGCGAGCGGCGACCCGTGATGACGCCGACGGGCTCGACGCTCGGCACCTCGAGCTTGCGCAGCTGGCGCAGCAGCTCGTACTCGCGGTACGCGACGGTCTCGCCGATCTCCTTGATCGCGATGACCCGCCCCGAGAGCCGCGCGAACCGCACGATGTGCCGCGAGATGCCGCGCGGCAGGGCCGCGAGCATCTCGGTGGGCCAGTCCTCGAGCGGCACGTCCCACGGCAGGTCGAGCAGCGCGGGGTCCGGGTTCGCCGCCGTGATCTGCAGGCGCTGCGCCGTTCCGCTCATGGCTCGATCCTCTCAGGTGGGGCGGCGGGGTCCGTGCGGGGACCGTGACCGTCGCGTGGAACGCCCGAGGCGGGCCCGGTCGACCGGACCCGCCTCGGTGCGTGCGCTGCTGGGTGTCAGGCGATGCGCTCGCCGGAGCCCGCGTGGAACAGGTGCTGCTCGTTGGGGCGGATCCGGACGTAGATCGTGTCGCCGATCTTCGGGACCGAGCGGGGGTCGACGCGCACGATGATCTGCGCGTCGCCGGCGCCCGAGTGCACCGCGGCGGCCGCACCGAACTCGTTGGTGAGCGCGCCGTACACGTACGCGTCCGAGCCGAGCTCCTCGACGAGGTTCACGACGACCGGGAACGAGTCCTGCGTGCCCTGCGGCACCGTGTCGAGCGACTCGGGGCGGAAGCCGACCGTGATGTGGCCCTTGTCGTCGTCCGTGAGACGGCCCACGACCTCGCGCGGCAGCGCGAGACGCGACGAGCCGACGGACGCCGCACCCTCGAGCACGGGGAACGTGCCGATGTTCATGGCGGGCGAGCCGATGAAGCCGGCGACGAACACGTTGGCGGGCGTGTCGTACAGCGCACGCGGCGTGTCGACCTGCTGGAGGATGCCGTCCTTGAGGACCGCGATGCGGTCGCCCATGGTCAGGGCCTCGACCTGGTCGTGCGTGACGTAGACGGTCGTGACGCCGAGGCGGCGCGTGAGCGACGCGATCTGCGTACGGGTCTGGACGCGGAGCTTGGCGTCGAGGTTCGACAGCGGCTCGTCCATGAGGAAGACCTGGGGCGAGCGGACGATCGCGCGGCCCATGGCGACGCGCTGACGCTGACCACCCGAGAGGGCCTTCGGCTTGCGGTCCAGGTACTGGGTGAGGTCGAGGATCTTCGCGGCCTCCTCGACGCGCGTGCGGATCTCGGCCTTGGGGGTGCCGGCGATCTTGAGCGCGAAGCCCATGTTGTCCGCCACGGTCATGTGGGGGTACAGGGCGTAGTTCTGGAAGACCATCGCGATGTCGCGGTCCTTGGGCTGCACGTCGGTGACGTCGCGGTCGCCGATGAGGATGCGCCCGGCGTTGACGTCCTCGAGGCCCGCGAGCATGCGGAGCGAGGTCGACTTGCCGCAGCCCGAGGGGCCGACGAGGACGAGGAACTCGCCGTCCTCGATGTGCAGGTTGAGCGCGTCCACCGCGGGGCGCTCCGTTCCCGGGTAGATCCGGGTCGCGTGGTCGAACGTGACCGTAGCCATGGCTGTGCCAATCCCTTCACCGGCAGGTACGTGCCGGACGATCCGTCGTGAAGAGTGTCAACGCAGGTCCGCGGGGGTACGCGGGCCTGCCGAGCCCTCTGTGTCTCCGCTGACACGGATCGAGGACGGTCAAGACCGTCCTCGGTCGCGGCGCCAGTATGGCACAGGTCACGGGGCCGGCCGGCGGGACCGTCGGCCCGGCGGGCACGGGTCAGACGAGCGCGTCGCGCAACGTCGCGAGGGCCGCGACGGCGGCCTCCGGGTCGGCCACGCGGAAGCGCGCGACGGTGTCGCCCGGGCCGACCTTGACCGTCACGTCGTCGGCGTCGAGCGCCGCGAACGCGTGCTCGTCGGTCACGTCGTCGCCGGCGTACAGCACGACCGGTGCGCCGAGCTCGTGGCGCAGCGCCTGCAGCGCCGTGCCCTTGTCCGCCGGCAGCACCGACAGCTCGACGACGTCCTTGCCGTGCATCGTGCCCACGCCCAGCTCGCCGCCGAGCGCGACGGCCTCGGCCTCGGCGGCGTCCGCGACGTCGCGCTCGGCCAGGCGCGTGTGCACCACGACGGCCGTCGGCTTGGTCTCGACCCACACGCCGTCACGCCCGCGCGCGACCGCGGCCGTGCGCGCGCCGAGCGCCGCGAGCCGGTCGGCCTGCTCGTGCGTCAGCTCGACGACGTCCCGGTCCAGCCCGAACTGCGTGACGCGGGCGCGCTCGGCGCCGTGGCTGCCGATGAGGTACGTGCCCGGCGGGACCTGCGCGAGCGCGTGCAGGTCGCCCATGGCGCGCCCCGAGACGAGGGCCAGCACGACGCCGTCGAGCGCGGCGAGCGCCGCGAGGACCTCGACGCCCGCGGGCAGGATGCGCGACGCCGACGGGTCGTCCTGCAGCGGTGCGAGCGTGCCGTCGAAGTCGAGCGCGACGAGCAGCGGGCGCGCCGCCGGGTCCGCGGCGAGCGCCGTGAGACGGGTCGTGAGGTCGGTGGTGGGGTCGGTGGTCGTGTCAGCCACGGCTGCTCCCGGGCATCGCGGTCAGCGCCGCGAGGAACTCGTCGGACCACGCCGCGACGTCGTGGCTCAGGACGCGCCGCCGCAGCTGGCGCATGCGCTTGCGGGACTCGCGCGCGTCGAGGTGCACGGCGGCGACGATCCTGTCCTTCATGCCGTCGATGTCGTGCGGGTTGACGAGCACGGCGCCGCTCAGCTCGTCGGCGGCGCCCGTGAACTCGCTGAGCACGAGCGCGCCGCGGTCGTCGGACCGTGCCGCCACGTACTCCTTGGCCACGAGGTTCATGCCGTCGCGCAGCGCGGTGACGAGCATGACGTCGGCCGCGAGGTACAGCGCCGCCATCTCCTCCATCGGGAACGACTGGTGCAGGTACTGCACGGGCGTGTGCCCGACCTGCCCGTGGTCGCCGTTGATGCGGCCCACGAGCAGCTCGACCTCGTCGCGCAGCTGCTGGTAGGCGCCGACGTTCTCGCGGCTCGGGCTCGCGACCTGCACGAGCACGGTGTCGGTGGGGGACAGCCGGCCGTCCTCGAGGAGCTCGCCGTACGCCTTGATGCGGTGCCGGATGCCCTTGGTGTAGTCGAGCCGGTCGACGCCCAGCAGCAGGTGCTCGGGGTCGCCGAGCTCGCGGCGGATCTCCCGCGCACGCTCCTGCACCTCGGGCGTGCGGGCCAGCGCGTCGAACGCGCGCGAGTCGATCGAGATCGGGAACGCGGCCGCCCGCACGACGCGCTGCGCGTCGGTGCCCTCGTCGACGGTGACGGTCTGGCCGCGGGTCGTCAGGTCGGTGACGCGGCGCACGACGCGCACGAAGTTCGCGGCGTCGCCCGCGCGCTGGAAGCCCAGCAGGTCCGCGCCGAGCAGCCCCTCGACGACCTGCCGCCGCCACGGCAGCTGCGCGAAGATCTCGAGCGGCGGGAACGGGATGTGGTGGAAGTAGCCGATCCGCAGGTCGGGCCGCAGCTCGCGCAGGTACGCCGGGACGAGCTGGAGCTGGTAGTCGTGCACCCACACCGTCGCGCCGGGCGACGCGTCGCGCGCGGCGGCCTCGGCGAACCGGCGGTTGACGCGCTGGTACGCGTCCCACCACTGCCGGTGGAACGTGGGCGGCGCGATGACGTCGTGGTAGAGCGGCCAGAGCGTGTCGTTCGAGAAGCCCTCGTAGTACCGCTCGACGTCGTCCTCCGTGAGCGTCACGGGCACGAGCTGCGTGCCGTCCACGTCGAACGGGTCGAGCTCCAGGCCGGGCGACCCGCCCCAGCCGACCCACGCGCCGTCGGCCTTCGCCATCACGGGCGCGAGCGCCGTGACGAGGCCGCCGGGGGAGCGGGTCCAGCTCGGCGCGCCGTCGTCGTCCAGGCTCACGTCGACGGGCAGCCGGTTCGCGACGACGACCAGGTCGTAGCCGTCCTGCGGGGTGTCGGTGGGCAACGACATCAACTCCTCGAGGTTCGCCATGACCCTAGTCGTCCTATGGGTGACACGCTCGGGGACGGCCAGGACCCGTCCGGGCCCGTGACCGGCTAGGTTGCCGGGCATGGAGCGGATCGGTCTGACGCCGGGGTCGGAGATCGGCGGGTACACCGTGGTGGCCCCGCTCGGTTCCGGCGGCATGGGGACCGTGTACCGCGCGGTCGACGGCGGCGGCACGGCCGTCGCGCTCAAGCTGCTGCACCCGCACGTCGGGTCGGACGCGACGGTGCGCGCGCGACTGCTGCGCGAGGTCGCCGCGCTGCAGCGGCTGCGGCACCCCGCGGTCGCGGCCGTGCTCGACGCCGAGGCGGACTCCACCGAGGCGTTCCTCGTGACGGAGCTCGTCGCCGGGGACACGCTGACCAAGCACGTGCGCGAGCGGGGGCCGCTCGACGCCGACGACCTCGTCGCGCTCGCCGAGGGCCTGCGGGCCGCGCTCGCGGCCGTGCACGCGGCGGGCGTCGTGCACCGCGACCTCAAGCCGTCGAACGTGCTGCTCACCGACGACGGCCCGGTGCTCATCGACTTCGGGCTTGCGCAGGGCGTCGACGACGACGCGAACCTCACGACCGCGGGGCTCGTGCTGGGGACGCCGGGCTACCTCGCGCCCGAGCTGCTCGACGGCGGCGACCCGAGCCCGGCGACGGACATGTGGGGCTGGGCCGCGCTGCTCGCGTTCGCCGCGACGGGCCGCGACCCGTTCGGCTCCCGGCCCGTCGAGGCCGTCCTGGCGCGCGCGCGCTCGGGCGACGCGGACCTCGCCGACGTCGGCCCGCTGACCGCAGCTGCGATCGCGGGCGCGCTGCGCCCCGAGCCCGCCGAGCGGACCGACCCCGAGGACGTCGTCGCGGCCCTGCGCGCCGTGGCCGCCGAGGGCGACCTGCCGCCGGGCGCCGTCGCGACGGTCGTGCTGCCCGCGGGCGGCGCCGATGACGTCGCGACGACCGTCGTCGACCCGGACGACCTCGACGAGGACGAGGGGGACGGCCCGGACGAGGACGACCTCGCGACCGAGCACGTCGCGTCGTCGCCGCGGGACGTGCAGCCGACCACGGCGCTCGGCGCCGGAGCCGCCGTGGCCTCCGCGGCGGTGCCCGTCAACGACGGGCGCACCGTTGCCGTGCCGGTCGGCGACGACGACCCGCACCGGACGACAGCGCTGCCCCCGACGGTCCCGCCGTCCGCCGCCGACGCCTGGCAGGAGGACTGGCAGGACGAGGACGGGCAGGACGGCGACTGGCAGGACGGCGACGAGCGGTGGCTCGGCGACGACCTCGCGCCGGACCCCGACGCCGCCGACGACGGCCCCTGGTACGTCCGCCCGCCGGCGCGTCGTCGCTGGGGGTCGATGCTCGCGATCGGCCTCGTGGTGGTGCTCGCCGCGATGCTCCAGCCGTTCGTGACGCTGCTCGTCGTCGTGGTGCTCGCGGTGCTCGTGCGCACCGTCGGGCTCGCGGTCGAGACCATGCACACGCGCCGCGAGCGCCGCGGCGTGCGCCGCTCCGACGTGCCGCTGGCCGTCACGGCGCTGCCCTGGTACCTGCTGCGCGCCGGGCTCGCGGTGCTGCCCCCGCTGCTGGTCGGCGGGGCGGTCGTGACGATCGTCGGCGGGATCGGCTGGTGGCTGCTGGGCTCGGGGCGGTGGGAGATCGGCGGCTCGCCGGGCGGCGAGCCCCCGCAGGGCACGACGGCGCGGCTGGTCGTCGCGGCGCTCACCCTCGTGCTCGTCGGGTTCGTGTGGTGGGGCCCGCTGTCGCGCATGACGCGCACGGGCGCGCGCCGCACGCTCGCGCTCGTCGCGCCCGGCCCCGTGGGTGCGCTCGTGGTCGTCGTGCTCGCGCTGGTCGGCGCGCTGCTGCTGTTCGACGGCCTGGTCGACGCGCGGCCGATCGGCTGGTGGCCGCTGTCCGAGCCGCCTGTCCTGCCGAACCCGTGAGCCGAACGGCGTGACCCGCGCCCGCGCGTACGCCTACCCTGGGCCCGTGCGTGTGACGCGGGCGGTGCGAGGGGCGACCCCCTCCGCCGCGCGTGCCCACCTGCTGGGCCTGCTCGGCGTGCTGCTGTCGGTCGCGTCCGTCGTGCTGGGCGTGCAGGGGCGCGTGCTGCTGCACCAGTGCCTCGCGGCCGAGGGCCCGCTCGCGGCGCTCGGCATGCGCCTGGCGGTGCTGCGCTCGGCCGCCGAGTGCCCCGAGGGCGCGGTCGGGCTGGGCGCGACGTCGCAGGGCGCCGTCGTGCTGCTCAGCGTGGCGCTGCCCGTGCTGGCCGCGCACGTGCTGCTCGCGGCGTGCGGGCTCAGCCTGGGCGCCGCCGCCCGGCGTGGCGCCGCCACCGCGCGTGCGCTGCTCGCGGCGCGGCTCGTCGCGCGGACGCCGGTCGCACCGGTCGTCGTGCCGGCGCGCGTGCGCGTCGTCGCCGACGTCGCGGTGCGGGTCCCCGCGGGGCGCGTGCTCGACCCGGCCCGGCCGCACCGAGGACCGCCGGCGCGCTGAGCAGCGCCCGCCCGCACGTCCCCGCCGGTCCGCCGGCCCCACCCAGGAGCACCCATGCCCACGAACGACCCCCGTCCCTCCAAGGCGCAGCGCCGCGACGAGGCGCGCGCCAAGGCCCTCGCCATGCGTCAGGAGCAGGAGCGCAAGGCCAAGCGCACCCGGCTCATCGCCATCGGCGGCCTCGTCACCGCCGTCGTCGTGCTCGGCGCGATCGTCTTCGGCATCGTCCGCCAGGGCCAGGCCAACGCCGAGGCCTACGGCGACGTCGTCTACGCCGGCGGCACCGCCAACACCGTCGTGCCCGCGCTCGCCGACGTCGAGCGGCCCGACGTGGCCGACGACGCGGGCGGCGTGCCGGTCAGCTCCGAGGGCGTCGGCACGGCCGTGCCCGACGACGTCGAGGTCCAGGTCTACTTCGACTTCATGTGCCCCTACTGCGGCATGTTCGACCGCGCGAACGGCGCCGAGCTCGAGCGTCTCGCCGAGGCGGGCGGCGTGACCGTCGTCTACAAGAACATCTCGTTCCTCGACGGCGCCTCGCGCGGCACGTTCTACTCGACGCGCACCGCCAACGCGGCCGCCGTGGTCGCCGCGCAGGACCCCGAGCACTACGTCGACTTCGTCAGCGCGCTGTACACCGAGGACAACCAGCCCGAGGAGAACACGAACGGCCTCAAGGACGCCGAGATCGCCGAGATCGCCCTGGGCGTCGGCGTCCCGCAGTCCGTGGTCGACCAGTTCACGGCGACCGTCGACGGCTCCTACGAGGTCGCGACGTCCGACTCCGAGACCGAGTCGCGCGACGGCACGTGGCGCACGTACGCGCCGTTCGTGGCCGCGACCACGCAGCAGGCGCAGACCGACCTCCCGACCCTTGGGACTCCGACCGTCCTCATCGACGGTGTGAAGTGGGAGACGGACCTGTACACGACCGGAGCTCTGACCGAGGCGATTAACCAGGCCGTCGCCGCCAAGGGCTGACCGTCGCCGCGGGCGCCCGTCCCTTCGTCGGGGGCGGGCGCCCGCGCGCGTCGCGGCCGGTACCCTGGCCGCCTCGCCTCCTTAGCTCAGCTGGCCAGAGCACCTGTCTTGTAAACAGGGGGTCGTCGGTTCGAATCCGACAGGGGGCTCCACCACGGGCGTCGCGGCCGGGCGCCCGCCCTCAGGCGCCGAGCGCCTCGCGCAGGAACGCCACGTCGTCGGCCTGACCCTCGGCGGGCGTCTCGACGACCACGTCGCAGCCCGCCTCGCGCACGACGTGCGCGATCAGCTCGGGCGGGATCGTGCCGTCCGCGAACGACGCGTGCCGGTCGCGGCTCGACCCGTGCGGGTCACGCGAGGAGTTGGCGTGCACGAGGTCGATGCGGCCCGTGATCGCGGTGAGCCGCTCGACGATCGTCTCGAGGTCCTCGCCCGCCGCCCACGCGTGGCACGTGTCCAGGCACACGCCGACGTCGTAGCCGCCGATCGCGTCCCACAGCATCGCCCACCGGTCGAGCGTGCGTGCGCACGCGTTCTCGCCGCCCGCGGTGTTCTCGACCAGCACGCGTACGGGGAACGTCGCGCGCTCGAACGTCTTGCGCCAGTTGTCGAACCCGACCGCGACGTCGTCGCCGTCGCCCACGTGCCCGCCGTGCACGACCAGCCCGCGCGCGCCCAGCTCGGCCGCCGCGGCGGTGTGCTGCGCGATCATGTTCCGGCTCGGGATGCGGATGCGGTTGTTGGTCGACGCGACGTTCACGAGGTACGGCGCGTGCGCGTAGATCCCCAGGCCCGAGGCGACGAGCGCGTCCGCGTCGGGGCGGCGCACGGGCTTCTTCCAGCCCTGCGGGTCGGCCAGGAACACCTGCACGGCCCGTGCGCCGACGCGCTGCGCCTCCGCCACCGGGTCGTCCCCGCGCACGTGCGCGCCGATCAGCACCACGACGTCCTCCTCGAGTCCTCGACGATGTGCCGCACCAGGCTCGCACGCCGGGGCGCGCGGCGCCGCCGGCGTCCCGCCGCCGGCGTCCCGCGGCGGGCGTCGCGCTCAGAGGGCGGGGCCCGTCTCCTCGAGCAGCCGCAGCGCCGCGCTCACCCGCGGGTTGCGTGCGGGGTCGGTGTCGATGCCGAGGGTCGTGTAGACCGCGTAGACGTGGTTCTGCACCGACTTCTCGGTGATGCCGAGCTGCGCCGCGATCCCCGCGTTCGACAGGCCCTGCGCCAGCAGCCGCAGCACGGTGTACTGGCGCTGCGTGAGGCGCGCGACGCTCGACCCGGCCCGCGGCGCGACACGCTCGAGCAGCGCCGGGTCCAGGACCGTCTCGCCCGCGGCCGCCGCGCGCACCGCGTGCAGCAGCGTCGCCTCGCTCGTCGTCGACGTCTTCGACAGGTAGCCCCAGCCGTGCGCGACGTCGCGCGGCAGGTCGAGCAGCAGGTCCATCGCGTCGTGCGCCGACAGCAGCAGGACGCCCAGCGACGGCTGCGAGCGGCGCAGCGTCACGCCGAGCGCGATGCCGTTGCCGTCGGGCAGGTCGATGTCGAGCACGACGACGTCCACGACGCCCGGCGTCAGCACGGCGCGCGCCTCGACCGCGGAGCCGAGGGACGTGACGACCTCGAAGCCGCCGGCGTCGGCGAACGACCGCTCGAGCATCGAGCGGAACAGCGGCTGGTCCTCGACGACCGCGACGCGCAGTCGTCGTGGCGGGGTGGCTGAAGTCATCGGGACAAGTATCGTCACGCAGGCGCGTCGACGCAGGCGGACGCGTCGCGGACGAGGGCGTCGGGCGGGGTGAAAAGATGCAGGGCGGACAGCAGGTCGCGGCGACGGCGACCCGGACGCGCGACGAGGTCGAGGACCGTCGCGCGCTGCTGGGCGCCGCAGGCGTGGTGGCGCTCGGGTACGCGTTCGGCGCGGCCCTGCAGAGCTCGTGGATCTACTCCCAGGTGCTCCCCGAGTGGGGCGAGATCGAGCTGTGGCGGCGGTTGTCGGCGAACGGGGTCGCGGTCACGGGGCTCGTGGTCGCGCTCGTGCTGCTGCGGGTGAGCAGCACGCCCGGGATCGTGGGTGTCGCGCTGCGTGGGCTCGGCGCAGCAGTCGTCATGGGCGCGCTGCGCGTCGCGGCGCAGGTCGTGCTGGGCGTCTACCCGGCGTCCGACACCGAGTCGCTCGAGGCCGAGGCGTTCGCCGGCACGCTGATCGCCACGATCTCGGCAGCGATCGGTGTGGCCGCGATGCTGCTGCAGCGGCGCTCGCGCGCCGCGACGCGTGCGGCCGAGCGCGAGGCGGTGAGCGTCGAGATGGCCGTGCGCGCGCTCGAGGACGAGGAGATCCGGGTGCGACGCGCGGTGGCCGAGGGGCTGCACGGCACGTTGCAGCAGCGCCTGGTCCTGGTGGACGCGCGGCTCGACGCGGTGCAGGCCGCGACCGAGGGCACGCTGCCGGCCGCGACGGCCGACGTGCGCTGGGTGCGCTCGCAGCTCGCGGAGGCGCGCGACCTCGACGTCCGGCGCATGAGCCGGCTGCTCTACCCCGACCGGCTCGAGCTCGGGGTGGTGCCGGCCGTGCGGGCGCTGCTCGGGCGCCTGCCCGCGACGATCGCGACCAACCTGCAGGTCGGCGAGGGTCTGCGGCACGTCGACGACCCGACCCGCGGCGGGCTGACGATCCCCGAGCGGCTGCTCGTGGTGCGGGTCGTCGAGGAGGCCGTGACGAACGCGCTCAAGCACGGCCCGCCGTCACGCGTGGACGTGCGGATGGACGTCACGGACGGCGTGCTCGACGTCGTGGTCGTCAACGACGGCGGGTCGTTCGACGCGCCTGAGGAACCCGACCCGACGACGGGCACGGCGCGGCTCGCGCAGCGGCTGCGGATCGCGGGCGGCTCGCTGCACGTCGGGCCGGGCCCGGGGGGCGGCGCGGTGGTCGACGCGCGTCTGCCGCTGGGGGTCCTGGCGGGCGAGGACCGCACGGACTGAGCGGGTCGGGCCAGGCCGCAGGGCCGACCCTCGGACGGGTGCGCGACCGCGCCGACGAGTGACCTGCGCCACTCGTCCAGCCTAGGACGAAAGTCCCCCTGACCTGCGGGTACGCGTCTCAGAGAAGGCGTTTTCCGCCGGGTTCGCGGGTGAAGAACTCGGGCATCTCCGACGACCCCCGGGAGTTTTCACCTAGGCCTCCGCCGGAGGGGTGAGCGCGCCGATCGATAGTGGAGAGGAGCCCATCTGAACACCTGTCCAAGAAGAGGTCCTCCCCGTGTCCACGTCCTCGAAGCGCGCCAACCGTCGCAAGCTCCTCGCCGTCGGTCTCGGCGTGCTCGGCGTCGCCGGCCTGTCGCTCGCGTCCGCGTCGCAGCTCAACGTCAACGGCACGTCCGCGTCGGTCGCGCAGGCCGGCACCGCCGCCGTCACGACCGCGGTCTGCCAGACCAGCACCGTCGCCGTCTCCTACGGCCTCGCCTCCGGCACCCCCGGCTCGCTCGGCACCGGTGCGCAGTTCGGCTTCGCGGCCGAGGCCGACGCGCTCACCCTCACGTCGTTCGACGCGGCCTGCGGCGGCAAGACCGTCAAGGTCGCGCTCGGCTCCGCGTCCGGCACCCAGATCGGCGCCACCTACAGCGGGACCGTGCCCGCGTCCGGCGGCGCCGTGACGCTCACGCTCAACGGCGGCACCCCCGCCTTCGGCTCGGCGCTGACGCCCGCGCAGATCAACAGCATCAGCAAGGTCGCCGTCACGGTGTACGGCGCCTGACCGTGCCCCGCGTCCAGCTCGCAGCACCCGCCGGGACCCGGCGGGTGCTGCGTGCTGCGCGGACGGCGGCCGGCTGGGCCGTGCTCGGCGTCGTCGTGCTGCTGCTGTGGCCCACGAACCTCGGCGGCTGCACGTCGTTCACGCTCGTCTCCGGGCACTCGATGGAGCCCACCTACCGCACGGGCGACATCGTCGTCGCGCGGTGCGGCGTGCCCCAGGTCGGCGACGTCGTCATCTACCGGCCCGCCGCGCTGGACGGCGCGCGCATCATCCACCGCGTCATCGGCGGCGACCCCGACGGGTGGCGGCTGCAGGGCGACAACAACGACGCGGCGGACCCGTTCACCCCGACGCAGCACGAGGTCGTCGGCGTCGAGGTCCTGCACGTGCCGCGCCTCGGGCTCGCCGTCGGCTGGGCCGCGACCCCGGGCGTGTGGGCCAGCGTGCTCGTGCTCGCGCTCGCGCTCGTCGTGTGGCCGTCCGCACCGCGGGTGCGCACGTGACCCGGCGCCGCGCCGTGCGCCGCATCGCCGTGACGCTGAGCGGCGCCGCCGTGCTCGCCGTCACGCTGGTCCTCCTCGCCGCGCAGGTCGCGTCCGCCGCCGGCCTGCCGCTCACCGGCGCCGGTGCGCGCGCGTGGGCCGCCACGGCGCAGCGCTGCCAGGAGGCGCCCGTCACCGTCACCGCCGCGTCCGGCACCGCCGTGCGCGTGACCGGTGTGCAGGCCGCGTGCGTCGGGCGACCCCTCGTCGTCACGCTGTACGACCCCGCGGTGACGTCGTCCGCCGCGCAGTCGCGCCGGTTCGCCGGCCAGGCGACCGCGGCCGCGACGACCACCGTCGCCGGGGGCGCCTTCACCCCGGCCGCCGCTCTCGTGCCCCGCGTGACGGTCGACGGCTGGCTCGTGCCGTCCACCTGGAGCGGTCCGCAGCCGTTCGTGCGGTGCACCGTGCCGGACGACCCCGCCGCGTCGTGCACGGCGACCCTCGTGAACCGCCAGCAGTGGGGCTACCCGACGCCGACCACGTGGCTCGCGAACGTCGTCGTGTCCTCGACCAGCCCCACGCCCGTCACGTGGCAGGTCGACGTCGACCTCTCCGACCCCGAGCTGCCGTTCCTCGCGCGGGCGCTCACCGACGGCACCGGCGGGCTCGTGCGGGTCGCGGCGAGCGCGTGCGGCGACGCGCCGCGCGTCGTGACCGTGCGCGGCACGACCGCGTGGGGGTCGTTCCACCAGGTGCAGGACGGGCGCACGTCGTCGATCCAGCTGCGCGGCGACCTCACCGGCTCCGGCGGCCTGCTCACCTGCCCCTGACGGCGGGCGGGCGCGTCAGTCGACCGGCAGCGGGTCGGGCCGCTTCGCGACGCGCGCGTCGCCCGACGACCGCCGCCGCAGCCGCCGCGTGGCCCACGGGTAGGCGTGCTCGCGCAGCCAGTGCGCGTCGGCGCGCACGCGCTCGAGGCGCGGGACCGGCGGGAGCGGCGCGAGGGGGTCGTCCCAGTCGGGCCGGTCGGGCGGCAGGCCGAGCGCCACGAGCGCGGCCTGCGCGACGCGTGCGTGCCCGTCGGTCGTGAGGTGGATCCGGTCCTCGGCCCACATGCGCCAGTCCAGCAGGCTGCGCATGCCCCACAGGTCCAGCACGAAGGCGCCGTGCCGCCGCGCGATCGACCACACGTGCGCGCTGAACACGCCCGTGCGGCTCCGCGTCGTGCGCACCAGCGGGCTCTCGCGCGCGTCGAAGCCCGTCGACAGCAGGACGTCGGCACCGTCCGCGCGCAGCCGCGCGACCGCGCGCTCGAGGTCCGCCGCGACACGGTCGACGTCCACCGACGGGCGCAGGATGTCGTTGCCGCCCCCGACGAGGCTCACGAGGTCGGGCGCCATCGCCCGGGCGGCCGGCACCTGCTCGGTGAGGATCGGGCGCATGAGGCGACCGCGCACCGCGAGGTTCGCGTACTCCAGCGCCGGCAGGCCCGCGGCCGTGCGGCGCGCCGACAGGTGCGACGCGAGCTGGTCCGCCCAGCCGCGCAGGGGTGCGTCCTCGCCGTCGGGCGCGTCCCACAGGCCCTCGGTGAACGAGTCGCCGACCGCGACGTACCGCGACCACCGCGGCGGGTCGCCCGCGGCGGCGGGGCCGCCGGGCGGGGCGTCGGCGGGTCGCGGAGCGGTCGGGCCCTCGGGGTCGCGCGCGGACGTCATGGCCCCATCATGCGCCGTCGGGTCAGGGCAGGCGCCAGTCCACCGGTGCGGCGCCCTGCTCGCGCAGCAGCGCGTCGACGCGCGAGAACGGCCGCGACCCGAAGAACCCGCGGCTCGCGGACAGCGGGCTCGGGTGCGGGCTCGCGACCACGGGGACGTCGCCCAGCGCCGGGCGCAGCGACTGCGCGTCGCGGCCCCACAGCACCGCGACGAGCGGCCCGCCGCGTTCCACGAGCGCCGCGATGGCGCGGTCGGTGACCTGCTCCCAGCCGCGGCCGCGGTGCGAGGCCGGCGCGCCCGGCCGCACGGTGAGGACCCTGTTGAGCAGCATCACGCCCTGGTCCGCCCACGGCGACAGGTCGCCGCTCGTGGGGGCGGGGACCCCCAGGTCGTCGACGAGCTCGCGGAACACGTTCGCGAGCGAGCGCGGCAGCGGCCGCACGTCGGGCTGCACCGAGAACGACAGCCCCATGGGGTGCCCCGGCGTCGGGTACGGGTCCTGCCCGACCACCAGGACGCGCACGTCCGCGAGCGGGCGCTGGAACGCGCGCAGGATCGCGTCGGACGCCGGCAGGTAGGCGTGGCCCGCGGCGACCTCCTCGCGCAGGAACTGGCCGGCCGCGCGCAGCGCGGGCTCGGCGGGGGCCAGGGCAGCGGCCCAGTCGGGCGCGACGAGCTGGTCGAGAGGCGCGGTCACGAGCCCGCACGCTACCCGTGGCGGCCCCCGCACGGAGGCGGACGACGACGCGCCGACCGCCGCGCGCGGACGAATGACACCGGTGTGGTTCCGCACGTACCATGACGCGGAGCAGCGCGACCCGCACGGCCGGCACGAGGAGGAACCATGGACGCGAGCGCGGCGCCCGCCTCCCCGGGCGACGAGGTCCGCGACGACGCGCGCGGGGCCGACGGCCTCAGCGACCGCGACCGGCAGGTCCTCGAGTTCGAGCGCCAGTGGTGGAAGTACGCCGGCGCGAAGGAGCAGGCCGTGCGCGAGCTGTTCGACATGTCCGCCACGCGCTACTACCAGCTCCTCAACGCGCTCATCGACGACCCGGCGGCCCTCGCGCACGACCCGATGCTCGTCAAGCGGCTGCGGCGCATGCGGTCCTCGCGGCAGCGCGCGCGCACCGCGCGCCGCCTCGGCGCCGAGGGCTGAGCGGCAGGTGCCCCGTCCGTCCGGGTATGTCGCCCCGGCGGCGCGGCCGTGCGGCGGGCCTGGCCGGTGCGGCGGCCCCGAGACGTTAGCCTTGCGGCCGTGAGCAAGGCCGACTACCCGTACCCCGAGGACGAGTTCGACGCGATCTCGCCCGACGCCCCGACGGGTGTGCACCGTGCCCCGCGCTCCACGTGGAGCAAGTGGTGGCCGTTCCTCGTCGTGCTCGTCGTCGTGCCCGCGCTCGCCTGGGGCGTCGTGACCTTCCTGTCGCGCACCGGCAACCTGCCTGGCGACGCGTCGCAGCCCCAGGGCGGCACCAGCGGCGAGGTCCAGGAGCCGCCCGCCGACGACCCCGCGACCGACGGCGCCGAGGACCCCGCGACCGACGGGGCCGAGGAGCAGCCGACGCCCGCGCCCGAGGAGACCGTCGAGGCGCCGCAGCCCGTGCTGACCACGCCGGTGCGCGTGCTCAACGGTGCGCGGGTGGCCGGCCTGGCCGCCGAGGTCGCGGGACAGCTCGAGACCGCGGGCTTCACGGACGTGACGCCCGACAACGCCACCGGCTCGCTGCCCGCGCAGTCCACGGTGTTCATCGCCTCGGAGGACCTGCGGGCGACGGCCGACCTCGTCGCGAGCACCGTGAACGTGCCGACGATCGTCGTCGACGCCCAGCGCGCCGGCACCGGCGTCTCCGTCGTCCTCGTCACCGACCCGCGCGGCTGACAGGCCCCGGCGGGCGCCCGCGCCGCCACGGCACGTCACGGCCCGTCACGTCACCTGAGCGGACCCTGGTCGCGCGTCCACGCCCCGCACTAGGCTCCGGGCACCGGGGCGACGGCGGATCTCCCCGGGCACCGGACGTCGAGGAGCACGGCATGGCCCAGGGCACGGTCAAGTGGTTCAACGCGGAGAAGGGGTTCGGCTTCATCACGCCCGAGGGCGGGGGCCAGGACCTCTTCGTGCACTACAGCGCGATCCAGGTCGACGGCTACCGCACCCTCGAGGAGGGACAGGCGGTCGCCTTCGAGGTCGGGCAGGGCACCAAGGGCCCGCAGGCCGAGCAGGTGCGTCCGGTCTGACGGCGCGGACGGACGGCCCGGTCGCCCCGGCGGCCGGGCCGTCGTCGTGCCCCGGCCCGCCGCGGACGTCCGTCACGACCCGTCGAGCGCGTCGAGCGCGAGCAGCACGCACGCGGCGCTCCACGCCAACGGCGCGACCGCCGCGGGCGCACCGTCCGCGAGCAGCTTCTCCGGGATCGACCCGGACGCCGTGCGGTGCGCGTCGATGACGTCGAGCCAGCGCGTCGCCGTCGCGACGTCGCCCTGCTCGGCGGCGACCCAGGCGTACAGCGAGGTCTGCGGCGTCCACGACACGCCGTCGCGGCGCCACGCGCCGCCCGGTGCCAGCCCGGCCGCGGGCCGCAGCATCGACGGCACCGACGCGCGCCACGCCGCGGCGCCGTCCGCGGGCGGCTGCGCCCAGAACGGCGCGAGGACGAACGCGCTCGCGGCGTCGGGGACCGGGCGCGACGGGTAGCGCCCGTAGCCGCCCGGCCCGAACGCCGCGACGACCGCGTCCCGCGCCCGTGCCGCGCCGGCGCGGGCCCGCGCGGCGTCGTCGGGGCGGTCGGCCGCCGACAGCACCGCCGCCGCCTGCTCGAGGCCGGCCACGAGCGGGGCCGCCGTGCCGAGCGTGACCTCGTGCTCGGCGACCTCCCAGTAGTCCGGCGACGCCGGCGGCAGGCCCCCGGCCACGAGCGTCAGCGCGTGCGCCGCCGACCGCGACACGAGCGGTGCGAGACGCGCCGCGACGGCCGGCCGCTCGGCCGCCGGCACCTCGGCGAGCACCAGGCCCGCCGCCCACATCGACCAGCCCGTGCCGTCGCTCTGCGTGCCGCGGTCGTCGGGCGGCCCGGAGCCGTCGGGCCGGTACCGCGCCTCGAACGACCCGTCCGGCTCCTGCACGTCCGCCAGGAAGTCGAGCAGCGCGAGCGCGTCCGCGACGCGGCCCGTGCGGGCGAGCGCGACCGCGACGAACGACGCGTCCCGCGGCCACACGTACCGCCAGTGCGGCGACCACCCGGCGACCACGACGCCGTCGACCGTCAGGGCGTGCAGGTCGAGCAGCGCCGCGCGTGCCAGGCCCGCGTACCGGCCGTCGTCGCCGGGCACGGTCCCGGCGGCGAGCCAGGCCCGCTGCTCGGCAGCGGCGGCCCGGGCGGCCCGCGGCCCGAGCGGCACCGTCGTCGTCGGCGTGCCGCCGAGCGCCGCGGTGAGCACCGCGACCGCCGGGTCGGGCACGCGCGTGCCCGGCAGGTACGTCGCGACGGCGGCCACGGGGACCTCGGCCCGCGCGCCGTCGGGCAGCACCGCGACCGCCTGCTGGTAGAGGTCGATCCGTGCGTGCGTCGTGCTCGACGCCCCGACGCCCGCGCCGACCCCGCCGACGGCCCCCGCCCCGGTGCCCGTCCCGGTGGACGACGCGGCGGCCGGAGGGCCCGGCGGTGCGGGGGCGGCGCGGTCCGCGGGCGCCGGCGCCACGGCCGCCAGCAGCGCCCCGACCAGCACGACGACCGCGCGGGCGCGGGCGCGCCGGGCGCGGCTCACGACGACGGCGTCGGGCACGACGGCACCCTAGACCTTCGCGGCGGGCGGACGGCAGGACCACGGGCGCTGCTTGCACTCGGAGGGGTCGAGTGCTAACCATTGACTTAGCACTCTCCGGTGGAGAGTGACAGCAGCACACCGGCCGTAGGTGAGGGCCGTCGCGCGTGGGACGTGAGCGCGCACGGCGGCCCGTCCGTCGCGGGCACCGACCGGCCACCCCACGAACCGGAAGAAGGATCACAGCCCCATGGCCAAGATCATCGCCTTCGACGAGGAGGCCCGGCGGAGCATGGAGCGCGGGCTCAACACGCTCGCCGACACCGTCAAGGTCACCCTCGGCCCCAAGGGCCGCAACGTCGTGCTCGACAAGAAGTGGGGCGCGCCGACGATCACGAACGACGGCGTCTCCATCGCCAAGGAGATCGACCTCGAGGACCCGTACGAGAAGATCGGTGCGGAGCTCGTCAAGGAGGTCGCCAAGAAGACCGACGACGTCGCGGGCGACGGCACCACCACCGCCACCGTCCTGGCCCAGGCGCTCGTGCGCGAGGGCCTGCGCAACGTCGCGGCCGGCGCCAACCCGATCGCCCTGAAGAAGGGCATCGAGAAGGCCGTCGAGGCGGTCACCGCCCAGCTGCTCGACCAGGCGAAGGAGGTCGAGACCAAGGAGGAGATCGCCGCCACGGCCGCGATCTCGGCCGGCGACCCGGCGATCGGCGAGCTCATCGCCGAGGCGCTCGACAAGGTCGGCAAGGAGGGCGTCATCACGGTCGAGGAGTCGAACGCCCTCGGCCTGGAGCTCGAGCTCACGGAGGGCATGCGCTTCGACAAGGGCTACCTGTCGGCGTACTTCGTGACCGACCCGGAGCGCCAGGAGGCGGTCCTCGAGGACGCGTACGTCCTGCTCGTCGAGTCCAAGGTCTCGAACGTCAAGGACCTGCTGCCGCTGCTGGAGAAGGTCATCCAGGCCGGCAAGCCGCTGCTCATCGTGGCCGAGGACGTCGAGTCCGAGGCGCTCGCGACGCTCGTCGTGAACCGGATCCGCGGCATCTTCAAGTCCATCGCCGTCAAGGCGCCGGGCTTCGGCGACCGCCGCAAGGCGATGCTGCAGGACATGGCCGTCCTCACCGGTGGCCAGGTCGTCTCCGAGACCGTCGGCCTCAAGCTGGACCAGGTCGGCCTCGAGGTGCTCGGCACGGCGCGCAAGGTCGTCGTGACCAAGGACGAGACCACGATCGTCGAGGGGGGTGGCGACGCCGGCCAGATCCAGGGCCGCGTCAACCAGATCCGCGCCGAGATCGAGAACTCGGACTCCGACTACGACCGCGAGAAGCTCCAGGAGCGCCTCGCCAAGCTCGCGGGCGGCGTCGCCGTCATCAAGGCGGGCGCGGCGACCGAGGTCGAGCTCAAGGAGCGCAAGCACCGCATCGAGGACGCCGTGCGCAACGCGAAGGCGGCCGTCGAGGAGGGCATCGTCGCCGGTGGTGGCGTCGCGCTCATCCAGGCCGGTGCCAAGGCGTTCGAGACCCTCGTGCTCGAGGGCGACGAGGCGACCGGTGCGCAGATCGTGAAGCTCGCGATCGAGGCCCCGCTCAAGCAGATCGCGATCAACGCCGGTCTCGAGGGCGGCGTCGTCGCCGAGAAGGTGCGCAACCTCCCGACGGGTCACGGCCTCAACGCCGCGACCAACACGTACGAGGACCTGCTCGCCGCGGGCGTCAACGACCCGGTCAAGGTCACGCGCTCGGCGCTGCAGAACGCCGCGTCGATCGCCGGTCTGTTCCTCACCACCGAGGCCGTCGTGGCCGACAAGCCGGAGAAGGCCGCCCCGGCCGCGCCCGGCGGTGGCGAGGACTTCGGCGGCGGCTTCTGAGCCACGCAGTCCCCGCATGACACGGAGGGCCGCTCACCCCGCGGGGTGAGCGGCCCTCCGCTCGTCCGTGGCCGGTGCGCCGAGCGCGACCGGCCGGTGCGTCAGCCCGCCGCCGCGAGGCGGCTCGCGAGCGACAGCGCGCTCGAGACCGCGTCGAGGTAGACGCGGCCCACGTCGTACGGGTCGAGGCCCGTCGCGGCGACGCCCGCCGGGTCGTTCTTCTCCTGCGCGAGGACGGCCGCCAGGGCCTGGCCGTAGCGGCCCTGGTGGTGCTCGAGCGCTGCGGCGACCTCGTGCGAGACGCCCGTGCGCGAGACGACCTGCGACGGCGCGACCTTGAGCTGCGCCGCGACGGCCGACAGCAGGCCCACGGTGTACCCGGTGTCGTCACCCGTGATGCTCGAGACGGCGGTCGCGCGGGTCAGGAGGTACCACAGCGTCTCCATCGCGGCCGGCGTGGACCCCACGAGGGCCGCGGTCGCGAGCGCACCGAGCTGGCGCGGCCCCACGAGCACGACGGCGCGGTGCACCGAGTCGACCTTGTGGCGCACGCCCATGGCCGACGAGTTCACGAGGTGCAGCACGCGGATCGACAGCTCGGGGTCGCTCGCGACGGTCTGCGCGCACGCCGCCGGGTCCGGCGTCGGCCCGGAGACGAGCCGGATCACCTCGAGGCACTGGATCTCGCCGACCGTGAACGACCGGACGGGCTCGACGGGCCGCTGCTCGAGCACGAGCGGGCCCTGCAGGAACTCGGCGCCCGCCTCGAGCGCGGCGTCGACCCGGTCGCGGGTCGTGGCGTTCTCCGCGACGACGACCGCGCCGCGCGACGCGGCCTGCGCCGTGAGCTCGGCGAGCCGTGCCGGGTCCTGCGCCGCGTCGACCTTGACCATCTGGACGTACGGCAGCAGCGCGACCTGCTGGGGCGTGCCGCTGTAGTCGGCGAGCGCGAGGCGCACGCCGTCCTCGACGAGCCCGCCCAGCCGGTCGGCCGCACCGGTCGCCGACTGCAGGTGCGGCGGGACCTCGACGACCACGCCGTGCGGCAGCTCGAGCAGCGCCGCGGGGTTCGCGAGCACCGAGCGCGTCGGGCGGATCACGAGCGGCCGCTCACCCGCGAGGCGCGTGAGGTCGATCGTCCGGAACATCGCGTCGACGAGGTGCTCGACGGACTCCTCCGGCAGGGGGAGACCGGAGCCGTCGGGCACGATCCCGCGCACGGCGTACGCGAAGATGCTCCGGTCGGGGTGGACGACCGGCTGGCGGAGGATCGACGCGCTGGCGCGGGCGTTGCTGGTCGGGGTGGTCACACGGCCTCCCGGGCAGGGGTGATTTCACCCCTCCATCGGCACGTGCGGACCCGCGCTGAGAGATATGGGCCGCGCGTCGTCAGGCCAGCGGTGCGCGCAGCGGCAGGTCGTCCTCGAGCACGACCTGCAGCGCGCGGCCGTCCGCGGGGTGCACGACCACGGGGGCGAGCAGGTTCGCCGACGGGTGCGCCCGGTCGTCGTCCGCGGGGTGGACGACCACGAGCAGCACCGGCGCCTCGTCGGGCGCGAGCCCCAGCGTCGCGCGGGCCTCGGACGGGACCGTCGGCGCGTAGTCCGGGAAGAACGCGTGCGGCTCGACGACGAACAGCCGTGCCGGCCGCACGCCGTCCGGCTCGGACCGCAGCGTGAACAGCAGCCCGGTCTCGTCGAGCGGTGCGAGCGTCCACTCGTGGTGGCCGGGCAGGCCCGGCAGCTCGGTGGCGACCCGCAGCAGCGGCGGCAGGTCGCGCGGGCCGGCGGGCGTGACGACCGTGACGGGGGCGGCGTGCAGCGCGCTCATCGCAGGAAGTCCAGGAGCGAGGGCTGCAGGACCTTGGCCGCAGCGCCCAGCGCCCCGCGGTAGGCGACCTCCTGGGCCTGCACGTCGAGCGTGATCTGGGCGAGGTCGATGTCCTCGATGCCGCCGATCTGCTCCTTGAGCGTGACCGTCCGGGCCATGAGGACGTCCTTCGCGGCGATGACCTGCCCGTGCCGTGCGCCGACCGACGCGACCTGCTCGAGCATCGCCGAGATGCGGCCGTCGACCGCGTCGAGGTGCGTCGACATGTCGGTGCTGCCCGAGCGGATCGCGGCGGCGACGCGGTCCAGGACCGCGAACACCGAGTCGTCCCCGGTGCCGAAGGTCTGCCCGCCGTCGGCGTCCACCCGGACGGTCGCGCCCGGGCCGACCTCGCGCGTCACCGTGGCGCCGGCGAAGCCGTTGAAGACGTAGGGCGGGGTCGCGGCCGGGTCCACCGTGAACGCCGGGTCCTTGCTGGTGCCGGCGAAGACCTGGCGACCCGAGTAGGACGCGTTGGCCTGCTGCAGCAGCTCGTCGCGGCGCGCCTCGATCTCGGCGGCGAGGGCCTCGCGCGCGTCGGCGCTCAGCGAGCCGTTCTCGGCACGGACCACCAGGACGCGCGTCGCGTTCGCGATGGACAGGGACTCGCGGACCGCCTCGTCGACGGTCGCGAGCCACGCGTCGCCGTCGGCGCGGTTGCGCTCGTACTGCGTGACGGCCCGCAGGTCGGCCCGCAGGCGCAGCAGGTCGTGCGCGCCGGCGGGGTCGTCGGACGGCACCGCGATCTTGGTGCCGCTCGACATCTGCGCCTGGAGCCGGGCGCCCGCGGCGAGGCTCGCCTGCAGGTTCGCCAGCGTCGAGCGCTGGATGGTGCTGTGCGTGACGCGTGTGACCATGCCGGTCACCTCCCGACGATGCCGGTGCGGTTGATGAGGGTGTCGAGCATCTCGTCGATCGCGGTGAGCACGCGGGCGGCGCCCTCGTACGCGCGCTGGTGCGCGAGCATGTTCACCGTCTCCTCGTCGATGTCGACGGACGCGTTCGCGAGCTGCTGGTTCTCGGCGGACACGAGCCCGACGTTCGCGACGGTCGCGCGCGACGTCGCGCTGGCCGTCTTGACGCCGATGTCGGTGACGACCGAGCGCCACAGCGCGTCGGGGCCGTCGTTGGCGCTGCCGAGCCGCGCGATCTCGGTCGCGACCGAGCCGTCGAACGGGCCCTTGCCGTCCTCGCCGGCCGCGACCTCGCTGCCCTGCGTGAGCGCCACGCGGAGGCTGAGCGCGGCGGGCTCGCCGGCGGTGACCGCGAAGAAGTCGCCGCCCGGGGTCCCGTCCTCGCGGCGCGCGGTCGCGTGCAGCGCGTTGACCTGGTCGTGGAGCTGCTGGGCGACCTTGTCGTACTGCTGCGCGGCGCCCGTGAGGATCCCGCCCTGGTCGGGGGGTGCGAGCACCGAGAGCAGACCCGCGACGCGGCCGCCCTGCAGGCCGGCCGGGAGCGTCGGGTGGTCGGCCCACACGACGGACACCGCGGTGCCGGCGGTGGCCTGCGAGAACGCGTTCGCGCCGGTCACGGCGAGCTCGCTGACGTCCTTGCCGGTCACGAGCAGGTTGCCGCTGACGAGCACGTCGACCTGGCCGTTCTCGCGGACCCGGCTCGACGCGCCCACGAGGGAGGACAGCTCGGTGACGAGCGCGTCGCGCTGGTCGGAGAGCTCGTGGGCGGTCCCGCCCGAGCTCTCGATCGCGAGGATGCGCTCGTTGAGGTCGGCGACCGAGGACGCGGCCGCGTTGACGCGGTCGACGAGCGCGACGGTGGTGCTCAGGCTCTGCTGCCACTGCGTGGCCGCGTCGGAGTACAGCGTGTGCAGGCGCGTCGCGACCGCGTTGCCGCGCTCGAGGACGACGGCCCGCGCGGACTCCCGGTTGGCGCCGTTGGCGAGGTCGGCGAACCCGGCCCACAGGTCGGAGAGCTGACCGCCGAGGCCGGTCTTGGCGGGCTCGCCGAGGCTCTTCTCGAGCGAGGTGTACGCGTCGGCGCGCGCCGTCAGCTGGCCGGCCGTGCCGGCCGCCGCGCGGACCTTGGCGTCGAGGAACACGTCGCCGAGGCGGACGGTGCCCGTGCTGCTGACGCCCTGGCCGACGCCGTTCGACGTCGCGAACATCGACGGGACGCTCTGCGCCGCGACCGGGGAGAGGTTGACGCGCTGGCGCGTGTACCCGTCGGTCTTGGCGTTGGCGATGTTCTGCGCCGAGACGTCGAGGGCCTGGCGCTGGGCGATGAGCGAGCTCAGGGCGGTCCCGAGTCCGGAGAAGGTGCTCACGGGTCTCCTAGATCGACCGGTCGACGAGGCGGGCGTGGGGGGTCTCGACGGTGGCGCGCTGGCCCAGCCCGTCGTAGGTCTGCACGGTGTCGTGCAACGACATGAGGGTCTCCTGCGCGGCGCGGTGCGACACCGCGAGCAGCTCGCGGTTGCCGTCGGCGAGCGCGGAGATCTCGGCGGTGAGCGACGCGAACGCGTCGCGGTGCGTGCGCAGGAGGTCGTCCCAGGGGGACGGGGCGTGCGCGGCGAGCTCGGCGAGGCCGGCGCCCGGGTCGAGCCCGAGCAGGCGCGCGACGGCGTCGGCCTCGGTGGCACGGCCGAGCTCGGCCGTGCGGATCTCGTCGAGGACGGCCTCGACCTCGCGCGTGGCGTGGCCGAGCCAGCGGGTGCGGCCCGAGCTGAGCACGAGCTGCTCCTCCTCGAGCTTGAACAGCAGCAGCTCGAGCAGGTGGCGCTCGCGCCAGAGGACCTCCGACAGCTGCTCGAGGGTGGGTCGCAGATCCACCGTCCACCTCTTCCTCGTCGCGTCGGTTCGCCGCACCGGCCTGTCGACGCTACCCATCGGACGACCGCGGGAGGATCTGACGGTTTCGCGCGGCCTGCGGCGCACATCTGCCCGAGGCAACCGGGACGCCGTGACCTGCCGCGGGCGTCACGCCTGATCGGAAGCGCTTGCGCGGTCACGAGGGGATGGGCGCGTGAAACGGATGTGATCTATGTCACAGGCGCGAGGCCGTCTACGGGGGTTCGGACCGGTTCGTCGGCCCGGTCGCGCACGAAGGTCCCAATGAGGCGTTTCCTGCCCTCGGAACGTGGGTGCGCGCCCACCCTCAACCTCGCGCCGGCCCCGACCGAGGCCATCGGTGTGAGCGTGAACAGCACCCTCGTGGACGTCACGGACCTCGTGGTCGAGCACCTGCCGATCGTGGGCTACAACGTGTCCGAGATCCTCCACCGCGTGCCCCCGACGGTGAGCCGCGACGAGCTCGCGTCCGCCGGCGCCCTCGCCCTGGTCCTCGCGGCCCGCGCCTACGACCCGTCGACCAACGTGCCGTTCGCGCGGTACGCGACGCTGCGCATCAAGGGCGCGCTGCTCGACGAGCTGCGCTCGATGGACTGGGCGAGCCGCGGCGCGCGCCGCCGCTCGCGCGACCTCGAGGCCGCGACCGACCGGCTGCGCGGCGTGCTCGGCCGCACCCCGACCCGCGCCGAGCTCGCCGAGACCCTCGGCGTGGCCGTCACCGCGGTCGACGAGGCGCGCGCCGACGCCGAGCGTCGCGTGCTGTCCCTCGACGTGCCGGGCACGCCCGTCGCCGAGACGCTGCGCGACGCGCAGCAGACGCCCGAGGAGCACGTGCTCGCCGGCGAGCGCGTGCACTGGCTGCGCGCGGCCGTCACCGAGCTGCCCGAGCGGCTGCGCGTCGTCATCGCCGGCCTCTACCTCGATGACCGCACGATCGCCGAGCTCGCCGAGGACCTCGGCGTGACGCAGTCGCGCATCAGCCAGCTGCGCACCGAGGCCCTCGGCCTGCTGCGCGACGGCCTCAACACCGCGTTCGACCCCGACCTCGTCGCCGCCCCCGCGCGCCCCGACGGCGTCGCCGAGCGCCGCCGGCAGGCCTACTACGCGTCCGTCGCGGCCCGCGCCGCGCTGTCGTCGGCCGCGGGCGCCACGCTCGACGTCGTCCCGACGCCGCGCACCGGAGCGCACGACGGCGTGCTGCGCACGATCGCCTGACGCGTCCCCCGGACGGCTCAGCGCGGCCGCGCGGCCGCCGATGGGTGGGCGTCGCCACGTCACCCGCCGGAGGACGCATGTCCCGCACCGCCACCACCGTGTCCGCCGTCCTCATCGTCAAGGACGAGGAGGCGGTCCTCGAGGAGTGCCTCGCGTCCGTCGCGTGGGCCGACGAGGTCGTCGTCTACGACACCGGATCGAGCGACCGCACGCGCGAGATCGCGCGCCGCCTCGCCACGACCGTCGTCGAGGGCCGCTGGGACGACGACTTCGGCGCCGCGCGCAACCGCGCCCTCGCGCACGCGACCGGGCGGTGGGTGCTCGCGATCGACGCCGACGAGCGGTTCGAGGGCGACGGCGACGCGCTGCGGCACGAGCTCGCCCGGCACGACGCCGACGCCGACGTGCTCACCGTCACGATCGTCGACGTCGCCGACCGCGCCGCGGGGGAGTCCGGCAGCTTCCTCGGCGCGCGCCTCGTGCGGCGGGCGGCGGTCCGCTGGGAGGGGGCGCTCCACGAGCAGCCCGTGCGCCTCGACGGCGCGCCGACCCGCCTGCGGCGGGCGACGGGCGTCGCCCTCGTGCACGTCGGCTACCGCCCCGACGTCCTGGCCGCCAAGGACAAGGGGGCGCGCAACGTGCGCATCGCACGCGCCGCGCTCGACGCCGCGCTCGCCGCGGACGCGGCCCCGGCCGTCGTCGCCGCGCGCCGCGCGAACCTCGCGCGCTCGCTCATGCTCGACGCCGAGCTCCCCGAGGCCCTCGCGACCGCGCACGCCGCGCACGCGTCCGGCCTGCTGACGCCCGCCGAGGCGGTCCAGCTCGCGCGCGCCATGGTGGACGCCGCGACGGCCGTCGAGGACGACGCGGCGCGCGAGCACTGGTTCGCGGTGTGGGCCGAGAACGCGGGCACCGCGGCCTGGGTCGACGCCGCGCGCGCACGCCTGGCCGCCCGGCGCGGCGACGCCGAGGCCGCGCTCGAGGCGCTGCGCCGGGTGCCGACCACCGCGGTGGACGCCATGGGCCTGCGGTTCGACAAGTACGCGCACACCGCGCCGTGGGCCTGGGCGCTCGCGCAGCTCGGGCGGCGCCGCGAGGCGCTGCGCGTCGTCGTGGAGGCCGTCGGGCGCGGCCACGTCGCGGTCTCGCCCACGGGGCTGCTCGACCTGTTCGACCGCGCGCAGGTGCTCGAGGTGCTCGCCGCGGTGCGCGACGACGAGTGGCACGTGTACGTGCACACGTGCGTGCAGCAGGTGCTCGCCGCACCCGACGGCGCACCGCGCTCGCGCGCGTTCCTCCTGCTGCTCAACGAGGCGCGCCCGCGCGACCTGCGCACCGCGGTCGCGTGCGGCCACGTCGCGCGGCGGCTCTCGCTCGAGGAGGCCGCGACGTGGGCCGCGTCGCTGCGCACGCACGGCCTGGCCGAGCTCTGCCCGCTCGTGGTCATCGCGTGCGACCCCGCGTGCGACCCGCGGCAGCGCGCTCTCGCGGGCGCGCTCGCCTGGGACGTCTATCGGGACCCGCGCGGGCGGGACGGCCTCGCCGACGCGCTGCCGCTCGTCGCGCCCGAGCACGAGGCCGAGCTGCTCGACCAGCTCGACGTGCTGGCCCCCGGCCTCGTCGGCCGCGCGGGCTGACGCCCGCGGCGGGCGCCGCGAGATTCCTGCACCGGAGTCCTCAGCACCCGCCCCGCGCCTCCGATAGGCGGGACGTGCCCACGGATGGGCTGGCAACGACCCGACTTCAGGAGGAATGAGAACCATGGGTCTCTCGATCAACACGAACGTCGCGGCGCTCAACGCGTACCGCAACCTCGGCACCACCCAGGGCGACCTCTCCAAGTCGCTCGAGAAGCTGTCGTCCGGCCTGCGGATCAACCGCGCCGCCGACGACGCGGCGGGTCTGGCCATCTCCGAGGGCCTGCGCGCCCAGATCGGTGGCACCAAGCAGGCCGTCCGCAACGCCCAGGACGGCATCTCGGTCGTCCAGACCGCTGAGGGTGCGCTCACCGAGACGCACTCGATCCTGCAGCGCATGCGCACGCTGTCGGTGCAGGCGGCGAACGACGGCGGTCTGTCGACCTCCGCGAAGACGAACATCCAGGACGAGATCGGCCAGCTGAAGGACGAGCTCACCCGGATCGCCGACACCACGCAGTTCAACGGGCGCAAGCTGCTCGACGGCTCGTACGACGGCCGCTTCCAGGTCGGCGCCAACACGGGCGAGCGCATCGACGTCAAGATCGGCACCGCGGTCGACGCGTCCGGCCTCGGCGTCAACGGCGTGGACGTCACCAAGCTCGCGGCGGGCATCGCCACGGCCGGCGCCACGGCGGCCGGTGCGGCGACGACGGGCGCGGTCGGCACGGCCGGCTCGTTCGAGCTCGCGGGCGACTTCACCAAGTCGGAGACGTTCGACACGCTCAACGGCACCGTGAACTACGGCGGCAAGAGCATCGACCTGTCGACGATCGAGTTCAAGGCGGGTGCGGACGCCACCGAGCGCCTGGCCGCCCTGACCGGCGCCATCGAGGCCAAGCTCGGCACCGGCATCACGGTCGCCGCCGCGGGCACCACGGGCCTGACCTTCACGGGTTCGGCCGCCGCGACCGCCGCCACGCAGGCCGAGGTCGACGAGAACAACGCCGCCACGAAGATTAGCTTCACGCAGGCCAGCGGCGCGGACCTCGCGATCAAGGACATCGACAAGGCGATCGGCTCGGTCTCCAAGCTGCGCTCGCAGCTCGGTGCCGTGCAGAACCGGTTCGACCACACCATCAACAACCTCAACGTCGCGGTCGAGAACCTGTCCGCGTCGGAGAGCCGGATCCGTGACACGGACATGGCGCAGGAGATGGTGTCGTTCACCCGCTCGCAGATCCTCTCGCAGGCGGGCACCGCGATGCTCGCGCAGGCGAAGAACCTGCCGCAGTCGGTGCTCTCGCTCCTGCAGTGAGGTACCCGGTCGCCGTGAGGTGACCACCAGCACGACCCTCGACCGGCGGTGGGTGGACGACCGTCCCCCCACCGCCGGTCGGCACATCGGCACCGACCGTCCCGGCGGGCGCCGGCGGGCACGCAGGTGCCGGCAGTACGTGACGGCACGGCACAGCGGAGGACGCGGACATGGCGGCGATCGACGGGCTCGTCAGCGGCATCAAGACGGGCGAGTACATCGACAGCCTGATCACGCTGCAGAGCGGCCAGCAGAGCCTGCTGGTGCAGAAGAAGTCGACCGCGTCCGCCCTGGTGACGGCGCTCCAGGCGCTCAACACCAAGGTCGCGTCGCTCGCGGAGCACGCCGCGAAGGCGGCCAAGCCCGAGTCCTGGAACGCCGTCAAGGCCGCCGTGACGCAGCCCGGCACCTCGGGCACGCCGGGCGCCTCGGCGACCGTGAGCGCGGGCGCGCAGCTCGGCACGCTGACGTTCCGCGTCGACGCCGTCGCGCAGTCCCAGGCGTCGCTCGTGGCGCTGCCCACGACGTTCGCGTCCGAGAAGCCGTCGTTCACGATCACGCGCGGCGGCGAGACCGTCACGGTGACGGCCGACTCGACGTCGGTCCCGGACATCGTCGAGGCGTTCAACGGCGCGGGCACCGGGGTGCGGGCCACGGCCGTCAAGGTCGACAAGCTCGACGTCGACGGCAACCCGACGGGCGAGTCGACCTACCGGCTCCAGGTCACCGGCACCGAGACCGGCGGGCGCAACGCGTTCACGATCGCCCACGACGGCGGGAACCTCGCGCTCGACACCGTGCGCGAGGCGCGCGACGCCGCGATCACGCTGTTCCCCGGGACGCCCGGCGCGCAGCGCCTCACGTCGCCCACGAACACGATCACCGGCGTCCTCACGGGCGTCGACCTCACCGTCACGGCCGAGACCGCCGCCGACGCCAAGCCGCTGACGCTCGACCTCACGCGCGACGACTCGACCGTGAAGTCGCTCGCCTCGGGCCTCGTCGCGAACCTCAACGTCGTGCTCTCCGAGATCGCGTCGCGCACCAAGTCCACGACGTCGACGTCGGAGGACGGGCGCACCGTGGTGTCGGGCGGGCTGTTCGCCGGCGACGCGGGCGTGCGGATGCTGCAGCAGAACATGCTCGCGCTCGGGTCGATGCCGGTCGACGGCGTCTCGCCGGCCGACGTCGGCATCGTCATCCAGAAGGACGGCACCTTCACGTTCGACGACGCCGTGTACACGGCGGCCGCCGCGAAGGACCCGGACAAGGTCGCCGCGGTCGTGCAGGGCGTCGCGGCGCGCCTGTCGGAGGCCGCGAAGACGGCGTCCGACAGCAAGGAAGGCACGATCACCACCGCGATCACGGGGCACCAGGACGCGGTCAAGGACCTCACCGAGCGCATCACGGCGTGGGACGAGCGGCTCGCCGCCCGGCGCGTCGGGCTCGAGCGGATGTACGCGTCGCTCGAGAAGACGCTCGCGCGCATGAACTCGCAGGCGAGCTACCTGTCGAGCTACCTCGCCAACGACCAGAAGCAGAGCTGACCACCGGAGGGACCATGTTCGACGCACGGAGCCGGTACGTCGCCGCCGCGGTGCAGACCGCGAGCCCCGCCCGGCTGCTCACGATGCTCGTCGACCGCCTCGTGCTCGACGTCGAGCGGGGCGCGCACGCGCTCACCACGGGCCGTCGCGCCGACGCGACGCAGCACCTCGCGCACGCGCAGGACATCGTGACCGAGCTGGCCGCGAGCCTCGACGTCGAGGCGTGGGACGGCGGCGAGCAGCTGCTCGCGATCTACACGTGGCTCATGACGGAGCTGCTGGCGGCGTCGACGAGCGGCGACGCCGCGCGCGTCGACGGCTGCCGCGGCATCGTCGCCGAGCTCGCGCGCACGTGGCACGAGGCGTCGGACGCGGTCTCCGCGACGGCCGCCCCCGCGGCGCCCGCGCCCAGCGGCCTGCTCGGCGTGGGCTGAGCCGTCGTGACCACCGCCGCGCCCCCGGCGCCCCCCGCCCCGCGGCCCGACGAGGCCGTGTTCCACGCGTCGTGGGAGCAGGCGCTCGCCGACCTCGAGCTCGAGGTCGAGCACGCCGAGGAGCTGCTGCGCGTCGCGCACCTGCCGACGCCGCAGGAGGTCGCCGAGCGCACCGCGTGGCACCCGCCCGCCGGGCTCGGCCCGCTGCCCGCACCGCTCCTGGACCGAGCGCGCACGCTGCACGCGCGGCAGCTCGACGTCGCCCACCGGCTCGCCGAGCAGGCCGCGGTCTCGCGCCGTCACCTGGCGGCGACCAGCGCGCTGCGCGCGCGTCCGGCCGCGGCGCCCGTCTACCTCGACCTCGAGGGCTGACCGCCCGCCCGCCCCGCGCCGCGAGTGCGCCGGACGGGTGACGTCGCAGGTCGCGCCGCTCGACTCCTCACACCCCGGCCCGGGCGGTCGATGGGGCGGGTGAGCACGGATCGCTCGCGCAGCAGGCCACGGATCGGCCGACCACGTACCACGCCGTCGGTGAGGTGGCCCGCATGGGCATGTTCGACTCCGTGAGCGTCCGCGCGCTCGACAGCGCGCTGGACGCCCTCGCGTTGCGCCAGCGCGTCAGCGCGGACAACGTCGCCAACCTGCAGACCCCCGGGTACCGCGCGCAGCGCGTCCAGTTCGAGGACGAGCTCGCGAGCGCGGTCCGGCGCGGCGACGGCGCGGCGACCGGCACGGTCGCGCGCTCGCTCGAGCCCACGCGCCTCGACGGCAACAACGTCAACCTCGACACCGAGACGCTCCTGCAGATCGACACCAACCTGCGCTACCAGCTGGCGACGCAGGCGATGTCGGGGACGTTCTCGTCGATCCGCACCGCGATGAGGACCAACGGATGACCATCTTCGGGGCCATCGGCGTGGCCGGGACCGGCATGACCGTCACGCGCAAGTGGATGGACGCCGTGGGCGACAACATCGCCAACGCGAACACCGTGACCGCGACCAGCGAGGAGGCGTTCCGCACGCGGTACGTCGTCGCGCAGGAGATGACCGGCGGCGACGGCGGCGTGCAGGTCGCGGGCGTGCAGCTCGGCAGCGCCGAGGGGCGGCTCGTGCACGACCCGGACCACCCGCTCGCGGACGCGAACGGGTACGTGCGCCACCCCGACGTGGACATGTCCTCGCAGATGACGCAGCTGATCATGGCGCAGCGCGGCTACCAGGCGAACGCCGCCGTCGTGACGCGCGCGACCGAGTCCTACCAGGCCGCGCTGCAGATCGGGCGGAGCTGATGAGCGCCTACGCGGTCGCCCCCGTCCAGGGCGTCACCTCGACCCTGCCCACCGCGGGCCTCGGCGCCGTCGGCGCGGCGGGGGCCGCGGGTGCGCCGGCCGCCGACCCGTCGGTGTTCGCGGGCGTGCTCGGCCAGGTCGAGCAGGTCCAGCAGCTGCAGTCGACGTCGCAGGACCTCGCGGTGCGCGCCGTGACCGGTGACCTCGACGACGTGCACGACTACACGATCGCCGCCGCGCGCTCGTCGCTCGCGCTCGAGCTCACCGCGGCCGTGCGCAACAAGGCCGTCGAGGCCTTCACCGAGATCATGAGGATGCAGGTCTGATGCCCGCTCAGGTGCAGGACGCGTGGGGCCGGGTCACGGCCGCGGTCCGTCAGCTCTCGCTCGCGCAGCGCACGTTCGCCGTCATCGCGGTGGCGGCGCTCGTGCTCGGCGCGGTCGCGCTGAGCAGCTGGATGTCGAAGCCGACGCTCGTGCCGCTGTTCTCCGGCCTGTCGGGTGCCGACGCGAGCGCCGTGGTCGACCAGCTCACGTCCGCGGGCGTGCAGTACGAGCTCACGGACGGCGGCGGCACCGTGCTGGTGCCCGCGTCCGCGGTGTACGAGCAGCGCGTCAAGCTCGCGGCGGCGGGCCTGCCGGCCGACGCCGACGGCGCGGGCTACTCGCTGCTCGACAAGATGCCGATGACGGCGTCGGAGTTCCAGCAGGAGAAGACGTACCGGCGCGCGCTCGAGGGCGAGCTCGCGCGCACCGTCGGCGCGATCGACGGCGTCGACGCCGCCACCGTGCGGCTCGCGATCCCCGAGGAGACCGTGTTCGTCGCGGCGAAGAGCGACCCGACCGCGTCGGTGTTCGTCCGCACGCGCCCGGGCCGCGAGCTCACGGCGGACCAGGTGCAGGCCATCACGCACCTGGTGTCCGCGGGCGTCGAGGGCATGCAGCCGGCCGACGTCGCGGTCGTCGACGCGAGCGGCGCCGTGCTGTCGTCCGTCGGCGACAGCGCCGCGAGCGGCGGGCTCACCGACTCGCGCGCGGCCGACTACGAGGCGCGCGTCGGCGGGGCCGTGCAGGCCATGCTCGACCGCCTCGTCGGCCCGGGCAACGCCACGGTCACGGTCAACGCGCAGCTCGACCTGTCGCAGTCCGAGCGGACCACCGAGGAGTTCTCGGCGACGCCCGACACGCCCCCGCTCGCGTCCTCGACGACCACCGAGGAGTACACGGGCACCGGCAACGGCGGCGCGACGGGCGTGCTCGGCCCCGACAACATCGCGGTGCCCGGCGACGGCGCCAACGGCAACGGCACGTACTCCTCGACCAACGAGGACGTCACGAACGCCGTCAACAAGGCCACCGAGACGACCCGCTCGGCGCCCGGCGCGCTGCAGAAGCAGTCCGTGTCGGTGCTGGTCGACCAGGCCGCCGCCGGCGGCATCAACATGGCCGACCTGCAGGCCGCCGTCGCGGCCGCCGCGGGCGTCGACACCGAGCGCGGCGACACGCTGTCGGTGCAGCGCATGGCCTTCGACACGACGAGCGCGCAGGCCGCCGAGCAGGCGCTCGCGGCCGCCGACGCGCAGGCCGCCGCGGAGCAGCGCTCCGACATGATCCGGCAGATCGCCGTCGCCGCGGGCGTCGTCCTGCTGGTCGTCGTCGTGATGATCGTGCTCGGCCGGCGCTCGCGCCGCGCCCGGCGCGAGGCGCTCGACCTGGGCGAGCTCGACGCCGCGCGCGCGACCGCCGTCGCGCTCCCGCCGATCGAGGGCCCCGCCGAGGACGAGCTGCCGATCCTGCCGCCGCCGCCCGCACCCGTCGCGCCCGACGGCACCGCCGTGCGGCGCGCCGAGATCGCGGCGCTCGCCGACGAGCAGCCCGAGCAGGTCGCCGAGCTGCTGCGCGGCTGGATGACCACCGGGGCGCGGCGATGAGCATCACGGGGCGGCAGAAGGCCGCGCTGCTGCTCGTGCAGCTCGGCAAGGAGCGCGCGGCGCGCGTCATGTCGAAGCTCGACGTCGCCGAGATCGAGGAGCTCACGGCCGAGATCCTGCGCTTCGACCGGGTCGACCAGACGCTGGCCGACGAGGTCGTCGACGAGTTCTACGCGGTCGCCGAGATCGGCCCGGGCGTGGGCGGCGGGCTGGGCTTCGCGCAGCAGCTGCTCGAGGCGTCGGTCGGCAAGGAGCAGGCCGCGGGCATGATCGAGCGTCTGCAGGCGTCGCTCGCGGGCCACTCGTTCGACTTCCTGCAGCAGGCCGACGCGCGGCAGGTCGTGTCGCTGCTCGACGGCGAGCACCCGCAGACCATGGCGCTCGTGCTCGCGCACCTGCGCCCCGACCACGCGTCGGCGATCCTCGCGGGGCTCCCCGAGGACCTGCGCGCGGACGTCGCGCACCGCATCGCCCTCATGGAGCGCGCGTCGCCCGACGTCGTCGCGGTCGTCACCGAGGCGCTGCAGCGCAAGGCGTCCGCGGTGCTCGCGCCGCGCGAGCTCGCGGCCGTGGGCGGCGTGCAGCCGCTCGTCGAGATCATCAACCGCGCCGACCCGGCCACCGAGAAGTCGATCCTCGAGGGCCTCGCCGCGCGCGACGAGGCGCTGGCCGACCAGGTGCGCGCGCTGATGTTCGTGTTCGGCGACGTCGTGCTGCTCGAGGACCGCGCCGTGCAGCTCGTGCTGCGGCAGGTCGAGACGGGCACGCTCGCGCAGGCCCTCAAGGGCTCGGGCCCGGACGTGCGGGACAAGATCCTGCGCAACATGTCGGAGCGCGCGCGGGAGAACCTCGTCGAGGAGATCGACCTGCTCGGCCCGATCCGGCTGTCGCAGGTCGAGGAGGCGCGCGCCGCGATCGTCCAGGTCATCCGTGGCCTGGAGGAGAGCGGGCAGATCGTGGTGCGCCGCGAGGGCGAGGACGAGCTCGTTGCCTGACCTCGACTTCGTGCCGCTGCAGCGCACGCCCGTCGCCGCCGCGCGGTTCGCCGCGCGCCCGGCCACGCACGCGCCCGAGCGCCCCGCGGAGCCCGCCGGCGTCCGCGCGGTCGCGCTCGCGCGGCTCGACGCCCCGGCCGCCGGCGACGACGAGGCGCGCGCGGCGGGCTGGGCCGCGGGCTACGCCGCGGGCGCCCGCCGGGCCGCCGCCGACGCCGCCGAGCAGGCGGCCCGCACCGCGCAGCAGGCCGCGCACGACGCGCAGGTCCGCGCGGCCGAGCACGCGTCGGCGCTCGCGGCGCTCGACGCGGCGAGCCGCGCGCTGCAGGCGCGCACCGCACCGGTCGTCGCCGACGCGCTCGCGACGGTGCGGACGGCGGCGCTCGAGCTCGCGGTCGCGCTGCTGGGCGTCGAGCTGGGGGACGCGTCCAGCGCCGCGCGCGCCGCGCTGGCCCGCGTGCTCGCCGAGCCCGACGTCCCGGACGACGCGGTCGTGCACCTGCACCCGCGCGACCTCGCGGCCCTGCCGGGCACCGACGGGCTCGCGGTCACGTTCGTGGCGGACCCCGCGCTCGCCCCCGGCGACGCGGTGCTCGAGCACGCCGACGGTCACGTCGACGCCCGGATCGGGACCGCCGTGCAGCGCGTGCGCGACGCCCTGGAGGCCCCGTGACGACCCTCGCGCCCGAGCGCGACCTCGCCGACGGCTGGTCGCGCGCGCTGCACGCCGCACGCCCGGTCGCGGTCGGCCGCGTGCGCGGCGTGGTCGGGCTCTCGATCGAGACCGCGGGCACGTCGGCCGCGGTCGGCGAGCTCGTGACCATCGGCGAGGGCGACGAGGCCGTGACGGCCGAGGTCGTCGCGACCGCCGGCGGCGCGACGCGCTGCATGCCGCTCGGCCCGACGCACGGCCTGCGGGCCGGGCTGCCGGTCCGCGCGCACGGCACGGGCCTGCGGGTCCCCGTGGGTTCCGGCCTGCTGGGGCGCGTGCTCGACGGCCTGGGACGGCCCATCGACGGGCGCGGCCCGCTCGACGTCGAGGCGATGGTCGAGCTCGACGCGCCCGCGCCGCACCCGCTGGACCGCGCACGCGTCGACACCCCCCTGCCGCTGGGCGTGCGCGTGCTCGACACGCTCGTGACGGCGGGGCGCGGGCAGCGCCTCGGCCTGTTCGCCGGGTCGGGCGTCGGCAAGTCGAGCCTGCTGTCGATGGTCGCGCGCGGCACCGACGCCGAGGTGTCGGTGATCGCGCTCGTCGGCGAGCGCGGCCGCGAGGTGCGCGAGTTCCTCGAGGACGACCTGGGGCCCGAGGGCCTCGCGCGGTCGGTCGTCGTGGTCGCGACGTCCGACCAGCCGCCGCTCGTGCGCCTGCGCTCGGCGTTCGTCGCGACGCGCATCGCCGAGCGGCTGCGCGACGAGGGCCGCCACGCGGTGCTCATGATGGACTCGCTGACGCGCGTCGCGATGGCGCAGCGCGAGATCGGGCTGTCGGTGGGCGAGCCGCCCGCGACGCGCGGGTACCCGCCGAGCACGTTCGCGCTGCTCGCGCGCCTGCTCGAGCGCGCCGGCACGGGCCCGACCGGCTCGGTGACGGGGCTGTACACCGTGCTCGTGGACGGCGACGACCACAACGAGCCGATCGCCGACGCCGCGCGCTCGATCCTCGACGGGCACGTCGTGCTGGACCGGCGCCTCGCGGTCGCGGGGCACTTCCCGTCGGTCGACGCGCTCGGGTCGGTGTCGCGCGTCGCGTCGCGCGTGTCGACGCCGCAGCAGCGCGCCGACGCCGCCCGCCTGCGGGCCGTGATGGCCGCGCGCCGGCAGGCGCAGGACCTCATCGACGTCGGCGCGTACGTGGCCGGCTCCAACCCGCTCGTCGACACGGCCGTCACGCACGCGGCCGCGATCGACGCGTTCCTGCGGCAGGGGATGGACGAGGCCGCACCGGCGGACGCGTCGTGGACGTGGCTGCGCGCGCTGGTGCAGCAGATGGGGGAGGCATGAGCCGCAACTTCCCGCTCGCGGGCCTGCTGCGCGTGCGCGCCATGGCCGAGGACACCGCCGCGGCCGAGCTCGCGTCCGCGCGCCGCGAGGAGCGGATCGCGCGCGACCGCGCGACGCGCACGGCCGAGATGCTCGGCTCGACGCGCCCGCCCGGCGAGGCCGACATCGCGGCGTGGCAGGCGGCCGTCGCGGCGCGCGTCGCGCTGTCGTCGCTGCTGACCGAGGACCTGAGCGCCGTCGAGGACGCCGAGCAGCACGTCGGACGCCGGCAGGCGGAGTGGACGGCCGCGCGCGTGCGGACGCGGGCCGTCGACCGGCTGCGCGAGCGCCACGAGGAGGAGGTCCGCGTGACCGAGGAGCACGCCGAGCAGGTCGCGCTCGACGAGGTGGCCGCGCGCAGCGCGGCCCCGACGACACCCGGGGAGGACGCATGACCCCCACCGCCGTGGCGGCCCCCGCCACGTCCCCGCGCCCGGCGCCCGGTGCCGGCCCGCGCCCGGCGGGTGGTGCGGACGCGTTCGCCGACGCGCTCGCGGCGCAGGTCGGCCGGGACGAGGGTCGCGAGGCGCGCCGGGACGTGCGCGCCGGGCGCGCGCCCGGCCCGGACCGCTCGTCCGGCCCCGACCGCACGGCGCGGCCCGACCGCGCACCCGGCCGCGAGCCGGCGCGCCCCGCCGCGTCGGGCCGCGCCGACGGCTCCCGTCGCACCGCTCCGGGTGACGCCGCCGCGGCCGGTGACGCCGCCGCACCGGGCGGACCGACCGCCGAGCCCGTGGCGTCCGGCACGCCGACGCCCGACGTGACGGTGCTGGCCGTCGGGTTCCCGCCCGTGGCCGCCGCGCCGGCCGCCGCCCCGGCCGCCGACCCGGTCGACGCACCCGTCGAGGCGCCCGCGGCGCCGGCCGCCGCGCCGGCCGTCGACGACGCGACGCCGGCCCTCCCCGCCGCACCGGCGCGGCCCGCCGCCGCCGTCGCGCCCGTCGCCGCGCCGCCGGCCGCGTCGCCGACCCCCGTGGCCCCCGCCGACGTGCCGGCCGACGCCGCGGCGGCGGACCCGGCCGCCCCGCAGGGCGCGGGCGCCCCGGCACCCGCGCCGGCCCGCGCGGTGCGCACCGGCGAGCCGGCTCCCACGCCGTCGACGGTGCGTGCGGTCGGCGACCCGCCGGCCCCGGCGGCGGCCGACGCACCGGTCGCGCGCGAGTCGCTCGCGGCGCCGACTGCCGCACCCGCACCCGCGCCGGTCCCGGTCGTGGCGCCCGCGCCCGCCCCGGCTCCCGCCCCCGCGGCGGCGGCCCCCGTCGCCGTGCCGGCGACGCAGCCCGTGCCCGCGGTCCCGCTCGCCGAGCAGCTCGGCGCGCGACTGCGGTCCGTCGGCGAGCTCGGCGCCGGCCGCCACGTGCTCACCGTGCCCGTGGACCCCGAGCACCTCGGCCCCGTCCGGGTGGTCGCGCACATCACGCACGACGCCGTCCGCCTCGACCTCGTCGGCGCGACCGACGCGGCGCGCGAGGCGCTGCGCGGCACCCTCGCCGAGCTGCGGCGCGACCTGCAGGCCGCGGGTCTGCAGGCCGAGCTCGGCCTCGGCGGCCGCGACGAGGCCGGCGGCCGCGCCGGTCAGGACCTCGACCAGGGCCCGGGCGGCCGCTCCGGCCGCCCGGCCGACGGCGCCGTCACCCCGCGCGGCGCCGACGGCGACGCGCCCGCCACCCCCCACCCGACCCCCCGTGCGCGCCCCGGCGCGCTCGACCTCGTCGTCTGACCCCGGAGGACCCGTTGAGCATCGACACGTCGTACGCGCAGGGCAACGTGCCCGTCGGCGGCTCCGGCTCGTCCGGCGCGAGCGAGCCCGTCGACCGGACGTCGCTGGACAAGCAGGCGTTCCTCAAGCTCCTGGTCGCGCAGATGCGCTACCAGGACCCGACCAGCCCGATGGACACCACGCAGCTGATGGCGCAGACCACGCAGCTCAACACGATGGAGCGTCTCGTCGAGCTGTCGGACACCCAGCGCGAGGCGTTCGCGCTGCAGATGCGGTCGTCCGCCGCCGCCCTCGTCGGTCGCGAGGTCACGTGGAAGGACTCCGAGACCACGACGCGCACGGGCGTCGTCACCGCCGTGTCCTACGCGGGCGCGGTCCCGACCGTGCGGGTCGGCGACACCGACGTGCCGCTCGACGCGGTCGCCGCCGTCACGGCGGCCGACCCCACCGCGACCACCCCGCCGACCACCCCCGCCGCCTGACGCGGACCACCGAAAGGAACTCCCATGCTCCGCTCGCTCTTCTCCGGCATCAGCGGTCTGCGCAGCCACCAGACCATGCTCGACGTCACGGGCAACAACATCGCCAACGTCAACACGACCGGCTACAAGTCCTCGCAGGTGGTGTTCCAGGACACGCTCAGCCAGGTCCTCACCAACGCGGGCGCCCCGCAGGGCGGCGTCGGCGGCACCAACCCCGCGCAGGTCGGCCTCGGCGTGCAGGTCGCGGGCATCACGACGAGCTTCACGCAGGGTGCCTCGCAGACCACCGGCCGCAGCACGGACATGATGATCCAGGGCGACGGGTTCTTCGTCGTCCGCAAGGGCGCCGAGACGTACTACACGCGCGCCGGCGCGTTCGACTTCGACACCACGGGCCAGATGGTGCTGCCGGGCGAGGGCGCGCTCGTGCAGGGCTGGGCCGCGGTCAACGGCGTCGTCGACACGAACAGCCCGCTCGTCGACCTCAAGGTCCCGGCCGGCACCACGATGGGCGCGGTCGCGACGACGACGGCGGACACGCTCGGCAACCTGGACTCCTCGGCGGCGGTCGGCACGACCAAGAACCTGCCGATGAAGGTGTACGACGCGATCGGCACCGAGCGCACGCTCACGGTGACGTTCACGAAGGAGGCCGCGGGCTGGACCGTGGCCGCGGGCGACGGGGCGGCGACGGTCGCCGCGCAGCCGGTGACCTTCACGGCGGCCGGTGCGCTCGCGACGCCCGGCACGCTCACGGTCGGGGGCGTCGCGCTCGACCTGTCGAAGGTCACGGGCTACGCGGGTCTCGACACGATCGCGGCGGGCACGCCGAACGGTCAGGCCGCGGGCACGCTGCTGTCGTTCGGCCTCGGCGCCGACGGCACCATCACCGGCACGTTCAGCAACGGCCTCAAGCAGGTCATCGGCCGCATCGCCATGGGGGCGTTCACCAACCCCGGCGGCCTGGAGAAGGCCGGCGGGTCGCTGTTCCGCACGTCGGTGAACTCGGGCGAGCCCATGATCGGCACGGCCGGCACGGGCGGGCGCGGCGGGCTCGCGGGCGGCCGCCTCGAGATGTCGAACGTCGACCTGTCGAGCGAGTTCACCAGCCTGATCATCGCGCAGCGCGGGTTCCAGGCGAACTCGCGCATCATCACGACCTCCGACGAGGTGCTCAACGAGCTGGTCAACCTCAAGCGCTGACGATGCAGGGGATCACCGCGATCGCGGCGCGCATGGCGCAGCTCCGCGAGCTCGTCGAGCCCGCGCCGACCCCGACCGTCGCGTCGGGGTCGGCGTCCGGCTCGACCACCACGGCCACGGCGTTCGCCGACACGCTCGCGCGTGCGGTCGCGACGTACCAGGTGCCGGGCGCCGCGCCCGCCACGACCGTCGACACGTCGCCGTCGTCGGTGCGTCGCATCAACGGCGACATGCTGCCCAACGGCCTCGCGGCGCACCAGAACGGCCGCGTGCCGGACGCCGCGCTGACCCCCGTGGGGGACACCGGGCACCGCCTGTGGCAGCCCGCCGCGCAGCAGCTCACGCGTCTGATCGACGACGCGCGCGCCCAGGGCGTGACCATCGGCATCACGGACTCGTACCGCACGTACGACACGCAGGTCGACCTCGTGCGCCGCAAGGGCCTGTACTCGCAGGGCGGCCTCGCCGCGACGCCCGGCACGTCGGACCACGGCTGGGGGCTCGCGGTCGACCTGCGGCTCGACGACCGCGCGCAGGCGTGGATGCGGGCCAACGCCGACCGGTACGGCTTCGCGGAGGACACGCCGCGCGAGCCGTGGCACTGGGCGTACCAGACATGACGCGCCGCACGCGGGTGAGGCCCGACGCCTCAGCCGCCCGCACGCCCTGCCGATGAGCAGGACGTGCCCCACGGACGGGGCGCACGCGGCGCCGGGCGCCTAGCCCGGAGCCGCCGCACCAGCAGTGACCAGGGACGGGATGTGCCGTGATCGTCGTGACGCGACTCAACGGGGGCAGGTTCGGGGTGAACCCCGACCTGGTCCAGCGGGTGGACAGTGCGCCCGACACCATCCTCACGCTCGTCGACGGCACCAAGCTCATCGTCCAGGAGTCCCTCGAGCAGATCGTCGCGCTCATCCACGAGCAGCGCGCGTCGCTGCTGGCGCGTGCGCGCGACCTCGAGCGGCTCGGGCCGGTGGGCACCGTGCCGGACCTCGACGACGACACCGGTGACGACCCGCCGCCGCCCGTCCCGCTGCGACCGAGGAGCCGCTGATGGACCCCGCGGGCATCGTCGGCATCCTGTTCGCGTTCGGCGCGATCTACACGGCCCTCACGCTCGAGGGCGCCGACCCGATGTCGATCCTGCTGCCGGCGCCGCTCATCCTCGTGTGGGGCGGCACGCTGGGCGTCGGCCTGGCGGGGCACACGCTCAAGGACGCGAAGGCCGCGTTCGCGGCCGTGCCGCGCGCGATGCGGGCCAAGGCGCCGCAGCCGGGCGCGAACGTCGACGTCGTCGTCAAGCTCGCCGAGCGCGCGCGCCGCGAGGGCCTGCTGGCGCTCGAGGACGACGCGCGCCAGGTCGAGGACCCGTTCCTGCGCGAGGGGCTGCAGGCCGCGATCGACGGCACCGACCCCGAGGACCTGCGGGTCATCCTCGAGGACCGGATCGCGACCAAGCGCGCGACCGACCGCGTCGCGTCCAAGTACTTCGTCGACATGGGCGGCTACGCGCCGACCATCGGCATCATCGGCACGGTCATCTCGCTCGTGCACGTGCTCGAGAACCTGTCGGACCCGTCGTCGCTGGGGCACTCGATCGCCGCCGCGTTCGTCGCGACCCTGTGGGGCATCCTCTCGGCGAACGTCGTGTGGCTCCCGATCGGCAACCGCATCCGGCGGATCTCCGACCTCGAGTGCCAGCAGATGGAGATCACGCTCGAGGGCCTCCTCGCGGTGCAGGCGGGCGCCAACCCGCGCCTGGTCGGCGAGCGGCTGCGCAGCCTCGTGCCCGGCGGCGGCGACAAGCCCGACGCCCGGACGGAGGCGGCGTGAGCGCGGCGGGCGGCCGTCGGCGCCGGCACGAGGAGCACGAGGAGCACGTCAACCACGAGCGCTGGCTCGTGAGCTACTCCGACATGATCACGGTGCTCATGGCGCTGTTCATCGTGCTGTTCGCCATCAGCCAGGTCGACCAGGAGAAGTACCTCGCGCTGAGCAAGTCGCTCGCCGCGGGCTTCGGCAACGGCGACGTGCAGGTCTCGTCGACGGTGTTCGACGGCGGCGACGGCGTGCTCGACGGCCAGGCGCCGCAGGACCAGCACGCGCAGGGTGCGGGCACCGCCGGCATGGTGAGCGCCGACCAGGGCCTCGCGGAGGTCGGGCAGATCCCGACGCCCGAGCCGGTCGACCCGCAGCTGCTGGCCGCCGCGCAGGCCGAGGCGTCGCACCTCGAGCAGGTGCGCGAGGCGCTGCGGCAGGGCCTGCTGGCGCAAGGCCTGGACAAGGTCGTGCAGTTCCGCATCGACGAACGCGGCCTGATCCTCGGGCTCATCGCCGACGACGTGTTCTTCGCACCCGCGAGCGCCGAGCTGACACCCACCGCGCTGCAGGTGCTCGACGTGGCGGCGCCCACGCTCGTCGCGCTGCAGGAGCAGATCGCGATCGAGGGGCACGCGAACGTGCTCCCGGTGTCGGGGCGCTACCCGACCAACTGGGAGCTGTCCGCCGACCGCGCGACCCAGGTGCTGCGGCACCTCGTGGAGAAGGACGGGCTCGCCCCCGGCCGCATCTCCGCGGTGGGGTTCGGCGACGCCCGCCCGGTCGCGCAGGGCATGGACGAGGCGTCGCTGGCGGCCAACCGTCGCGTCGACCTCGTCGTGCTGTCCGACGCGCCGGAGAACGTGCGCGAGCTCGTGCCGACCGTGACGCACGAGTGACCCGACGACCCGAGACGGAGGTGTGACATGCCAGTCGAGCAGCGTGTGGTGTCCCGGCAGAAGATCGGGGGAGGCGGCGGTGGGTCCGCACCCGCCCCGGCCCCGGCGGCCGAGCCCGTGGCCGAGAAGAAGTCGCGGCGCGGCCTGCTGGTCGTGGTGGCCGTGGTCGTGGTGCTGCTGATCGGCGGCGCCGCGGCGTACTTCCTGCTGCTGAAGGGCGACGGTGCGGCCGCGGAGCCGGCACCCGAGCCGACGCCCGAGCTGGGCGCGGTCGTCAAGGTCGAGCCCATCAGCATCAACCTGGCCGACGGGCGCTACCTGCGCCTGGGCCTGGGCCTGCAGCTCACGGCCGACGCGGGCGAGGAGATCGACGCGTCGCGCGCGCTCGACCTCGCGATCGCGCTGTACTCGGGCCGTCCGATCGCCGAGGTCTCCGACCCGGCCACGCGTGACCAGCTCAAGGCGCAGCTCGCCGAGCAGCTCTCCGAGGCGTACGAGGGCGAGGTGGTGGACGTCTACCTGACGAACTACGTCACGCAGTGACGTGACCAGCCGGCGCCACGGAGGGCGCCGCCGTCGCTCCCCGCCGCGCGCGACCGTGCCGCGCGACGCACCGCCCAGGACGGGCGGCGGGAGATCCACCGCACGGTCCGCGCACCCACCGGGCCCGTCGTCGTCCTCGTGCGCGACCCCGCCGCCGATTCTCCTCACGTCCGTGCGGCACCCGCCGATGGGTCGGTCGTGACGCCGTCCCCACCCGCGACCGACGCGCCCGCCGCGCCCGTCGCCACCGACGTGCCCGTGGCACCCGGCTCGTCCGCGCGCCGCCGCGCGCGCGCCGCCGCGCCGGTCCCGTACGACTTCCGCCGCCCCCTCACGCTGTCGCGCGAGCACGCGCGCCACCTGTCGATGGCGCTGCAGCGGTTCGCGCGCCTGTGGGGCACGCAGCTCACGGCGCGCCTGCGCGCGCTGGTCCAGGTGACGTTCGACGACGTCACGCTGCTGACCTACGACGAGCACGTCGCGAACCTGCCGACGCCGACCGCGCTGTTCGTGTGCACGGTCGAGCAGCCGCGCGGCACGGCGCTGCTGCAGCTGCCGGTGCCCGCGACCCTGGTGTGGGTCGACTACCTGTTCGGCGGCTCGGGGCTGGGCGACGAGCGCGAGGGGCGCGAGCTCACCGAGATCGAGACGACGCTCGTGCGCGACCTCGTGACGAACGCGCTCGCGGACCTCACGTACACGTTCGCGGCGATCATGCCGCTGCAGCTGTCGGTGCGCTCGATCCAGTACAACCCGCAGTTCGTGCAGGCGGTCGCCGCGACCGACGCCGTGCTGACGGCGAGCTTCACGCTGCGGATCGACGAGAAGCGCGTCGACACCGCGACGCTCATGCTCCCCGCCGAGGCGGTGCTCGCGGCGCTGCGCACCGAGCAGCGCCCCGACGGCGAGACCCCCAACCCGGACCGGCTGGTCCGTGACAAGGCCGACCTCGAGCGCGCGACGCTCGAGGCGCCGGTCGAGGTCGCCGTGCGCTGCACGCCCCGTGTCGTCCACCCGCGGGACGTCGTCGACCTCGCGGTCGGCGACGTGCTGCCGCTGTCCCACCCCGCGAGCCGGCCCCTGGAGGTCGTGGTCGACGACGTCGTGCTCGCGCACGCCGCCGCCGGCACCCACGGCTCGCGGCTCGCCTGCCAGGTCGTGAGCGTCGAGGAGAACCACGCATGAGCACCACGTCCCCCGTCGTCGACACGACCGCGGCCGCCACGGCCGCCGCGGCGCTCGTCCCCGCCGACGTCCCGCTGCAGGTCGCACCGGCCGACGCGGCCCCGCCGGCCGACGCCGCGGCGGTCGTCGCGGGCGTCGTCGGCCGCACGTCGGCCGACGTCGCCCTCGTGCTCGGCCCGCAGGTCGCCGCGGCCCTCGCCGAGGGCACCGACGGCGCCGCGCTCGACCCCGCGGCGGCGCTGCGACCGGCGCTGCAGGCGGCCGCGGCCGCGCTGGGCGACGGCGTGCTGGAGCCCGCGCGGCTGTCGACGGCCGGCCAGGTCGTCACGCCCGAGAGCGACGTCGTCGCGCTCGTCGGCCCCGACGGGCCGCGCGCCTGGCTCGTGGTGCGCGTGCGCCCGGGCGGTGCGCCGGCCGCCGCCGCACCCGCGGTGCCGACGCAGCGGGGCGCCGCGCTGCGCGCGCTGTACGACGTCGAGCTCACGCTCACCGCGGAGATCGGGCGCACGCGCCTGCCGCTGCGTCAGGTGCTCGACCTCACGCCCGGCACGGTCCTCGAGCTCGACCGCGCCGCGGGCGGGCCCGCCGACGTCGTCGTCAACGGGCGCCTGATCGCGCGCGGCGAGGTCGTCGTGGTCGACGAGGACTTCGCGATCCGCGTCACCGAGATCGTCAGCGCGCCGGACGCCGTCTGATGGACGAGCTGCTGCTCGTCGGCCGCGTGCTGCTGTCGCTCGCGTGCGTCGTCGGCCTCGTGTGGTACCTGGCGCGCAAGCTGGGTGCCTCGCGGGGTGCGCACGACGACCGCGAGCCGACGGTGCACGTGGTCGACCGGCAGTCGCTCTCCCGCGGGTCGGGCGTGGCCGTGGTCGCGGTCGGCAGCCGCCGCCTGCTCGTCGGCTTCGGCGAGCAGCAGGTGCAGCTGCTCACCGAGCTGCGCCCCGTGCCCGAGCTCGCGCCCGCGACCACGTCGGCGTCCACGCCCGCCGCCGGGTCGGCGGACGCCGTGCCCACGCCGCGCCCCGCGCCCGACGGCGCCCGCCCCGGCCCGCTCGCGGGCTCGGTGCTGTCCCCGCAGACGTGGCGCGCGACCCTGCGCGCGCTGCAGGACCGCACGGTGCGCCGATGACCCGCCCGGCCCTCGCGTCGCCCGCACCCGCGACGCCTGTCCCGTCGCTGCCGACGGCACCGGCCGTCCGCGACCGGCGCCGCACGCTCGTGCGCGCGCTGCTGCTCGCGCTCGTCGTCGCGGGCGTGCTCGTCGTCCAGCTCGCGCTCGCGGCGCCGTCGCACGCCGCGACCGGGCCCACGCCGCCCGCGGCGCCGACCGCGCCCGAGGCGCCCGGCGTGGGCGAGGTGACGGTGCAGGTCAACGGCATCAACGGCACGCCCAGCGGCTCGATCGTCGTGCTGCTCGGCATCACGCTGCTGTCGGTCGCGCCGTCGCTGATCCTGCTGACCACGAGCTTCACCAAGATCCTCGTGGTGCTGTCCCTGACCCGCAACGCGCTCGGCCTGCAGGGCGTGCCGCCCAACCAGGTCCTCGCGGGCCTCGCGCTGTTCCTGTCGCTGTTCGTCATGGCGCCGGTCGTCAGCGGCGTCAACGACGCGGGCGTGCAGCCCTACCTCGACGGCAGCCTCACGTTCACGCAGGCCGTCGAGGCCGGGCAGGCGCCGCTGCGCGAGTTCATGCTGTCCCACACGCGCGAGCAGGACATCGCGCTGCTCACGCGCGCCGCCGACCGGCCCAACCCCGAGACGCCGGCCGACGTGCCGTTCACGGTGCTCGCGCCCGCGTTCCTGCTGTCGGAGCTGCGGGCCGCGTTCATCATCGGCTTCGTCGTGTTCGTGCCGTTCCTCGTGATCGACCTCGTCGTGTCCTCCGCGCTCATGGCGATGGGCATGATGATGCTGCCGCCGATCATGGTGTCGCTGCCGTTCAAGCTCCTGCTGTTCGTGCTCGTCGACGGCTGGGGGCTGATCGTCACCGCGCTCGTCGGCTCGTACACCGGGGGCGGCTAGTGGACACCAACGCGGTCCTCGACATCGCGCTCGACTCCCTCGTGCTGGCCGCCAAGCTCGCCGCGCCCGTGCTCGTCACCGCCCTCGTCGTGGGGTTCGCGGTGTCGCTCGTGCAGTCCGTGACCCAGATCCAGGAGGTCACGCTGTCGTTCGTGCCCAAGGCCGTCGCCGCGGCCGCGGCGCTGCTGATCGCGGGGCACTGGATGATCACCGAGCTCGTGACGTTCACGCACGAGCTGTACGCGCGCATCCCGTCGCTGCTGGGCGGGTGAGCCGACCCCGATGGACCCCGTCGCCGTCACGCTGCCGATCGCCGCGGTCGAGACCACGCTGCTCGCGGCCGTGCGCATGATCGCGTTCCTCGTGGTCGCGCCGCCGTTCGCGCAGCGCGGCGTGCCCGGACCGGTCAAGGTCGCGCTCGGCACGGGCCTCGCGCTCGCGGTCGCGCCCCGGCTCGAGCAGGTCGAGTCGACCGGCACGGGCGCGTTCGTCGGCGCTCTCGTGCTGCAGGCCGTCGTCGGCGCCGGGACCGGGTTCCTCGTCTACCTGGTGTTCGCGGCGGTGCAGTCCGCGGGGTCGCTCGTCGACCTGTTCGGCGGGTTCCAGATCGCGACCGCGTTCGACCCCATGAGCATGACCAGCGGCGCGCAGTTCTCGCGGCTCTACCAGCTGCTCGCGGTCGTGCTGCTGTTCGCGTCCGACGGCTACCAGCTGGTCGTCGCGGGGCTGCTGCGCACGTTCGACGTGCTGCCGCTCGGGACCATGTTCTCGGCCGCCGGGTTCGCGCAGGGCGCGGCCGACGGCATCACGTCGCTGTTCGTGTCGGCGCTGCAGATCGCGGGCCCGCTGCTCGTCGTGCTGTTCCTCGCCGACGTCGGCCTCGGGCTGCTCACGCGCGTGTCGCCCGCGCTCAACGCGTTCGCGCTCGGGTTCCCCCTGAAGATCCTGCTGACGCTCACGCTGTGCGGCTTCGCGCTGCTCGCGCTGCCCGACCTGCTCGGCGCGCTCGCCGAGCGCACCGCGACCGACGTGCCGGCGGTGCTGCGGTGAGCGGCGGCGGGGGCGGCGAGCGCACCGAGAAGGCCACGCCGCAGCGGCTCAAGGACGTCCGGCGCAAGGGCCAGCTCGGGCGCTCGCAGGACCTCACGGCGTGGGTCGGCCTCGGCGCGGCGGCGCTCATGCTGCCGGGCGTGCTCGGCCGCGCGCGGGGTGCCGCGCTCGAGCAGATGACGCAGGTCCGTGCGGTCGCGTCGAGCGCCGACCCCGCGCAGGCCGTCGAGGTGCTGCGGCAGTCGCTCCAGTCCGCGGGCAGCACGCTCGGCCCCATGTTCGCCGTGCTCGTGGTCGCGACGATCGTCGTCGCCGTCGCGCAGGGCGGCGTGAGCTTCCGCAGCATGAAGCCCAAGTTCGACCACCTCAAGCCCGCGGCCGCCGCGAAGAAGTTCGTCGGCCCGCAGGCGATGTGGCAGGGCGTCAAGACCCTCCTCAAGACCCTCGCGGTCGCGGCCGTGCTCTACGCGGGCGTCCAGACCATGGTGCCGACGCTCATGGCGTCCGGGACGCTGCCGCTCGCGGCCGTGCTGGGCGCCGCGGGCGACGGCGCGTCGGGCCTGCTGCGCGGCGGCATCGCGGTGGGCGTCGCGCTCGCCGTGGTCGACCTGGTCGTCGTGCTGCGGCGCAACCGCAAGTCGACGCGCATGACCAAGCAGGAGGTCAAGGAGGAGAACAAGCGCACCGAGGGCGACCCGCTGGTCAAGGGCCAGATCCGGTCGCGGCAGATGCGCATGAGCCGCAACCGCATGATGGCCGAGGTCGCGACCGCGGACGTCGTCATGGTCAACCCCACGCACGTCGCCGTCGCGCTGCGGTACGAGCCCGGCACGGGCGCGCCGCGCGTCGTCGCGAAGGGCGCCGGCGCCGTGGCGGCGCGCATCCGCGAGCTCGCGGGCGAGCACCGCGTGCCGCTCGTCGAGGACGTCCCGCTGGCCCGTGCGCTGCACGCGGCGTGCGACGTCGGCCAGGAGATCCCCGAGCACCTGTTCACCGCCGTCGCGCGCGTCCTCGCGTTCGTCATGGCGCTGCGCCGCCGTGGCGCGAGCCTCGGCCAGCACCGCCTGCCCGGCGGATCGACGCTGCCGCCCGACACCCCGACCCCGCCCCGAGCCCGGCGCCCGCGCGCCGGCGCCGCCCCCAGGAGCTGACCCGTGCAGAACCGTTCCGTCGCCCGCTTCGCGGTGCCCGTCGGCGTCGTCGGCATCGTGCTGCTGCTCGTCGTGCCGCTGCCGCCCGCGATGCTCGACGTGCTCATCGTCGTCAACATCACGGCGTCGCTCGTGATCCTGCTGACCAGCATGTACGTGCAGAAGCCGCTCGACTTCTCGGTGTTCCCGTCGCTGATCCTCGTGTTCACGCTGTTCCGGCTCGGGCTCAACGTCGCCTCGACGCGCCTCGTGCTGGGGCAGGGCTTCGCGGGCGAGGTCATCGACGCGTTCGGCCACTTCGTGGTCGGCGGGTCGCTCGTCATCGGCCTCGTGATCTTCCTCATCCTCGTGGTCATCCAGTTCGTCGTCATCACCAACGGCGCGGGCCGCGTCGCCGAGGTCGGTGCGCGCTTCACGCTCGACGCGATGCCCGGCAAGCAGATGGCCATCGACGCCGACCTCAACTCGGGCCTCATCGACGAGGACACCGCGCGCCGGCGCCGCGCCGAGGTGTCCGCCGAGGCCGACTTCTACGGCGCGATGGACGGCGGGTCGAAGTTCGTCAAGGGCGACGCGATCGCGGGCATCGTCATCACGGTCATCAACCTGGTCGGCGGGTTCGCGATCGGCATGATGCAGATGGGCATGTCGGCGGGCGAGGCCATCGAGCGGTTCAGCCTGCTGACCGTCGGCGACGGCCTGGTCACGCAGATCCCCGCGCTGCTGCTGTCGGTGTCCACGGGCATCGTCGTCACGCGCGCGACCGCCGAGGGCGACATGGGCACCGCGGCCGCGTCGCAGCTCACGCAGTCCCGCACGGCGCTGCTCGTCGCGGGCGGCGCGGCCGTCGCGCTCGCGCTGCTGCCCGGCATGCCCAAGCTGCCGTTCCTCGCCGTCGGGGGAGCGCTGCTGGTCGCCGGTCAGCGCATCGGCGCCCGCGAGAAGGCCGAGGCCGCCGCCGCGGCCGAGCCCGCGGTCGCCGAGGTCGCCGCGCCGTCCGCCGAGACGCCCGAGCAGCTCATCGAGCAGATGCGCGTGCACACGCTCGAGATCCTGCTCGCGCCCGACCTCGTCGACCTCGTCGGCACGGGCCCGGACCAGGACCTGCTCGCGCGCGTGCGGGCGCTGCGCCACAAGGTCGCGCTCGACCTGGGCATCGTCGTGCCGCCCGTGCGCACGCGCGACAGCGTCGACCTGCCGCCGTCGACGTACGTCGTGCGCGTCGCGGGCGTCGAGGTCGGCCGCGGCCAGGCGCCCCCCGGGCGCGTGCTCGCCCTCGGGGACGACCTCGCCGCGCTACCCGGCACCGCGGTGTCCGAGCCGGTGTTCGGGCTGCCCGGCAAGTGGGTGCCCGCCGAGCTGCGGCACGCCGCGGAGATCTCCGGCGCCACGGTCGTCGACCGCGTGTCCGTGCTGGTCACGCACCTGTCGGCACTCGTGCACGACCACGCCGCGCGTCTGCTCGGGCGCGAGGACGTGCGCGTGCTCACCGAGGGCGTCAAGCAGGTCAACCCGTCGGTCGTCGAGGAGCTCGTGCCCGCGCTGCTCTCGCTGGGCGAGGTGCAGCGCGTGCTGCAGGGCCTGCTCGTCGAGCAGGTGCCGATCCGCGACCTCGGCCGCATCTACGAGGCCCTCACGCTGCGGGCCCGCGTCTCGACCGACCCCGAGGGGCTGGTCGAGGCCGCGCGCTCGGCGCTCGGCCCCGCGCTCGCGGCGCCCTACGTGCAGGAGGGCGCGCTGCGCGTCCTCACCCTCGAGCCCGTGCTCGAGCACCAGCTCGCCGAGAACCTGCGGCCCGGCGACCAGGGCAGCCAGCTGCTGGTCGACCCGCAGCGCCTCGACACGGTGCTCGCGCAGCTGCGCGCCGCGGTCGGTCGCGCCGAGGCCGAGGGCCGCGGGGTCGTGCTCGCGTGCTCGCCCGCGATCCGCCCGGCGCTGCGCCGGCTCGTCGCGCTCGCCGACCCGCGGCTGCCCGTGCTCTCGTACTCCGAGGTCACGGCCGCCGGCGTCCAGGTCGACACGGTCGGGGTGGTGAACGGTGACCACGCGATTGCTGCTTGAGGGCCCCGACCTCGACGAGCTCGTCACGCAGGTGCGCGAGCACCTGGGCCCGGGCGCGCGCATCGTCAGCGCCGAGCGCATCCGCTCGGGCGGGTTCGCGGGGTTCTTCGCCAAGGAACGCTACGAGATGACCGTCGACGTGCCGGACGAGGACGACCGGCCCGTGCGCGCGTTCGCGCACCGGCCCGCCGCACCCGCCCCCGCGCGCGGCATCGAGGACCTGCTCGACGCGGCCGACGCGGCCGACGGCCCCGACGGCCCGCCCGCGCCCGCGCCCGGCGTGTCGACCACGTCGCGCGAGTTCGCGGCGGTCCTCGACCAGGTCCGCTCGCTCGTGGGCGCCCCCGACCCCGACCTCGTGGTGCCCGCGCCCCGCCCCGCCGACGCGGCGCTCGCGGGTGCCGCCGCCGCGCTCGCGCTCGCGCCCGCGGTCCCCGCCCCCGAGCCGCCCCCCGCGCCCCCGTACGCGCCCGGCGTCGGGCTGCGCGCCGAGCTCGTCCGCCTCGGCGTGCCGGTGCGCCTGCTCGACGCGGGGCCCATGACGCTCGGCGCCGTGCTGGGCCGGCTGCCCGCACCGCCCCCGCCGCCGCGCGGCGTCGGGCAGGTGCTCGTGGTCGTCGGCGAGGGCGACGGGCCGCGCGCCGTGGCCCGCACGCTCGCGGTGCGGTGGGGGCTGCCCGACGGCCGCGTGCACGAGCTCGACGCGTCCGGCGCCGTCACGGCACCGGCCCGCGACGGGGGCACCGCGCAGGTCGTCGCGCTGCGCGTCGGCACCGAGCACCACGACCGCGCGCGCGCCGCGCACGCGCTCGCGGGCCTCGGCGCCGACCAGGTGTGGGCCGTGACGGACGCGCGCACCAAGTCCGCCGACGTCGCGGCGTGGGTGGCCGCGGTCGGCGCCGAGCGCCCCGTGGACGCGCTCGCGGTGCACGGCCTGCTCGACACCGCGGCACCCGGCACCGTGCTGGAGCCCGGTCTGCCGGTCGCGTGGGTGGACGGCGTCCCGGCGTCGCGCCTGGTGTGGGCCGCCGCCCTCGGTCAGGAGCTCGACGCCGCGCTCGCGTGAGCGCGCCGCCGGACCAGCACCGTGACGCCCGCGGCCACGGTCCACACGAGGATCGGGTAGGCGGCGAGCCGCTCGACCAGTCCGACGAGCCGCTCCGGGACGACCGTCACCCCCAGCACGAGCGCGGTCGCGCCGAGGGCGCCGAACCCGACGCCCAGCACCCCGAGGCCGCGCAGGCCGGGCGTGCGCGCGAGCGACGCGCCCAGCGTCAGCAGGCCGGCGAGCCCGCCGACGATCGCGACGGCCGCGGCCGGCACGTGCGCCGCGCTCACGTCCTCGGGGCTCAGCCCGACCACGAGCTCGCCGACGCCCGCCACGCCGATCAGCGCGAGGCCGACGCGCCCCGCGGCACCCCGGGCCAGCACGGGTCGCAGCAGCAGCGCGCCGAGCAGCAGGCACGCACCCGTGGCGACCCACGAGACGTTCGCGGCGACGTGCCACGGCGAGCACACGTCGCGGCCGCGGTGCTCGCCGCAGCCCGCCGCGCCGAGGTCGCTGATGGTGTTCGAGAGCACGCTGTACGGCGTCGTCCACGCCGCCCGGACCACCAGCAGCACCACGAAGTAGTGCGCGACCGCGACCCACGCGGCCGCGCCCGCGAGGACGCCGCCGCCGGTCAGGGCGCCGCGCGAGGGTCGGGCGGCCGCGGGGACGGACGGCACGGGGGTCGGGGCGCTCACCCGGGCACCGTACCCAGCCCGCGGCGGACCGGCCGCACCCGTCGCTCGCCACGTCCCGACGCGCGCGGGACGCCGGCCGGGCCGCCGCGGGCGCCCTGTAGTCTCGCGGGCATGCTCGTGCTCACCCGTCGCGTCGGCGAGAGCGTCGTCATCGGCGACGACGTGGTCGTCACGGTCCTCGAGGTCCGGGCCGACGGCGTGCGGCTGGGCATCGACGCGCCGCGCCACGTGCGCGTCCACCGCTCCGAGGTGCTCGACGCGGTGCGCGAGGCGAACGCCGCCGCCGCGCAGGCCGGCGACGCGGACGCCACGGCCGCCGCGGCGCTGCGCGACCTGCTGCCGGGCCACCGGTCGGCGCCCCGCGCCGACGCACCCGGGGCCGCGGACCCGTCGGCGCCGGACGCCGGCGGCACGCCCCGCGGCTGAAGACGGCCCGCACCCCTCAGACCTCGGGCCCGGCGGCCGATGTGCGGGGCGTCGGGTGCGTGCGCACCCAGCCGGGGAGGTGCACATGGACGACGTCGACGAGATCGTGCGCGAGTTCCTGGTCGAGTCGCAGGAGAACCTCGACCAGCTGGACCGCGACCTGGTCGCGCTCGAGGAGCAGCCGGGATCACGCCCGCTGCTGAGCAGCGTGTTCCGCACGATCCACACGATCAAGGGCACGAGCGGGTTCCTCGCGATGCACCGCCTCGAGCGGCTCACGCACGCGGGCGAGAGCCTGCTGGTCGAGCTGCGCGACGGGCGCCGCACGATGGACCAGCGGACCACCGACGTGCTGCTCGCGATGGTCGACCGCGTGCGTGACCTGCTGACCGCGATCGAGCGGGACGGCACCGAGGGCGACGTCGAGGTCGACGAGGTCGTGGCCCTCGTCGAGGCCGTGCGCGCCGAGGAGCCGCAGGCCGCGGGCGCCGCGCCCGCCGCCGCACCCGTCGCCGCGCCCGCCGCGGTCGCGGCACCCGAGCCGGTCGCGGCCGCGTCGGCTGCGGCCGCCGCTCCCGTGGCCCCCGCACCCGCCGTCGCGGCGCCCGCCGCCCCGGTGGCGCCCGCGCCCGCGCCGACGGCCCCCACGGCCGTCGTCCCGCAGCCGCACCCCGCGCCCGAGCCGCCGGCCCCGGCGGCCGAGGCCGCCGAGGAGGTCGGCCACCTGCGCGTCGGCGACTCCGCGATCCGCGTCGACGTCGACCTGCTCGACGCGCTCATGCGCCAGGTGGGCGAGCTCGTGCTGGCCCGCAACCAGATCACGCGCCTGGCCGCCGCCGCGGACGACGTCACGCTCGTGCGCACGGCCCAGCGCCTCGACCTCGTCGCCGGCGAGCTGCAGGAGGGCGTCATGAAGACGCGCATGCAGCCCATCGAGCACCTGTGGTCCAAGATGCCGCGCGTCGTGCGCGACCTCGCGGCCACGTGCGGGCGCGAGGTCCAGCTCGAGATGTCGGGCGGCGACACCGAGCTCGACCGCAGCCTGCTCGAGGCCGTCAAGGACCCGCTCACGCACCTCGTGCGCAACGCGGTCGACCACGGCATCGAGGCGCCCGCGACGCGTGTCGCCGCGGGCAAGCCCGCCAAGGGCGTCCTCACGCTCCGCGCGTACCACGCGGGCGGCCAGGTCGTCGTCGAGGTCGCGGACGACGGCAAGGGCATCGACCCCGTCGTCGTCGGCGCCAAGGCGGTCGAGCGCGGGCTGCGCACGCCCGCGCAGGTCGAGGCCAGCGCGCCCGGCGACCTGCTGCAGCTGCTGTTCCTGCCCGGGTTCTCGACCGCGTCGGCCGTGACGAACGTGTCGGGCCGCGGCGTCGGCATGGACGTCGTGCGCACCAAGGTCGAGCAGGTCGGCGGCACGGTCGACGTCGAGTCGACCGTGGGCGTGGGCACCGTCTGGCGCCTGCGGATCCCGCTGACGCTCGCGATCATGCCCGCGCTGACGGTCGAGTGCGCCGGTGACGTGTACGCGGTCCCGCAGGTGAACCTGCTGGAGCTCGTCGCGCTCGACGCGCAGCGCGGCGGCACCGCGATCGAGCACGTGCACGACGCGCCCGTCTACCGGCTGCGCGGCGAGCTGCTGCCGCTCGTGTCGCTCACGGGCGTCCTGGAGATCCCCGACGAGGCGACCGAGGGGTCGAGCTCGGTGATCGCGGTCGTGCAGGCCGACCACCACCGGTTCGGGCTCCTGGTCGACCGGGTCCTCAACACCGAGGAGATCGTGGTCAAGCCGCTGTCGGCGCGCCTCAAGTCGATCGGCGCGTACGCCGGGGCGACGGTGCTGGGCGACGGTCGCGTCTCGCTGATCCTCGACGTGCAGGCCGTCGCGCGGCGCGCGCTGCACGGCGAGGTCGAGGCCGCGGCGCGCCGCGCGGGCGTCGAGGAGCAGCTCGACCACGCGGGCCGCGAGCAGGTGCTCGTCGTCGGCATCGGCGAGGGTCGCCACGTCGCGATGCCGCTGCAGCAGGTCACGCGCCTGGAGCACCTGCGCACCGACGAGGTCGAGCGCGTCGGCGGGCGGGAGGTCGTGCGCTACCGCGGCACGATCCTGCCGCTCGTGCGGCTCGACCGGATGCTCGGCGCGTACGGCGAGGAGGTCGACGAGCTGCTCGTGGTCGTGCTGACGCGCGGCACGCGGGCCGTCGGCCTGGTGGTCCGCGAGATCGTCGACATCCTCGAGGACCGCGACGACCAGCACTCCGACGTCGAGGACATGGGCCTGCTCGGGTCCACGGTGCTCGGCGGCCGCGTCGTCGAGCTGCTCGACGTGCGGTCGGCGGTCCTCGCCGCCGACGCGGCGTTCTACGACGAGCCCGCGCAGGACCCGGACGACGTGTCCGCGGTGCTGGGCTCCGACCTGGTGGGAGCGGCACGATGAGCCAGTACGTCACGTTCACGCTCGACGGCACGCTGTACGGCGTCGACGTGCTGCGGGTGCAGGAGGCGCTGCGCTCGCACACGCGCACGCGCGTCCCGCTCGCGCCCGCCGAGGTCGCCGGCCTGGTGAACCTGCGCGGGCAGGTCGTCCTCACCATCGACATGCGCACGCGCATGGGGCTGCCGCCGCTCGCGGGCGACGAGCCGATGATGGTCGTCGTGCAGGTCGCCGGCGAGCCGATCAGCCTGCTGGTCGACGAGATCGGCGACGTCGTCGAGGTCGGTCCCGACTCGTTCGAGGCGCCGCCGGACACGCTCGACCCCGCGATGCGCTCGGTCGTGCGCGGCGCGCACAAGCTCGACGGGCGCCTGCTGCTCGTGCTCGACGTGGACGAGGCCGTCGCGGCCTGACCCGCGTCACGGGCCGCACGGTCCCGCACCACCCTCGGACGGGAGGTGGACCCCACCGGGGTTCACCTCCCGTTCTGCTCACGACCCGCGCGCGTCCGCCGATGGAGCGGTGCCGGGGGGAGTCGAGCAGGGCAGGGCGAGGGAGCAGCCATGGACACCACCAGCACGCGCCGCCGCGGGCTTCTCGGACGGTTCGCGGACCTCTCGGTGCAGGTCAAGATCCTGTGCGTCGTCGGGCTCGTGGGGGCCGCGGCCATCGGCAACGGCGTGTACGCGTACGTCGAGATCGACGGCGTCGCGGCCTCGATGAACGAGTTCGTCGTCGTCGAGAACACGGTGGGCAGCGCGACCAGCGTCGTGCACGAGGACCAGCTCAAGGCCCGCATGATCGTCGCGCAGATCGCCGCGACGCGCGGCAACGAGCAGAAGCAGTGGGTCGCGCGGGTCGCGGCGAACGACGCCGAGATGAACGAGGCGCGCGCGGTCGTCGACGCGCACCCGCGGTTCCGGGACGACCCGCGGTGGCGGGACTTCTCCGACGGGCTCGACGCGTGGACGCAGGCCCGCGACACGACGATCGTGCCCGCGGCCCTGTCGGGTGACCCGGCCGCGTACGAGGCCGCGACCGACGACGTCAGCCAGCCGCTCATCGACGCCTACCTCGAGCACCTCGACGCGTTCGAGGCGGCGTTCGAGGAGTACCTCGCGTCCGCCGCGGCCGACGCGCAGCGCGACGCGGACCGCGTGGGCCTGGTCGTGCTGGTCGTCGCGTTCGGCGCGGTGCTGCTGACGGGTGCGGTCGCGGCGGGCGTGGCCCGCCGCATCCGACGCTCGGTCACCGAGGTGCAGGCGTCCGTCACGGCCATGGCGGCCGGCGACTTCACGCGCACGCCGCACGTCGTCGAGCAGGACGAGGTCGGCCGCATGGCCGCGTCGCTCGTCGAGGCGCAGACGTCGGTGCGCGGCACGCTGGCCGGTGTCGCGGAGTCGGCGGGGACGGTGGCGGCTGCGGCGGAGGAGCTGGCGGCGGCGTCGGGTCAGGTGGCGTCGGGGTCGGAGGAGACGAGCGTGCAGGCGGGTGTGGTGGCGGCTGCGGCGGAGCAGGTGA